>CAYSSE010000641.1:0-2367 GCA_964433355.1 uncultured Desulfocicer sp.
TTTTCAATCATCTCTTCTTTATTTTCTGCCAGTAAAACCACTTTACTACTCCTTATCTGGAATAAATTAATACGGGGCATTCAAAGAAATCCAACACACTGTCCTTTATCCATCTGCCATCCAATATTCCATTCAGAAAAACAGATCTAAAGACACTGCTTAGAATGCCCCTGCCATTTGATTTTATCCCCATGGGTACATTTTCCCAAGGGCAAAAACAATCTATACTAACGATTAATCTATAAAAACACAACAATAATTATAAGTTTCAGCTATTTCATCATATTCAACCACCCCGGCAAGGCTTCCCTGGGAGTCAAGGATACGAAGAAACTTATTCTGCCCGGCACCCCGCCAGAAAAAAGGCCCGGGCAGAAGATCGCCCAAGGGCTGGCCAAAGCGCATTTTCCCCATCATGGCTTCATCTGCGAAGATACAAGGCAGGGAAGGCACCGCCTGGGCCATGGGAATGATCTGCTCGTTGAAAAGATCATCATCCATCTGCTCAAGACTGGAAAGGGGAAGGGTTTTGTCCAGAGATGTACCACAACACGAGGTTCGACATAAACTGGCCAGATGGGCCCCACACTCCAGATGAGCCCCGATATCCCGGGCCAGACTCCGGATATAGGTGCCCGATGAACAATGCACATCCATCTCCACCAGGGGAAGTTCCATGGATCTGATTTGGATGTCATAAATTTCAATGTCCCTGGCTGGTTTTTCCACGGGTCTGCCCTGGCGGGCCAGGCGATACAGGGGAACCCCATTGTGCTTTAAGGCGGAGTACACCGGTGGAATCTGTTTTTGGGGGCCTTTAAACCCAGCCACCACCGTAACCACCTGCTCTTTGGTGAGATCATTCACCATGCCCTCTTCAGCAGAGGCAATTATCTTTCCCTCGGCATCAAGGGTGTCGGTGGTAACCCCAAGGTGAACCCCGGCAAGATAAGATTTTTCTCCCCCCAGTAAAAATCGGGAAAGCCGGGTACCTTTATTGATACCGCATAAAAGCACCCCCGTTGCAAAAGGATCCAGGGTGCCTGTGTGCCCTATTTTTTTAACGCCGGGCCGTTTTTTCAACCGGGCAACCACCCTGGCAGAAGAAATCCCGGCAGGTTTATCCACGGCAATTATGCCATCCAGTATGGGGGTCAATGGTCACCTTCAGGAAGGGTTCCCTTAAGAAGGCGGTCAATGCGACTTCCCCGGTCAAAGGAGGTGTCGTGGATAAATTTCAAATCCGGCATATAGCGAAGTCCCAGTTTGGGGGCAATGCTTTTTTTGATAAATCCCAGGGAGCTTTTAAATCCCTCCAGGGCCTCCTGAACCCGCTTTTCATCGCCAAACACAGAAAAGTAAACATAGGCGATGCGCAGATCCGGTGTCATCTTGACCCCACTGATGGTGGCCATTTCGATTCTGGGGTCCTGTAGTTTTTTGGTCATGAGTTCGGTGAGGCAGGCTTGAATTTTTATCCCCACCCGGTCTCCCCTTGGATATGGCTTCATTCTTTTATCTGCTCCAGGGTGGCCTTACGCTCTTCAATCTCATAGCATTCAAAAATATCACCCATTTTTATATCATTGTATTTTTCAATGCCAATACCGCATTCATAGCCCTGGGCCACTTCTTTTACATCATCCTTGAATCGCCTCAGGGAGGCCACTGTGGATTTACATTTCACAACCCCATCCCGGAGCAGTCGAATTTTATCCCCCCGGGTAACTTTACCGTCCAGCACAAAAGAACCGGCAACAGTGCCCTTGTTGGGAATAACAAAAACATCTCTAACTTCGGCACGCCCCAGAATGCTCTCATGGAAAGTGGAGGGCATCAGTCCAGTGAGGGCAGCCTTGATATCATTGATAACATTGTAAATGATATCATAAAACCGCATATCAATGTTCTCTTCCTTGGCAAGATTCCTTACATTGGGAGTGGGTCGCACATTGAATCCAATGATAATGGCATTGGAAACCGCAGCCAGGGAAACATCTGACTCATTGATGGCACCGGTACCAGAATGAACAATCTTGATATCCACCTCTTCCTGGGCAAGCTTCATCACCGAATCGTTCAGCGCTTCCAGGGATCCATGTACATCGGCCTTGATGATGAGTTTAAGTTCCTTGATCTCATCGGAACCCATGTTGGCAAAGAGTTTTTCCAGGTTGGCACGGCTCTTTTTGGCAAGTTCCTTGGCCCGTTCTTTTTGCATGCGGTGTTCACTGATCTGCTTGGCATCCTTTTCAGAAGAGAGCGCCATAAGTTCGTCACCGGCTTCGGGAACACCGCTTAGGCCCACAATTTCCACCGGGGTACTGGGACCGGCCTCGGTCACTGTCTGACCAATGTCTCCGATCA
>CAYSSE010000642.1:0-2355 GCA_964433355.1 uncultured Desulfocicer sp.
GTCTGCCGCAGATCTGGAGCTTTATATCCACACGGAGATGTATCCCGGATTTTCCAAAATTGCCAGGGAAGAAGGCTTTGTGCGGGCAGCCGATACCCTGGATGCCATTATTGTTGCCGAACGGAACCACGAAGAGATGTACCGGGAGCTTGCAGAAAATATTGCAAAAGAAAGGGTCTTTGAACGTCCAGAGGAAATCACCTGGCGATGTTTGAGCTGTGGATATATCCACACGGGTAAACAGGCTCCGGATAAGTGCCCGGCCTGTGTCAAACCTGCGGCATATTTTGAAATTATGGCCAGAAATTGGTAATCGTGTGACATGACCGTTATGAAAATTAAAATTCAGGCATCCTTCATCTCCCCTCAAAAATAGTTGACATTTTTTTAAAGAAATCCCCAAAAGATAAGGAAAATTTATGCTGAAAAAGTGTCAGCCAATGAATGAAAGATGCCAAAATTCAGGAGGTTTTTTATGAAGGCGATAAAACTGGCAGTTATTGTGGTAGGACTCATGATCTTTTCAGCCGTGGCAACCCTTGCAATGGTGAATCATGGTGCAGAAGAATTCGCCGTCAATGGCGGTTCCAAGGGAGAGGTACAATTCCCCCACAAGGTGCATCAGGAAATTCTTGGGGATTGCAAGGTATGCCATGATGTGTTTCCCATGGAATTAGGCGTTATCAAAACCATGAAGGCTGCCAAAGAACTAAAAAGAAAACAGGTAATGAATAAAACCTGCATCAAATGCCATCGAGACCGGAAATCCAAAGGCGAGAGCTACGGTCCCATTTCATGCAACGCCTGTCATACCAAAAAATAGCGCATTGGATTAGACTTACATTCTCTAACGAAGAAAATGATTACAGTTGAATAATCCGCTAAAAAAATAATATAGAAATCAAACAGCCCCTGCTGCATTGCAACAGGGGTTGTCTGTTTTTGATCGCAAGTGAGTATAATACCGGTCACATGACTTGATACCATTTTGAAATCATTATCCTTGTATTAACACTACAGCGACACTTCGCTTACTTCACTAAAATCGAGTATCAAAAGGTTGGTAAATGAGCTTTATAATTCCCTCTCAACAGGGTGGATCATGAAAGTGTCGCTGTAGTGTTAACAGTGGATTAGATTGTCTTTTTAGCATCAAGTCATGTGACCGGCACTCTAAGGCCAAGAGTCATTTTGGGGTGCATATCCAGTGAACGAACTTGGCACCAGCTATTGAATGCTCCTAAAATTTAATTTTTTACCAGAAGTTTCCAACATCGGTGAATTTGTTTGTGTTTCCGTCGGTAATCTTCTGGAATGGTGGTTTTAGTGATCTCCTTGTGGCTTTCAAGGGGTAGATGATCCATACACGGGGTGAAATCCTGATGGTTGGTTGAAAAATAGATGGTGCCCCCGGGCCGCATTACATTAATAACTGACTGCAGCAAATCGGGATGATCGCTGTTAATGTCAAAATGGTCACTCTGACTTCTCCTTGTAAAAAAAGAGGGGGGATCCACCACGCAAAGATCAAAGCGTTGACCGGTATCTGCAGTTTCTCTTAAAAAATCAAAGGTGTCTGCCTGGATCAGGTGGTTGTGCTCCAGGGGAATGTCATTGAGGGTCATGTTTTCCCGGGCCCAGTCAATGGTACTTTGGGAACGATCCACCGAGGTGGTGGAGCGTGCCCCACCCTTTGCCCCATGGCAGGAAAAGGCACCGGTGTAGCAGAACAGGTTCAAAAGGTCTTTTCCCTGGGCCATCTCCCTGACCATTATCCGGGTATTTCTATGGTCGGAAAAAAGTCCGGTGTCCACATAGTCCCACAAATTGATATAAAATTTCAGATCCCGCTCCTGCATCACGATTTTCCGATTGGTGGTGTCAAAACGCTGGTAGCGCTTGCCATCCTGGTGCCCTGCCTGCCTTTCCTTTAAATGAAGATTTTCCGGTGTTATGTTAAGGGCCAGGGCCACGGCATTGCCCATCATGGGCAACCATTGGGGATTGGAATTTGGCCGGGTATATTCCGCCACCACCAGATGCCCTGCATACCAATCAACGGCGGCCCGAATTTCCGGAATATCCCCGTCATAGAGCCGGAACACCTCAATGTTTTGTTTTGTAAATTTCTTCTTAAGGTGCTTGTACTGCTTTTTGACCCGGTTGGCCAACATTTCTGCCTGCTTGACATGTTTTGATTCTGGCTTTGTGTCCATCATGGTGTATCTTAAAAATCCTTTTGGGTTTAGGTGCTCTTGAGCACTTCCGGGTTCACAATGGTGGGCAAGGTGCCGTTGCGATAAAATTCAATGATGTTGGTTGCCGCCATGGTGGACATGGTGTCCCGGGATTCCA
>CAYSSE010000643.1:0-2347 GCA_964433355.1 uncultured Desulfocicer sp.
ACAAAACGATTATCAAATTTTAAATTGTCAAGGTCACCCAAGGTCGTTTCTCCGGCCTTGATGTCATTGTTTAATCTTATTTTAGTCTGTGTGATCTGAACATCACCTTATTTCCTTTCAAAAACCTTTTAAATCTGAAAGTTCATTCATGGCTTTTGTATTTGGTTTGTTAATCACAGGGCATTAACCCCGCACACCCCAATGGTCAAGTAAATCATGTCCAACAGTATTTAAATTAGGTCTTTTTTACACAATGGCAAGTGATTTGGTAGTTTATCCAAGCTTAACTTTTTTTGGCTTGGTTCAAATATAGGTAACACTTTTTAATGCCTTATGTCACTCTTGCTGAGTCTTTTATTAGAAGACTGGTGGGCAAAGGTGTTACCCTGTAATATGCTTTTTTGAACCAGGCCCTTTTTTTTCAAAGAGTCCCCACCTGAACCTTTAATTCAGGAGATAATTGACAACAAAATTGTATAAACCCCACAGCCTTTTGTGCAACGGCATCAAAGGCCTGGAGATGGGGAATGTGACCACACCCGGGGATCATCACCCGTTGGGAACGGCCCCCGGTTTTTTTGGTGATGGACATCAATTGACCGGGTTCTCCATAATGATCATCTGCTCCCTGGAAGGCCAATACTGGTGCTGTGATGTCCTTAAGAAGGGATTCAATGTTCCATTGGGCAAAGGTATCAGACAGCCAGATGGTGGACCAGCGATGAAAAATTCCATCCACATTATTACCATGGTAATTTGCCAGTTTTTCCCTTAAATTTCCTGCGTCCCATGCCTTTACTGCGGTTTTAATTCCCTGAATCGTCAGGGAATCCACATACACATGGGCCGCTTCTGTGATCACCCCTGACACTCTTTGTGGAAACCGTCCTGCAAATAACAACGCCATGGTTCCCCCGTCGCTGTGCCCCCATAAAAAAGCCTTTGGTAAATCACATTGATCCAGCACCTCTGGAAGAAATTTACAGGCTTCATCAAGGATATACTCATTGTGGACATGGGACTTGGGTAGCCTGTCCGAGCGACCATGACCCAGGCGATCATAGGCCATGACATTGCAGCCGGTTAACCGGGCTATTTTTTCGGGTACATCCCGCAACATTTTAACACAGCCAAGCCCCTCATGGAGCATGACCACAACGGGTCTATCTTGTTTTTTCACCCCACAGTCATTCAATGTATGACAAAACCATTTCACAGACAAGCGATGGCCATGGATTTTTATTTCAGAATCGTTAATTTCAAGTGGCATTTGGGGCATAGAATTTCAACCTTTCAAATTTTTGATTATAAAACTTCAGGCACCATGAAAGATTAATTATCAAATTTTAATCCCAACATGCAAGTCATATAATCCCGGATGATCGCACCCTCTATTCGCTTATTCTTGTATAATTTATTGAATTTATTAATAACAAAAAAATGGGCATTGAAAAAATCGGGGTTGGTCATAGGATGGGCCACTACACAGGAACCGAATATATGTTATTGTCAATTATCTGTAATTACTGACTTTATTTTTAGGTTAAAAAAAAATGCTTCAAAGTGGCCCATGTTATGACTAACCCCAAAAAATCAATGGGGGGGCAATTGAATTAATCCATGCCGGGCAACATGAGGTGAACATGGGCAGGGGCCCATTGTTTTTCACCCGCGTTCAGAACTGAATTTGGTAAAAGATATTCAGGAATCCCTGTGGCTGCCATGCCACCGGGTACAGATTTCGCCTCGTATACATCCACGGATCACTAAACTCCGGGCATTCTTCAATTTCAAATACCTTTTTACTGCGATTATCAATGACGACGTTATCCCAGGCCCCGAAAATCACTTTTGCCATATATATTCCCCCCAGTACCTGTCAGTTTTTTTTACATATTGAAAAACAATTTATTATCTCGTTTGTCATGAGATATCCACCCATTGTGATGATATTGCTGACTTTTAGAAGCCTCCCCTGTAAATATTCGTTCAGCATCCCATCTTCACTCATTTGGGCCTGCTCACATAGCAATAGTATGCTACGCAGTCCCAAATAGATGAATATGGGGGCACTGGCCAAACATTTACAGTGCAACCCGAATATTTACCATCCTCTGATATCCTTTGATATCCTTTTAAGGGCGCATTCTCATTTTTCCAGCATCATCATACAATTTTAAGACGTTTATTTCCGGGCAAACGGGGTCATACTTGTGTTATTGGCGTTATCGACCAGCCTGTGCAAACTCCAAAACCACTGATAATGCCAATAACGCAAGCCTTGACCACTTGTTATAGTGCCGGTCATATGACTTGATACGAGAAATTGGCATTATTTTAACATAAC
>CAYSSE010000644.1:0-2328 GCA_964433355.1 uncultured Desulfocicer sp.
CTTCCGGCACCAAGCGAGCGGGAGAAAAATGGAAAGAACCGGTCACGGGCATGGAATTTGTCTGGGTACCTGGCGGTGATTTTATGATGGGCAGAAATGAGGGTGGTTCTGATGAAAAACCGGTGCATAAGGTAGTTCTTTCCGGGTTTTGGATGGGGAAATATGAGGTGACCCAGGGACAGTGGCAAGAAATTATGGGAAACAATCCTTCAACCTATAAGAAAGGAAATGACTTCCCGGTGGAGAGGATTTCCTGGAAAGATGCAAATGCCTTTATTAAAAAATTCAACAGCCAGGCAGGGCGCACTTTTTCCCTGCCATCGGAGGCCCAGTGGGAGTATGCTGCCAGGAGTGGGGGCAAAAACCAAAAATATTCAGGAGGCGATGATGTGAATCGCTTTGCCTGGTATAGAAGTAACAGCGGTGGTTCCACCCACAAGGTTGGTACCAAGACGTCAAATGACTTAGGCATCTACGACATGAGTGGAAACGTATGGGAGTGGTGCCAGGACATATATGCAAAAGATGCCTATAAAAAACACAGCCGTAATAATCCTATATATGCACAGGGCAAGTCCCTCCGGGTGTTCCGTGGCGGTGGCTTTCTCAGCTACCCAGCCCCCTTGCGTTGCGCCAACCGCGGCAGGAACTCCCCGGTCTTTGGGAGCAACGTTTTGGGTTTTCGTGTGCTCAGGACAAATTAACTCCTAGTTTTTTTACCTTTTGGTAAAATACAAAATAGGGGACAAACCACGTTTTTTCCCCATTTTATTAAAAAAGCGATATTCTTCATCTGCTCGTTTTCACCTGTTGATTTATGTGGGGGGCACCGGCATTATTCCCTTAAAAGCCAAAACTGGACAAGCCAGAACCAAATAGTTTTTCTGATTCTTTTGCCCAAATAACATGCGGAAAATAGGGGACAGACCACGTTTAATTTTGTAGGTTGTGATATGATAAGTACCCACACATATGTTTTTCAGCATTATAAAAATATATATAATTGATATATTTGAGTTTTGTCTTGAAGCATGTATGTTCGGGTATTTAAAAAAGGTTTGCGCAACTTTTCCACCACTAAATCCAAGGTGAGGTTAACCATGCCAAGACGTTCACGAATCATCATGCCCGGGGTACCGACTCACATAATCCAAAGAGGCAACAATCGGCAAGTCTGTTTTTACGCAGATGAAGATTATCAATTATACCTTGATTGGCTGAAAGAGTACGCCCAGGCAACTGATTGTGCAATCCATGCCTATGTTTTGATGACCAATCACGTGCACCTGCTTTTGACTCCGGCAGAAGTTGATAGCACGGGTGCCCTCATGAAACGTTTGGGGCAACGTTATGTCCAATATATAAACCGGACCTATGGGCGCAGCGGCTCCCTCTGGGAAGGACGTTATCGTTCCTGCATCGCACAACAAGAGAATTATTTACTTATTTGTCAACGCTATATCGAGCTTAATCCAGTACGGGCTGGAATGGTTCAACATCCTGGGGAGTATCGCTGGTCCAGCTACCGTGCAAATGCGCTGGGAGAGGAAATTGATTTTTTCAAGCACCATCATGTTTATATGGGTTGGGACGCTCAAAGAAAGAACGTCAGTCATCCTACTGCAAGTTATTTCAAGAGGCGTTGAGTGTGGGCTTACTTAATGAAATTCGTCAGAGTACCAATGGCAATTTTGCTCTTGGAAGTGAGAAATTCAAGGATGAAATAAGCAATGCATTGGGACGTCGGGTTACACATGGCAGACCTGGCAGGCCCCGGAAAATTAAATCCCCGGGTCAATGATAAAATAAAAAACGTGGTCTGTCCCCTATTTTCTGGTTTATAGAATAGGGGGACAGACCACGTTTAATTTTGTAGAACACCGTAATCACTTGCTACAAGATCATGCGGTGGAAAATGGGGGACAGACCACTATTAATCCTGTTAGTTGTGATATGACAAAAAATATCCAGACAAATTTGACATCACTAAATCCAAGGTGCGGATAACTATGCCACGAAGTTCTCAAATGATAATGCCAGGGAGAAATAGGGGACAGACCACGTTTTTTCTATTTACTCTCTAAAAAAGTGAGGAAAATGTTGGTACAGCATAAATTTTTTATAATCCCCGTGATGGACAGCGAGACCCGGGTGGCGGATCTGAACCGTTTTCTGGGAAAGGTTCGGTTGATTCACCTGACGAAGGAATTCGTGGATGCCGGTCGGGATTCTTTTTGAGCAGAGAAAAAAACGTGGTCTGTCCCCCATTTATGTGTCCCCCATTTATGAAAGGAGCATAATATTATGATGACCCCGGAATTAAAGCGG
>CAYSSE010000645.1:0-2313 GCA_964433355.1 uncultured Desulfocicer sp.
ACCCCTGACCTCATGACTGCCAGTCATGCGCTCTCCCATCTGAGCTACAGCCCCACAAGAAAAACAAGACCTTAATAGTTGAAATACTCCCATCTGTCAACATAAATCTTGAAACTTTGTGAAAACCCTACAGTTCAGTCCGGCGTGATCTTGAGATGTCATTGGAGCCCCAAATTTTATGCTGAATATAAGGGTTGACACATGACTGACTATCGCGTTAAAAAAGCAGATTTGTAAACTGTTATCTTTTATTTTAAGAAAAACCACAGTGGGCGTTACAGTTTTTTAAATTTTGTTGTGTGCAGAGCCAGGTGAAATACGAGGTCTGCCCGTGGCAGTTATATCAATTTTAAATGTCATAAGGAGAGTATATGCTCAGGCTGATGCGTGAAAACACCGGGTCCTGGATTATTAAGATTATTCTTGGTCTGATTGTCCTTGTTTTTGTGTTTCTGGGAATGGGGTCCATGGGATCAAAAACGGGCGGTCAAGTGGCATTGGTGAATGATACGCCCATCACAATGGATGCATTCAGACGATCCCATCAAAATGTCATTGAACAGATGCGCCAGCGGTTTGGGGAAAATCTCAACGATGATCTGCTCAAACTTCTCCAGGTTAAAAGAATGGCCATGGATCGACTCATTGAAGAACGTTTAATCTCCCAGGAGGCCGATGCCCTTGAATTGTCGGTGTCCGATGAAGAGCTCCAGGCATCCCTGATTGCCATCCAGGCATTTCATAAGGATGGCACGTTTGACATTGAAACCTACCAAAGGGTGCTGTCAAGGAATCGGCTCAGTCCTGAAACCTTTGAACCCACACACAGGGAGACCCTTCGCCAGACCCACATGCGGGAGCTGGTGCTGAAAAATATCAAGACAACAGATTTGGAGGCCCGGGCATGGTATCGTGAGAATGAAACCCAGGTAAGCATCAATTATCTGTTTTCCGATCCCGATGGGTTTCAAGATCTGACTCCCACAGCGGAGCAGATTCAAGCATACTATGATAAAAATAAAGCAAACTATCAATCCCAACCAAAGGTTAAGGTTCAATACCTGAGCTTTGGTTTCGACGATTTCAAAGGAAAAACCACCATTTCAAAGGAGCAGGTGGAAGCCTATTTCCTTGCCAATGAGAGTGAGTTTTCTTCCCCGGCAAAGGTGGATGCCAGCCATATTCTTTTCCGGGTGGCAGAGGATGCCGATGAAACCGCCGTTAATGAAGCTGAAAAACAGGCCCGGGAGGTCTATGACAAGGCGGTTGCCGGTGAAGATTTTGAACAACTTGCCAAAACATACTCCCAGGACACGAGCAAGGACAATGGCGGCCACCTGGGAAATTTTGAAAAAGACGACATGGTAAAGCCCTTTGGAGAAAAAGCCTTTTCCATGGCTGTCAATGAGATCAGTGAACCTGTGAAAACCGTTTTTGGCTGGCACATCATCAAGGTCAATGGGAAGACGGATGCCACCACCCGTTCCCTGGAAGATGCCAGTCAGGATATTGAAAAAAAACTTAAAGCAGTTGAGGTGAAAAACCTTGCCTATACTGCTGCGTCCACTGCCTTTGATGCCATCATTGACGGGGATGATCTGGAGCAGGCAGGCTTGCTTGCCGGTGTGAATGTGCTTGAAAAGGGCCCCTTTGATGCAGCCGGGCCCCAGGAAATAGGGGAAAATGCACCGGCCTTTGCCAGACTTGCCCTTTCATTGCCCGTGGGAGAAATAAGTGATTTAAAGGAGGTGGGGGATGCCTTTTATATCATTCGGCCCATGGACAGAAACGAGCCTGAAGATCTGCCCCTTGAAACCGTTAGAGATAAGGTGCAGATGGCGGTGACCCAGGAACTTCAGGATGAAAAAGCCAAAGCGACGGCCCAGGCTTGGCTTGATAAAGCAGGAACGGATAAAAACATTAGCGCATTGGCAGATATAGAGTCATTGTCCTTGAAGTCAACCGCTCTGTTTGGCAAAAAAGGCACCACCCCCGAGCTGGGACAAAGCCCTGAGATCATTGAAGCCGCTTTCCAGTTGAAAGACAAGGCGCTTCATCCCGGTGTACTCAAGGGGCATGATGGATATTATCTCATTGCCCTGAAGGAGAGAAAAGTGCCGGAGGAAGCCCAGGTGCAGGAAAATCTTGAAGATGTAAAAAAACAGTTGCTCTCAATGAAACAAAATTCTGCCTATGCCGAGTGGATTGCGGCATTGAAAAATAAGAGCAACATAGAAATTGAGGCTGGCCTGCTGGACTAATTTTTTTTATTAGAAAATAGAATTTCTGGGCAACCTCAACAGAGCCCCCCCC
>CAYSSE010000646.1:0-2312 GCA_964433355.1 uncultured Desulfocicer sp.
GCCCCACACTGACATACTGGGGAATGGCACCGCACATGGCCACATCATTTACGGTACCGTTGATGGCCAGGTCTCCGATGTTGCCACCGGGAAAAAAAATGGGATCCACCACATAGGAGTCCGTGGAAAAGGCCACCCGGCTCCCGTTGATATCAAGAACGGCACCATCGTCCATGCGGGCCAAAATGGGGTTGTTAAAGGCGGGAAAAATCATATTGGAAATCATGTCATGGGAGATCTTCCCTCCGCTGCCATGATCCAGTAGTACCGTGTCATTGCCCATATTTTGTTTATCCTTTTTTTTGATTTAAAAAACACCGTCACTTCGGGCGTATTCCCATTTTCCCGGCATCATCATACAATCTTCATATAAACGGGCAACGAATATTGGGTCGTAGACGCGGAGCCAAATGATATCATGCCGCCCCCCCCGATGGGCAATGGGCCCGGCCGGAACCGTTAGACGGCACAATTGGCCGGTTCCTATTACCCATCGGGGGGGGGGCTCTGCTGAGGGTACTTTAGCACTTCATTTTCATATAAAAAGTAGATACTTCTAACATTCTTTCATGCTTAGTTGTGAGTAGGCCAAGGCCAGAATACGTTCTGCCCGTGGCAATTTTATGGAGCTGATTTCCGGGCAAACGAGGTCTGGCTTGTGTTATTGGCGGTATCGATCACAGCCTGTGCAAACGCCAAAAACACTGATAATGCCAAGGGCGCAACCCTGATTGTTAGCCAACTTTCCGACCGGAAAAATAGGAATGCATCCGTCATTCCCTTGGTCAATTATACCGATAAAATGCCGCACAGGCACCTTCGCTTGAAACCATACAGGGCCCCACAGGGTGCATGGGGGTGCATCGTTTTTTATAAAGTTTGCACTGATCCGGGGTTTTCAGTCCCATCAAAATCTCTCCACAGGCACACCCTACAGGTTCCGGGGCATCACACGCTTGGATATCAAATTTTTCCAGAGCATTGAAGCTGGCAAAATCGGGTCGAAGCACAAGCCCACTTGCCGGAATCATGCCAATGCCCCGCCACACAGTATCTGCTTTTTCAAACACCTGATCCATAATTGCCAGAGCCTTGGGGTTGCCTTGGTCAGACACGGCCCGGGGATAGGCATTTTCCAGAGCAGGTACCCCGGAAGCGTTCTGCTTCACCAACATTAATATGGCCTTTAAGATATCCACCGGTTCAAATCCTGCAATCACCGCCGGGATCTTGTATTGATCAAATACAGGGATATAGGCACTGGTACCAGTGATCACGGACACATGCCCTGGAAGTAAGAACCCATCAATGTCCACCCCCGGGGTTTCCATGAGGGCTGCCAGGGCCGGGGGAGTAAGTTTATGGGCGCAATGGATGGAAAAATTGGTGACTCCCTGCTGTTTTGCCGCCAGGATGGAGGCTGCCACCGTGGGGGTGGTGGTTTCAAACCCCACCGCACAAAATACCACCTGTTGTTGGGGATTCTCGGCGGCCAGCTTTACCGCATCAAAGGCCGAATAAACCACCCGGACATCCCGGCCCTGGGCCTTTTCCTGTTGTAATGACGCGTGGGTGCCGGGTACCCGCATAAGATCCCCAAAGGTGGTAAGAATAACCCCCGGTTCCATGGCAAGGGCCACAAAGGTGTCAATATCCCGCTGGGAAGTCACGCACACAGGACATCCCGGGCCTGTCAAAAGCTTGATGGTATCAGGCAATACACTGGGGATACCATGGCGGAAGATGGACATGGTGTGGGTTCCACACACCTCCATGAGGCGCAGTTTTTTTCCATGAATACGGTCTATTGCAGCAATGAGTTGCCGGGCAAGATCCCCATCCCGATACTCCTGAACATATTTTAATGCCATATTAATTTTCCTATTTACGCTATCTGATCCCAGCAATCACCGCCTGACCCAGGCTAATCCCGCCATCACCGGTTGGTACCTTTTGATGGGTATAAACCTTTAGACCTTGATATTCAAGGCGTTTTAAAATCCCTGACAGAATCAACCCATTATTAAAAACACCGCCGGATAGTACCACCTTACGGAGACCTGTAGATTCACTAACCATAAGGGCCGCACGGGAAAAGCCTTCAATGAGGGTTTCATGGAAGCGCCCCCCCATCACTCCGGGGGAAATTCCTTTTTGGAGATCCTGAACCATCTCAATAAAGGCTGGACCAAGATCCATCTCCATCAGAACCTGTCCGTCCTCACCATGGATATCGTTAAAATCAATGTCATAGGGTCGATTTTTTTCTGTGCGGCTCACCGCCTGGAGATTCATGGCTGCCTGCCCCTCAA
>CAYSSE010000647.1:0-2312 GCA_964433355.1 uncultured Desulfocicer sp.
AAAAGACCTTCCATGTATATCGGTAATGTGGGAATAGAAGGGTTGCATCACCTGGTGTACGAGGTGGTGGACAACAGTATTGATGAGGCCATGGCAGGTCATTGTGATACGATTATAGTGCGTATCCATCCGGACATGCGGGTCAGCGTGGAGGATAATGGACGCGGGATACCCGTTGGCATGCATGAGACAGAACATATCCCTGCATGTGAAGTGGTTATGACTAAACTTCATGCCGGTGGAAAATTTGATAAAGATTCATATAAGGTTTCCGGTGGACTCCACGGTGTGGGTATTTCCGTTGTTAATGCACTGTCAGAAAAGCTTGACATGGAAGTTTACAAAGATGGTCAAGTCTACTATCAGGAGTATTCAAAGGGATTCAAGCAATGCGAGCTGTCCGTTAGTGGTAAAACGGATAAAAAGGGCACCAAAATAACCTTTTTCCCCGATTTCTCCATCATGAATGAAAACGACTTTCAGTATGAAAAACTCTCTCGAAGACTCCGGGAACTTGCTTTCTTGAACAAGGGCCTCCGGATTATCATTGAAGATGAACGATCCGCAGATAAAGATGATTTCTGCTATGAAGGGGGGCTTGTCTCCTTTGTTGAATATTTAAACAGAAATAATACCCCCCTGCATCCCCCCATCCTCATTGAAGCGAACAAAAATGATGTTCAAGTGGATGTTGCCATTCAGTACAATGAGACCTTTAAAGAAAAAATTTACTCGTTTGCCAATAATATCAATACCATTGAGGGGGGGTTTCATCTTTCGGGATTCAAAGGTGCCCTGACCCGGACCATGAACACCTATGCCGCTTCGGGTAATCTACCCAAAAATATGAAAAACATTAAAATTGGCGGAGATGATGTGCGGGAGGGATTAACCGCAATTATCAGCGTCAAGATAATGGATCCCCAGTTTGAAGGGCAGACAAAAACAAAGCTGGGAAACAGTGATGTTAAAGGGGTCGTAGAATCCCTGGTCAATGAAAAACTGGCCATTTTTCTTGAAGAAAATCCTGCTGTTGCCAAAAAGATTCTCCTGAAGGCCGTGGATGCATCCCGGGCCAGGGATGCTGCCAAACGCGCCCGGGAACTTGCCAGAAAAAAAGGGACATTGCTGGACTCCACCCTGCCGGGGAAATTGGCTGAATGCCAATTTGCCGACCCCAAGGAGCGGGAACTGTTTCTGGTGGAGGGAGATTCTGCTGGTGGCAGTGCCAAGCAGGGCCGGGATCGTCGATTCCAGGCTATTTTACCTTTAAAGGGTAAAATTTTAAATGTGGAAAAGGCCCGCTTTGATAAAATTTTAAGAAGTGAAGAGATCAAAAATGTTTTCACGGTTCTGGGTACAGGTGCTGGGAAAGAGGAGTACGACATTGAAAAACTCCGGTATCATAAAGTCGTTATCATGACCGATGCGGATGTGGATGGGTCACACATCAGAACCCTGCTTCTCACCTTTTTTTACCGGCAAATGCCCGATCTTGTCACCAATGGATATCTCTACATTGCACAACCGCCTCTGTTTCGGGTGGGAAAGGGCAAAAGCGGTATCTATCTCAAGGATGAGCCTGAATACAGGGATTATCTGGTGAAACGCATCTGTGGAAACAAAGATGTTTATATTCATGGGCAGGAAGCCCCCCTGGAAGAGACAGAGTTGTATGATTTTTTAAGGGAACTTGCAGAGTATCACAATGCGGTGGAACGCCTGCAAAGAAGAGAGTTTGATATTGAACTTCTCAATATTCTTATCAAAGAGGGGGTCAGTGATAAATTTTTCCTGGAGGACAAGGAAAAAATGATCCATTTGAAAGAGGTGTTGGAAACCGCTGGATATAACACCGGAGACGTTGAATTCAATGAGGTGTTTCATATCCATGAAATGGAGGTTCCAGGGAAAAAGATCAATGACGAAGCGGATTATTCCTTGAACATTTCAAAGGCCATTCCCATTCTGGTGGGCAAAACTTTAATTTCCACCATTGATTATAAAATAATGCTGAAAAAACAAGGCAATATCAGCGCCTTTGACAGCCCTCCTTTTTCTGTTTTCACCAAGGGATCCACTGAAAATGGAAAAGAATTTTCTGATAAGCTCCAGTTTTTTATCCATATGATGTCCGAGGCTAAAAAAGGAATTAATATCCAGCGATACAAAGGTCTGGGAGAGATGAACCCTGACCAGCTTTGGGAAACCACCATGGATCCGGAAAAACGGGTAATGCTCCAGGTCACCGTGGATGATGCGGAAAAGGCCGATGAAATTTTTTCTCTGCTCATGGGAGAAGAGGTGGAACC
>CAYSSE010000648.1:0-2309 GCA_964433355.1 uncultured Desulfocicer sp.
CAACAAGAAGGGCTTTCATCAACATCACACCTGATATTCAAGAATGCATTAATGAAAGCGGTATAGCTGAAGGACTTGTTCTTATAAACGCAATGCATATAACAGCCTCTGTATTTATTAATGATGATGAATCCGGATTACACCATGATTATGACCTCTGGCTTGAAAAATTAGCACCCCATGCGCCAGTTTCTCAATACAGACACAATGTAGGTGAAGACAATGCCGATGCCCATATGAAAAGACAGATCATGGGTAGAGAAAGTGTTGTTGCAATCACGGAAGGCAAGCTTGATTTCGGCACATGGGAACAGATTTTCTATGGTGAATTTGACGGTAGAAGGAAAAAACGTGTTTTGGTCAAAATTATTGGAGAATAAAAGCTTTTTTTGTCATTCCCCATCATTAAAATTTGAACAGCCTGACGAGTCAAACCTCCCAATTTACCGAGCGCTTCATCCCCCAGTCCGGGCATCAACCTTTGAGATAGGATAACTATAACGATACACCCTTGGTCTGATCCAGCACCTCTCTCACTTTTATGGACAAATCTTGTGTTGAGAATGGTTTGTTTATAAACTGAACTCCTGTATCCAGGACACCGTGATGGGCAATAACGTTGGCAGTGTAACCCGACATAAACAAACATTTAAGGTCAGGGTACATGCTGAGGAGTTTTTTCGACAGATCTCGGCCGTTCATTTCGGGCATGACCACATCCGTCAGAAGCAGATGAATTGTATTAATATTAGAGGCTTCCACAATTGATATGGCTTCCTTCGGCGCAGAAGCTGTCAATACCGTGTAACCCAGTCGTTCCAGCATCATCTTGGTCATCCTCAGGATGGGCTTTTCATCCTCCACTAATAGGATCGTTTCATTACCTGTCAGGGATGTTTTCTTAAAAGTGTTTTGTTTGGGAACGGCCATTTCTGAATAAACAGGAAGATAAATTTTAAAAGTAGTCCCTTCACCGGGTTCACTGTAAACGTTTATAAAGCCATCGTTCTGTTTTACAATACCATAGACTGTTGCCAACCCAAGACCGGTTCCTTGGCCGATATCTTTTGTGGTAAAAAACGGTTCAAAAAGATTATCAAGGGTTTTTTGATCCATACCGGAGCCATTATCACTGACGGCCATCATTACGTAATTACCAGGATTAAAGCCCGCATGTTCTTTGCAATAAGCTTCATCAAAGGAGATATTATTTATTTCTATAGTAACTTTTCCCACGCTCTTGATTGCATCCCGGGCATTCACACAGAGGTTCGCCAATATCTGATCAATCTGGGAAGGATCTATTTTGACAGTCCACAGGTTTTGGGAAGGCTGCCAGGTCAAATCAATGTCCTCTCCGATCAGACGCTTTAGCATTTTGAGCAGATCATCAAGGACATGGTTCAGGTTTAGGACTTTGGGATCAATCGTCTGTTTGCGTGCAAAGGCTAACAATTGTCTGGTCAAGTTGGCGGAACGTTCGGCAGCCTTAAATATCTCTTCTAAATTTGTGACAAGAGGGTTTGACGGATCAATATCTTCCATGAGTATTTCCGTATTACCAAGGATGACACTCAGCATATTGTTAAAATCATGGGCCACTCCCCCTGCCAAACGGCCCACGGATTCAATTTTATGGGCATGAGCCAACTGGGCCTGCAATTTCTTCCGCTCAATCTCGGATCTCTTACGTTCGGTTATCTCGACTATTGATCCTTCGAGAAATCCCTGCTCAGGAAAAATCGTTGCCGAAAAGGATATCCAGATATGGCTTCCACCCTTGCGAATAATTTTCGTCTCGTAATCGCTGACAAACCCATTTTCTTGTAAAGTCCTCAAAAGTTCCTTACGCTCGTTGGGATCAACCCATGCATCAGCCGCATTGAACTCAGCCATACAGTCTTCAATAGTTGAATACCCGGCCATTTTTGCATATCGTTCATTTATTTCAAGAAGCTTGCCGTCAGAAAGTCTATTTCTGAACAGCGCTACTTGGGCATTCTGAAACAATGATTGATACTTTTTTTCACTGGCTTTCAGCGCCTCATCTATCTGTTTGCGCTCTGTGATATCCTGAGCTGCTCCCCTTAATCCAACAGTGTCGCCTCTTGCATCACGAACGGCCTCTCCGTGTAACCACATCCATCCCCGCCGGCTTCCATCCTCTGTCAATGTTTCCAACTCAAGCTCGTAGGGTATTCCAGTATCCTTAGTGTTATTCAGGGCTAAGTTCAATTTGTTCCAACTCTCAGGGGTGAACAGTTTCTGATGTTCGGTATAAGGGGGTGGCGGGGACATCGGATCAAAAC
>CAYSSE010000649.1:0-2307 GCA_964433355.1 uncultured Desulfocicer sp.
GGGGGGCGGCATGATAGCATTTGGCTCCGCGTCTACGACCCAATATTCGTTGTGTCCGTTAGGACATGTTGGTTATGATCGGAATCTGCAAAAATTTACAGGATTATTCAGCAGATATTCTGATCAGACCAATAATCTTTGTACAAAAATATTGAAAACTGGGAGACTTGTTTTCCCCAATATTCATGTGGGGAGATATATTTTTTGCCCAATTGGATTTTTCTGCCCCCACTCTCTGCCATCCCTGGGCAGACAACGCTTTGGCCCCACCGGGGTAAATGGCATCTGCCATACGCTCCCAGGTACCACAGATCGAATCATTAACATAGGCAGAAAGCACAGCATTTTTTGCTTTTGGATACGCTGCTTTTATGGCTGGGATATCTCCCAGAAACCAGGCTTCCCCCTCCTCAATGGCAAAACAAAATCTTGTTTCCGGCTGCGGGTTACAGGTCTGTAAAATTCCCAGCAACTCTTCCTTAAATCCTTTGAGACATTTATCATCAAGATCACACACCAGAATTACAGCCGCTGGGTAATCTGGTGGATAATGGGCAAAGGTTTCTCCATAGCCTCTTAGCAATTTGGGGAGCTGGTCAAGTAGAATTCTTTTATCGGGATCTGATGTGCCTCTTAATCCTTTGGGGATGCGCCCAACACCCTTGTATGGATGTATTTTAAATGTATGGGCCAAGCCTAAAATTTCAGGAATAATTATATCCAGGGTTTTTTTACCGGAAAGATCTTCAACAAGTATTTCTAAATGCATTCGTCTACCTCGCGTCCAGATAATCGCTGTACCAGAGTCCGCCCAGGGGCAAGCCTTGATTTACCATGTTCTCCACCATTGCATCGTCACTGGCACGCCGGATATTGGAAAAACCATCGTCTCCTTTTTCCAACACCCACACTTCCTCCGGGGAGAGTGCATCCACAAAATAGGGTTGATGGGTGGTAATAAATACCTGAGAGCTTCCCTTCCGTCCCGTGGCATGTTCTCTGAATTCCCTGGCAAGGGATTCCAGTAATTTGTGGTATAGACCATTTTCCGGCTCTTCAATGCATAAGAACGGTCGCGGTGCCGGGTCCTCCAGTAAAAGCAGGTATGCAAAGACTTTTAATGTGCCGTCGGACATCTGCTGGGCATAAAAAGGGTCTTCAAATCCTTTGTTATTGAAGCGGACCAGGAGCCTGCCATCCGGGGTTTTATGGCAATCTATTTTGTCAATACCAGGAATTTTATCTGCAATGCGTGTAAGGATCTTTTTAAATTTCATGGGGTGGTCACGTTCCATAAATTGAACCACATTGCTTAAATTATCACCATGGATATTTAGGTGTTTCTGTGGTCCTGCCAATGGCAGACTGCGTGCGGCGTCCGGCGTGAAATAACTCAGATACCATCCTTCAATAAATTTTCTGAATTTTGAAATTCTGGGATGCTGTTTCAGGGAACCCAAGGTTGCGATGCCAAGTTTTCGAGTATCCTCAAGATCCACCACTTCCGTCTCCCGGCTTTCTTCCTGCTCTTCTTCAATGGACTGCATAAGACGCAAAAGATCAAGCTTGCTCTTTTCTTCATCAATCTGGCGACCTTCCTTTTCTTCTTTCCAGACAACGCCGCTGCCGTTGTCAAGAATGAAAAATGAAAAAGGCCAGCCATGTTTCTGTCCTTTGCGCCTCTGCCGCAAGCGTTCCTTTTGAACAAATGGACGACCGAATTTGTCTTTGTCGATGGACAGCTCATAAGTTATAGGCCTGGAAATTCCATCCTCTTTGTAATATATCTCAAATTCAATGGATCCTTTTTGTCCCTGGGAATGGATTTTATCAAACCCACCTCTTTCACGCAAATCACAGGCCTCTTCAACACCTACCTTGAGGCAGTCTGCAAGGAACCCAAATGCATCAAATAATGTGCTTTTCCCCACACCGTTTTTTCCAATGACAGCGGTCATGGGGGACAGCGGTTTTGATGTCTGTTCATTCCATAATCGCCCCAGGGTGATCTCTTTGAGCACCTTGAAATTTTTTATCTTTAGCCCTTCTATTTTTGCCATGGGTACCTTTCTTTAATGTTGGGAGTTTCGGTAGTGTCAGGGAAAGTTTGATAACTTGCCCAGTTTTACAAATTGTTGACCATGTCAATCAATTCCCCGGGACGGTCAATGCATGCATAGGCCCCGGAAGTCTCAAGGGCTTCCCGGGTACCATATCCCCAGAGCACCCCAAGGCCGGGCACACCGTTGCCTTTGGCACCGATCATGTCATGCTCCCGATCCCCCACCATGACTGTTGTATTGGCTG
>CAYSSE010000650.1:0-2298 GCA_964433355.1 uncultured Desulfocicer sp.
GTGTCATATCCATTGTCATCTCCGCATTCCTCCAAAGGTTGGAATTATTTGATTCTGGGTCGTTTTTACGACGTCACGAGACTTCCTCTGGGCACCGTATAATTAATAATGGGTGCTCAATCCGATTGAGAACGCCTGAAGCCACGCTGCCGAAAAACACACGACCAAGACCGCTCCGGCCATGGCTTGCAATGATGACAAGCTCTGCATCCTGCGCGTCAGCAGTCTCCACGATTTCATCCACAACCGGTCCGAGACCGACCCGGGTTCGGGTGGTAATAGACTTTTCACGAAACTCGCCCTTCAATCCTGCCAGATAGTCTTCTGCTTTCTTAATCAAACCTTCCATTGTTTTTTGAAACAAGATTATTTCAGTAGATCCCCGACCTGGGATTGTCGGGGGCTGAACCACCTGGAGCAATACAAGTTCAGCGTTGTATTGCTGAGCCAGGGATTCAGCATGGGGCAGCGCAATTTCGGCCAATTTCGATCCGTCAAGCGGTACAAGTATTCGTTTATACATAATATCCTCTAATAATTTGAATTAACGGCTTAATTCCGTTGCAGGAATTTCCCCTAATCATTCAACTACAGGCGGATTATCAACTGCTTGCCTGTGGTCATTTTTTATAATACACTGTACACTGGTGATCTCCCATACTGGAAAACATGTAATTATCGACTACAGTCTATGTAAGTGTGAAATCCGGAGTTGTGATATAGGGGGTCCTACAGCAGGGAAGCTAGCCAATTTGCTCTTCCAAAACCTGCAGACGGCTCTACTATATTTGGAGGGCCAAGGGGCTTTCGACCAAAGGCATTTCGGGTTTGCAAAGAGACACTCAGCCGTTAGCGGGCAGATGGGATTTGCCGGTTTGTAAGGGACAGTGCAGTTCGTTTTACAGGGTTTTACGGATGTCATCCGTCAGTAGGATTGTGATTAATTAATCAAAACTTTCATTCTGGACAGGACGATCCCCTGCATGATGTGCATGATGTGGGACCACCGGAACGCAATACGAAGACAAGGAGATCATCAATGAATGCAAGTGAGTTGTTTTTGGCAGCAGATGTCGGCGGCACCCACACCCGCCTGTCGCTGTATGAATGTGAAGCTGACCTCTTTAACCCGGCGTGGCATAAGTCCTATAAAATTTCAGGCCCTGAATCTTTTATCTCAACATTGTCGCACTTCTTTGATGATATCGATCAAAAACCCCAAATTGTCTGCCGTGCGGTCATCAGCGTTGCCGGTCCGGTCAGCAAAGGCATGGCCAGAATGACCAACCAGGACCGGGTGATTAAAATCTCAGAGATTCAAAATTACCTGGAATGTTCCGATGTCAATCTGGTCAACGATCTGGAGGCATGGGCCCACTCTCTTCCCCACCTTCGTAAGGAAGACCTTCATGTATTAAACCAGGGAGTGGATGATCCGGAAGGCATCAAGGCATGTATCGCTCCTGGAACCGGACTGGGAGAATCTGTTTTGATCCGGCACAGACCAAAGACCCTGCCCCTCTGATCGCAAAGAATGCCATGCAGAACCCACCGATATCCAGACGATGTCAGATCACTATGAAAACTTTTGTGTCTATCCTCGGTGCCGAAGCTGGCAATCAGGCTCTTCGTATGCTTGCAACCGGAGGAATTTACCTTGGTGGCGGCATCGTGCCGAATATTATTCCGCTGTTGGAAAAGCCTTTTTTTATGACCGCTTTTTCGAATAAGGGACGGATGTGGCAATTGGTGGAAGCTGTACCTGTTTATACGATTTTGAACGACCAAGCCGGACTTGTCGGCGCGGCATCCCTGCTGCTGAACAACCGAAAATGAAGGACAATAAAATTTTGGCAGGGATTGACACAGCAATCTTAGTCTCTACCTGCTGGGGCCCAAGGATTCTGTTTTCCTTTGGGAACTGATATGCGATCATTCGACCGTAATTTCCTGGATCGCATAGTCGTGGCGCTTCAGAAATACTCTGCCGAGGTGCTCAAAGATCCCTCCTTGTGGATGCCTTGGAATTATCAGACAGCCATGAGTATGAGCATGGAGTTATAGATAGCTCAGTCCTTGTTCATTTTTTATGTGAAACCCCTTTTCAGATAGCCTGCCATATACCTCGATTGGTAATCCAAAGTCCAATACAGAATTTTTTTATTCAATATGGGTGAAACCCTACATTTACTGATGCTCTGTTTTCAGACTAAATAGAATATGCATTTTAACGAAGGTTTCGGCTATGACCGCAAAGGACGGTTGGATTTTAGTAAGTATTTGAATTTTAATCTAAAA
>CAYSSE010000651.1:0-2292 GCA_964433355.1 uncultured Desulfocicer sp.
GGGGGCTCTGCCTTAGGTAACCTTGGAGGCTACCTTTTCATATAACATACATGGCTGTAAGACCAGCCACAACGAAAAATGAAAGTCTTTTAATTCCAGCGTGTTGGTGAGACTTTCTTATAAAAAAAAGCAGTTCACCGTCACTTCAACCCAAAACTTAAGGATCACAGATGAAATAAGTTAGACAGAAATAGTGCAGATAAAATCTGGTGGGTCATCTACAAGGCGCATTAATGGATTAATATCTCGGCCCTATTGGGCCTTTGATGCAACGTAGTAGATGGGCCAAAAGACAAGCTATTTCGTTCAAGTTATAAAATTTGCGATCCTAAATATTTAGAGACGATGATAACATCATGGATAAAAATAATATTCGCACGAGCCTGAAAGTTGCCACACTGATAAGTATCTTTTATCTCACCGGTTGTACCCATACAATAAACACCGCTTCCACAGCCCCCCCAGACCATCCACCCGCATCATCCCTTTCCGGTTTAAAACCATCAACCGTCCACCAACGTTTTTTGACGGGTATTTCCAATGCCGAGGAGCCCCAGGAAACAGCCCTATCGGAAAAAACTGACGCAACAACCGAGACGGCATCCCTTGCCCCCCATCCCAAAAACGTGTCCTGCCGGATGGCCCAGGAAGGCATTGACCATGCCCTGGAGCTGTGTGAGTCTGCCCAGGATTTCTGGGAGGCAGGTGAGCTTGAAAGCGCACTCAATGAACTCGATATTGCCTATGCAACCATTCTGGATCTGGATCTCAATGACCAGGCAGATTTGAGCCAGCAAAAGGAAGACCTTCGGTACATGATTGCCAAACGCATCCTTGAAATCCATGCGTCCCGCCACATTGTGGTGACCGGAGAGCACAACGCCATCCCCCTGACCCTCAACACCCATGTCAAAAAAGAAATTGCCCGGTTCACCGGGCCAGAAAAACAATTTTTTATCCGATCCATGAAAAGAGCTGGTCGCTATCGTCCCTACATTGTGGCTGAACTTAAAAAAGCAGGTCTCCCCGAAGAACTTTCCTGGCTTCCCCTCATTGAAAGCGGATTTGTGGTCACAGCCCTTTCCCATGCTCGGGCATTGGGATTGTGGCAATTTATCCCCTCCACCGGTTATAAATTCGGGCTGGAACGAAACTATTTCATTGATGAACGCCTTGATCCGGAAAAATCCACCCAGGCCGCCATTGCCTATCTTTCTGAACTTCATAATATTTTTGGAGACTGGGCCACGGTTCTTGCCGCATATAACTGCGGAGAAGGAAGGGTTTTAAGAACCATCAGAAAACAAAAAACAAATTATCTTGATAATTTCTGGGATCTCTACGAGAAACTACCCCGGGAAACTGCACGGTATGTTCCCCGCTTTCTGGCCACCCTCCACATTTTAAAAGACCTTGAAAAATATAACATTGACCCCGGAGAGATCAATTCTCCCATCCCCTATAAAATTTTTACGGTGAAAAAACAGGTCTATCTTAAAAACATTGCCACGGCCATGAAACTTCACCTTGACACCCTTAAGGCATTGAATCCGGAATTAAGGTACGCGCTTTTGCCTGCCGATCCCTATGATCTTCGAATCCCCGCATCCGGGTCTGATAAGTTCCTTGCCCACTTTAAATCCATGAAACCATCCAGAACGTCTTCCCCTGCAAAAAAATATGTATACCATCGCATTAAAAAAGGACAAACCCTCTCCGCCATTGCCAAGTCCTACGGCACCACCGTGAAAACCATAACCGCTTGCAATGGGGTATCCACCCGCTCTGTACTGAAAATAGGCAAAGTGCTGAAAATTCCATCAAGCAAGGTTCAACGACGCACCGCCTCCAGCACCAAAAAAACAAAAATCCGTCGTTCCCCGGTGAAATACACCGTGAGATCCGGGGATAATCTCTGGATCATTGCCAACAAATACGGCACCACCACCAAACGTATCCAGGCGACCAACAAACTTAGTTCTACGCGGTTACACATCGGCCAGAAGCTCACCATTCCCGGGGCCTCATCTGCAAAAGTAAGTAAAAGCAAGAAAACAGTGTCCTACCGGGTGAAATCCGGAGATAATCCCTTTACAATTGCACAAAAATATAATATGACACTCCAACGTCTGCTTTCACTGAACCACCTCACCTCAAAAAGCAGGATCTACCCGGGACAAAAACTCCTGGTGGAATAACAGCCAACGCCCCCGTAGCTCAGTGGATAGAGCATTGGATTCCTAATCCATGTGCGCAAGTTCGATTCTTGCCGGGGGCACCATCTTCAAGTTC
>CAYSSE010000652.1:0-2289 GCA_964433355.1 uncultured Desulfocicer sp.
CCCCGTCCATCATCAGAATGGCATAATAATTGTCTGTTTCATCCCGGGTGATACCGCTTTTTTTTGCATTTTTAAGCAAGGTGGCAACTTCTTTACTGTATCTGCCAGAGCCGTCTTCGCCGTCATGGAGTTCATCCACAAGTTGGAGTTCCAGCCCATGGCACTTGCCCTGATCCGGTGGCAAAAGTCCTTTTTCTTTCAGTCGATCCCGGAATTCCACCGTGGCCAGTTGGGTGGTGGAGGGAAAACTGCCGTCCTTAAACACTCGGCGTAACACATGGGTCTTGCCAAATTTTTCCAGGGCATTGGGGGCAAAGCGTTTGATGCTGCAGATGGCGCAAAGTTTTTCATTTTCCTTTATCATGCTGCTGCCGGAGATGCCGGTGTCAACAGATGGGTCTGAATTGCTGAAACGCCGGGACAATCGCTGCCAGAATTTGTCAGTTGCCGCTTTGTAGGAAGGGGCATCGTGGCCTGTTCCGGCAAGATCATGGAGGATTTCCAGTTCTCCGCACACCGGGCATTTCATCCCCGGTTCCTTTGCCCGGGTGGTCACCGGGGCATTTTTCCCCACGGCCATCACTGTCTGAACCAGGGAATGGGACACCGGATACACATAGTTTGCCGTTGGGAATGCTTTGGAAAATTCGCTGATGGTCTCAAACAGGGTGGCAAACTTTTCCTTTGCGAACAGAGTTTCAATGTCTGCCTGGCTTTTCAGCGTAACCAGATGGGCGCTGCTCCAGGAAAACTGCCACCAATTGTCCACCTGCCGATTGAACAGGGTCCGCAAGGCATTATTCGCATCATCATCGCAGCCGATCCAAGTCAACACGAGAACTGCAAGGGTCTTCCATTCTCTTTTGATGCAGGCCTCCACCTCTGCCACAAAGGATGCTTCCTTTCCGGACGGAGCCAGAAACACAAATTTATTGGGAAACGAAGCCACGGATTCATCTTTCTCCATGTCTGTTTTGTTTCTGTAATCGTCAAAAAATTGTTCAAAGGTGGTGGACAGGCGGGCTTCCACCAGGGGTTGATCCTGGAGTGACGGATACAACACATGATCCGGCCCCAGGGATTCCATGATGGCGAAAATACCTTCAAAGGTCAGCCAGGAAAGAATCACCGAGGCCACCCAGTGATCCCTTAATTTTCTGGTTTTGCCGATAAAGGGTTGAACCGGGGTAATAGACACCACCACCATGGATACGCTTTTGGTTTCACTTTCTTTAAATGAGGTATAAAGCGCGCTCACCATGCCGGAATGGTTCCAGATGGCATGATCGGGGATTCTGCTGTCTGCGGGGAGTTTATCCCAGAGAAACCCCAGGTTCCCGCAATTCTCCGTGATGAGCCGTTTGCGCAGGATGAAAAACAGGTAGTTGAAATAGATCTGTTTGTCCCATACTTGACTGATATCGTTGGTATCCTGCTCAATGATTTCCACAATGCGCCGGGTGGTTGCTGCGGCATTGTCATATTTTCCGGTGAATTTTAAAGATCCCCTGGAAATGGGGTGGGTGATTTCCGGCAGTTCTGCAAAATCAATGGCCCCGTTTTGGGATGGGTTGCGATTATATCCAGGGAGGTTGGCCCGATCCAGACCCGATGCTATTATATCAGCCAGTACCACCTCTGATTTATCCGGGGTGGAAATGCCCAGGGCTTGGGCAATGTCTGATGCCCGGGTTTCATGCCCCTGAATGCGCAGGGCCTTGTCAACGGGATCATGCAGAAACATCCGCATTTTCTGTTCCCAGTATTCGTCGTTTCTTTTTATCATACTTTTGCCTTTTATCTATTTTGTGTCTTGCATGTTTTACCTACGTATGTTCACAGGAAGAGGGCAGATAATCCAACTCACCCTGCCCCCTGCAAACGGCCTGAAATCATGCATGACTTTTATCTATTGCTATTGGGCTGAGAAAACAGGTTTTTATCAAAATGAAATAGGGTCACAGTTTTTGTTCAGCCAGGAATGCAACTCCTGCCAATTGGAAAGTTCGCTCCCCAGTCGCTTCTCATCCCATGTTTTAGGAATTTTGTGGGGTAGATGAACAAAATAAGAGCTAAGTTTATCCCCTTGACGGCGCACGACAATACGTAGTTGTGAGGGCATGCGCCCATTGAATCCACCCCACTCACGTACAGAATGGCCGGTTACTGGATACCCTATGATATGACGCTTTTGTACTCCCAAGGGCTTTTCTTTTGGAAACTTTAATACCTGACGTACATCCATATATTTTTCAGCGGCCGTCTGCATGGCACCCTTCCAATTATCGG
>CAYSSE010000653.1:0-2289 GCA_964433355.1 uncultured Desulfocicer sp.
TGCTTCCCAGAAATGCAACCGGTCAACGCCTGACCTCCTATGTCACATGGATCACGGGCCCTTCCCAGTGTACCGTAGATCCCTCTGGAAAACGGGAGATGCACATTGTTTTACTGGATAACGGACGCAGCAAAATAGCCGCTGACCCTGTTTTCTCCCAGATACTTCACTGTGTGCGGTGCGGTGCCTGTGCCAATGTATGCCCGGTGTACCGCATGGTGGGCGGCCATCAAATGGGGCATATATATATTGGTGCCATCGGACTGATCACCACCTATTTTTTCCATGGCGCAGAAAATGCCAGAAACCTGGTACAAAACTGCACCAATTGTGGCGCCTGTAAAACAGTGTGCGCTGCGGGTATTGACCTTCCCCGGCTCATCAAGGAGGTCCACACCCTGATCCAGGACAAGGAAGGCCATCCGATAAAAAGTCTCATGCTTGCCAAAGTCCTGAAAAGCCGGAAATTGTTCCATGGACTCTTAAGGGCCGCAAGTCTTGCCCAGAAGCCCGTCACCGGCAATACCCAGTATCTTAGGCATCTGCCCATGATTTTTTTCAAGGAGCACAATTTTAAGAAATTACCTGCCATTGCAGAGGTTCCCTTCAGGGATCGATGGGAGGCCATACAAAAAGATCTTAAAACAGCCCCCTCCAAAGCTGGAACTAAACCTGTAACCAAACCCGGAAACACACCCATCCGAGTTGCCATATTTTCAGGTTGCGTCCAGGATTTTGTTTACCCGGAACAACTTGAAGCCGGGATCAAAGCCATGCGCTCATCTGGTCGGGACATTGTATTTGAATTTCCCATGGGCCAATCATGTTGTGGGCTTCCAGCCATGATGATGGGAGAAAAAGAGGCGGCCCGGGATGTTGCCGTTCAAAACATTACGGCATTTAAGCATGTTAAGGCCGACTATATTATTACCCTTTGCGCTTCCTGTGCCTCCCATCTTAAACACGCCTGTCCATCCCTTGCAGCGGATATTCTTGGAGATGAGGCCACTAAATTTGCCGACAAGGTGATGCCCTTCAGCCAGTTCATGCACGACATCGCAGGCTTTCCCAAGGGCTCAACAAATCAACCCAACAGCCAGGATGCGAGTCAACCGAAAGACCCCAAAAAAATCACCTGGCACTCCCCCTGTCACCTGTGCCGGGGTCTTGGTATCAAGGAGGCTCCCAAAGAACTCATCCGCAGCACGGGTAACACCTTTGTGCAGGCCGCAGAAGAGGAGACCTGCTGCGGATTTGGCGGCAGCTTTTCCGCCAACTTCCCGGCGGTGTCAAGGGAAATCCTCACCCGGAAGCTCGATGATGCCGAAAGCACCGGAGCAGAACTTCTGGTCACCGAGTGCCCGGGCTGCGTCCTGCAACTCCGGGGCGGTGCCTTGAACCAGAAGCGAAAATTCAAAGTGATTCACCTGGCTGAACTCATTGCCGGTGAAGAGACATAACAAACAACAAAGGGCTTGCCTTTCCGGCAAGCCCTGTCCGCCACCGCCACCCTTCCAGAAATAAATGGGGGACAGACCACGTTTTTTCTCCCATCCTTGCCCATTGGATGTCCAATGAATGCCCTTCCTGATTTAACCGGTAGGCAAACAGAAGAAGGCTATCTATTTTTGGACATAAAAAAAACGTGGTCTGTCCCCTATTTATCCTATTTATCCTTTCCGCAACAACGCTTGTATTTGAGGCCACTCCCGCATGGGCAGGGAGTATTTCTCCCAATCTTAACCGTGTTTTTAATAAACTGATGTGGCTTCAGTACGTTGTCACGTTCATAGTAATCCTCCTCTTCTTCATCCTCATCAAAGTCGCATTCGTCATCATCATAGGGTTCCTCTTGCAGGCTCGAACGAGGAAAGAAAAAGCCATGTCGAGAAATCTGCGTCCCGATTGATACAGCAGCTATGCTAAAAACCAAGACAAAGAAAGAGCCAATAACCAGCACAGCGCTCTCGAAAAGACTCAGCGGCAGAATGATGGTAAGAACATATCCGACACCGAGAAACAGTAAGGTTGACATAATCGCTGCAATTATCAATAAAAGCAGCACCATCAAAAACCAGATTAGATTTTTCATCTATTATTCCTTGGGCGACATGTTATGCAGCACTTGTTTTCAGAAATTAAGTGTTTATATTCTTATCTCTGATTTTCGTGTTATTTTGGCAAGAGAATTAGAAAACTTTTTTGGTTCTGGCTTGTCCAGGTTAAGTTTTTTCAGTTAATACCAATCTTCAATGTTAAGCTGATTAACTCTGCTAAACTCTTTTGTAT
>CAYSSE010000654.1:0-2280 GCA_964433355.1 uncultured Desulfocicer sp.
CCGTCGGTGCCGGGCATGACAATGTCCAGAAGAATCAGGTCGGGTTGTTTTTCCTGGGCAAACCGGATGGCATCCTCACCATTGAGAGTGACCCCCAGTTTATACAATTCTTTTAAAGCCTCAACAAGTACCGCCACATTGGCCTTGGTGTCATCCACCACAAGAATGGTGCAGTCATTAATGATTTTCATGGATAAAAATCCTTATTTTCACAAAAGGGGCCGGGATGGGCAGGTGATATGCTGCTCATCCCGCTGCTTTTGGGAAGTATGGTCATTACGGAGACATCAGGCTACGCATGAGGGACTCCAACACGGTGCGGGCATCATCAAATTGATAATTTTTAATATGTTTTACAAGTATACCCATCTCTTCCTTTGCGGCATCAGTCATCAGTGGCTGAATCTTTGTGACCAGGGTTTCAGACTCAATGGGATCAAAGCTGTCCAGACTTTCCAGTAATGCCTGCATTTTGGGTAAAACGGTTTGTGAGGACGATGTTTCCTCTGGCTGTACCTGGGAAGCGACGAGTGTGCTGTTAGTTTGCTGTATTTGTGCAAATTCAGATTCAGATTCACTTTCAATAAATTGCAGGGCAGCATCACACACCTGTAAAAAAGCCTTGTGTGCCGGGGGAAGTAGTTGTTTGATCTGATTTTCTTTTTTGTCCCAGCAAGCCTGCTCCAGATCCCTTGCTGCCTCAAACAGATGGGGGGCGGAAATATTGCCAGAAGCCCCTTTGATGGAGTGAGCCAGGGTGGCTGCCCCTTTGAAATCACCGTTTTCAAGGCATGTTTCCAGGATAGTATGAAAGGTGGCATGCTCCTCACAAAAATCCGACACTATTTCGGCAAAAATTTTCCGGCTTCCTCCCATCCGTTCAATGCCTTCCTGGAGGTTCAGGGTCGCCAGGGTATCCATTGTCGGGATGTCTGTTTTTTCCCGGGCTGCTTCTTCAGGGGGCAGAACAGAGGCGATTCCATGACGATATCCCAATTGTTTTTTCAGCACCGCCAACAGGGCCTTTTTATTAAAAGGCTTGAGAATATAGTCATTGATTCCCGCTGCCAGGCATGCCTTCCATTTTATGGATTTGGCATGGACACTCATGGCAATGATGGGCAGATCATGGCTGGAAAATTCCTGGCGGATGATCCGGGAGGCTTCAATGCCATCCAATAAGGGCATCTGGATATCAATGAGCACTGCATCATAGGTTGCTGTCTGAACTTTCTCAACGGCTTCCATGCCGTTTTGGGCCGTATCCACCTCAACCCCTGCCAGGCGAAGCATTTCGGCACCGATTTTCAGATTGATGATATTGTCTTCCACAATAAGAACCCGGGTGTTTAAAAATCGTTCCCCGGGCGGGGCAGGTGTTGTGTCTGGATCAAAGGCCTTTGTGGGGAAGCCAAGTCCCTGTTTGATGGTTTCCAAAAGTAGCGTCTGTTTCAACGGTTTGGTCAGGGATCTTTTGATGCCAAGAGTCATGGCACGCCGGGCCTCTTTGTCCCGGCCCATGTTGATGACAGCAATGAACAGAGATCTTGGCGAGGATGCGGTTAATTGGAGCAGGCCATGGGCAGGTTCAAGGGTGTCCAACCCCATGTCCATGAGAATCAACTCAAAGGGGGGGCCTGAGTCTTTGGGTGCCAGCATGGCAAGGGCCTGATCCCCGGAAATGGCCACTGATACCTTAAATCCCCAGGTCTGGAGCAGGCGTTGAAGGACCCCTTGACTGCTGCCACTGGGCCCGGCAATCAGGGCATTGTATTGACCAAAGGCTTTGGGAACATCCAAAGGGCTTTCCGGGGCCGGGGGCAGGTATTTAAACGGGGCTTTAAAATAAAAGGTACTGCCCCTGCCCGGGGTACTTTCCATCCAGATGGTGCCGTCCACCATGGTGACGATCTGTCGGGAGATGGCAAGGCCAAGGCCAGTGCCCCCATATTCCTGTTTTCCTGGATCATTCACCTGGGTAAAGGAGTCAAACAGATTGTCCTGGTGCTCCGGGGCAATGCCAATACCGGTGTCACTAACCTTAAATTCCAACTCGGCATGGGACTCATTACTGTGGCATAGGGCCACCCCGATGATGATTTCTCCTTTTTCCGTGAATTTAAGTGCATTGGATGTCAGATTGATGAGCACCTGGCGAAGACGCATGGGGTCAGATATCAGCGTTGTGGGAACATCCGGGTGGATATCCAGCACCAGTTCCAGTCTTTTTTTGGACACCAGTTCCAGAAAAAGATCTGACACATCTTCAATCACCTCCCT
>CAYSSE010000655.1:0-2276 GCA_964433355.1 uncultured Desulfocicer sp.
GCTTAAACTGTTTTTTTTCCTGTTCATGTCTGTTATTCATACACATAATCCTGTTGTTAACTCAATGCTCGGGCTTGGTTCCAGCAATTCTAATTTTTGCATTTTTTTAGGGATGGTTTCTGCCTTGGCTGTTATCCCATTCCGGAAATTAAATGCATAAAATAGCTTAACCAAAAGTTCATCAGCATGCGAAGCATGTCTGTTGCAACTTTTGGTTGGAAGGCGAGCGCAGCGAGTCCTTCCAACAAATTATTACAAGCATGGAAAGATGTCAACATGAACCACAATGAAAACAAAAGCAAGAAGACCTTAAAAATAGATTGTCCTCCTTTTATCAATACCGCCCTCACCATCAAAGGATGCACCATTTCCAACCGGCTGTTACTGGCTCCCATGGCAGGTCTTGGCCACATTGCCTTTAGGGAACTTGTGGCGGAATTTGGGGGATATGGCCTCCTTTTCACCGGAATGTGCAGTGCCAAAGCCGTGCCCCAGGAAAATCCGGCCGTGTCCCAGGTGTTTAAATGGCGTACACAAGAGCTGCCCCGCCTGGTGTGCCAGATTTTTGGACCCGATCCCCTGAGCATGGCCCGGGCCGCACAGCGCATTGAAAAAGAGGGATTCTTTGGTGTGGATCTCAATTTTGGATGTTCCGTATCCGCCATTTGCAAAAAGGGCAGCGGTGCCATTCTTCTTAAATCACCGGATCTTGCCGTGGACATTGTTAAAGCGGTTCGGCAGGCCGTGGGCATTCCCGTTTTTGTGAAATTTCGTACGGGGTGGGAAAACAATGTCACAGCCGCTGTGGACATTGCCCAAAGATTTGAGGATGCCGGTGCCGATGCCCTGGTGTTCCACCCCAGAATTGCTCCAGATCGACGATCCAGACCCCCCTTGTGGGAGCACATCACCCAGGTAAAAAAGGGTGTTTCCATACCTGTTTTTGGAAACGGGAACCTGTTTGAATGGTCAGACTGTGAAAAGATGTTTGAACAAACCGGATGTGATGGATTTTCCATCGGCCGCATGGCAGTGGCCCGCCCCTGGCTGTTTGCCCAGTGGTCCCAAGGATTTATTCCCGATGAACAGACCGGTTTTAATGCAGCCATCAGGCTGACACAGCTATTGCTCAAATACCATGATGAAAGAACGGCTGTGAAATTATTTAAAAAATACGTGCCCTATTTTGCTGCTGGATTTAAATTTGGCCATGCCATCTGCAAAGAAGTTCTCAAGGGGGATGAGATCACAGAAATCCAGGATATCATCGCCACCCTTGCCGCAAAAAAACCAGAAACTACCCTAAGACCCAATCTTCACCTTTTTTCATAAAATTTGTGGCAAGGAAACCCCTGAGTCTTTAGCTCAGGGGTTGTTGACGATTTTCCATGAGAGCGGACAATTTCATCATCAAAGGACGAATCTGCTCCTGGTGCTCCGGGGGTACCATAAATACTGGAGCCCGGCAGTTATTTAATATATATGCAGGAAGGGGAGACAGCGCATCCTTGTGTCCAGATTCTGCCTGCCATAAGATCATATCTGTAAGATTTCCAGAAGTCCCCCGGGCATCCATATGCTCAACCACCTGCTGGAATAGATTATTCAAGGTAAGAACAAATGGGGGCATACGAGCATATCCCACTTTCTGACATGTGACCTGGGAAATAAGCATACGACACCCCAGGGGTCTTTTTTCATAGATGGTACATGCGCCCTGTTGGAGCAGGGGACACTGCCCCCAGGCGGGGTCATTTTCCTCTTCGGGAATCTCTCGTCCTTCAAGGCAACGTGCCGCCATACTATTTATGGTATATTCCGGTTGGAACCGTCGCGCACTGCGCCCTTGATCAACCTTTTGTGCAAGCTTAATTTTTTCCAGTTCACCCATGCCATCCATCACAAAAGCATACTCCAGGGATGTCATGGTGACATTACAGGTGCAGCAAGATGCACAGCCCTTTTCACACACGGCCCCATGGCCGTGGGTGTATTCATCATGGAGTAAATAAATCCGGGCCAGCACATCACATTTTTTTTCCATGGTAGCTCCTTTCATTTGTTGACTTTCCACCTGTTTTTGGCATGCTTTCATTTGGGGTTGGTCATAACGTGGGCCACTTTAAAGCAATTTTTTTTGATCTAAAAATAAAGTCAGTAATTACAAATAATTGACAATAACATATATGTAGTTGTGAAATCGACATATCAAACTACCCGACACAACGAAAAATGAAAGTCCTTTAATTTTAGCATGTTGCTGAGACTTTCATATA
>CAYSSE010000656.1:0-2260 GCA_964433355.1 uncultured Desulfocicer sp.
CCGCGCTCCCAGATTTACCAAGGTGGGCAATGCTTGCAGAGAAATGGACACGTTATTTAAAACCCATTTCTTAAAACCCATTCCTAATCCGCTAAGATCCGTCTTTTTATTATTTTAACCACCCGGTGATGCCCTGCCTCATCCTGAATGGATTGAAACCCTTCATACATAGGCATGGTTTTCACCAGAGTCTCAATGGCATCTCTCTGATCAAAACCGGTTTCCATCAAAAGAACTCCCCCGGGATTGAGAAATTCAACGGCCCGGGACAAAATTTCCATAATGCAGTCCAGTCCGTCAATCCCCCCGTCAAGGGCCAAGCGGGGTTCATAACTTTGTATTTCAGGGGCAAGGGTTTCAATGTCCCGGGTGGGAATATAGGGCGGATTTGACACAATTAAATCAAAGGCGGCCTGGGGGCCAAAGGGGTCAAACCAGGAGCCTGTCACCACAGAAAGACCGGGGACACATTCAAGGGAACGGGCATTTTTAAGGGTGAGTTCAGCCGCAACCAGCGACACGTCAACGGCAACATAATGGTGCTTTGGCATGGCCCTGGCAAGGGAGATAATAACCGCACCGGAACCCGCCCCCAGTTCCAGAACTTTCAAGGGAACTTCCCCGGAACCTTGTTGTTGTTGTTGTTCTTGTTGCTGCTGCTGCTGCTGCTGGAATTGCGCTAACTCAGACAGGGCCATTTCCACCAGGGTTTCCGTGTCGGGGCGAGGAATGAGCACATGGGGCGAAACCGCCACTTCAATGTCCCAGAATCCTTTTTTGCCGGTGATATAGGCCACGGGTTCCCGCTGCACCCGTCGCTGAATAAGGGCTTTATAGCGTGCCAGTTCCCCAGAATTCAAGGGGCGATCAAATTCCATATAAAGAGACACACGATCCATACCCAGGCAATGACACATAAGCATCTCTGCCGTGAGTCTGGGGCTATCAATTTCCTTATCCTTGAAATAAGAGGCAGTCCATGCCACTGTATCAAGAAGAGTCCATACCTGCTGATGATCACCAGACATTAAAATTACTGAGACTCCTTCATCAGCTCGGCCTGGTGATGGGTGGTAAGCTCATCAATAATCTCCTGGATGTCTCCGGCCATGATCTGATCCAGTCGGTACAATGTCAGGCCAATACGATGATCGGTCATGCGCCCCTGGGGATAGTTATAGGTGCGAATCCGCCCACTTCGATCCCCGGTTCCCACCTGCCCTTTACGCTCGGCAGCTCTTTTTGCGTCCTGCTCTCGCACCATGGCATCCAGAATACGGGCCTTGAGCACCTTCATGGCCTGAACTTTATTTTTAATCTGGGATTTTTCATCCTGGCAGGTGGCAATAATACCCGTGGGAAGATGGGTCAGCCGCACCGCAGAATCCGTAGTGTTCACCGATTGTCCCCCGGGCCCGGATGCCCTGAATACATCCACCTTTACATCACTTGGGTTGAGATCAAGCTCCACATCCTGGGCTTCGGGCAACACAGCCACGGTCACAGCCGAGGTGTGAACCCTGCCCTGGGCTTCGGTTTCCGGCACCCGTTGCACTCGATGAATACCGCTTTCAAACTTAAAGCTGCTGTAAGCACCCTTCCCCCGAACCATGCATACCACTTCTTTAAAACCACCCGCATGGGCCATGCTGCTGTCAATGATTTCAACGACCCAGTGCCTTGATTCGGAAAACCGGGAGTACATGCGAAAAAGATCCGCCGCAAAAAGCCCTGCCTCTTCTCCACCGGTTCCGGCCCGGATTTCCAGAATAACATTTTTATCATCCCGGGGATCCTTGGGTACCAGCAACATTTTTATCTCTTTTTCAAGGGCCGTAAGCGACCGGGTAAGCGAGGCGATTTCTTCCTTGGCCATCTCCTGAATATCCAGATCCTCATCTTTGAGCATCTCACGGGCGTCGGAAAGCTCTTCACGAACCCCTTTATATTCACGAAAGGCCGTGATCACCCGGGTCAACTCCCCATGCTCCTTAAGGCATTTTTGATAACGAACCTGATCCCCGATAACATCAGGATCACTCAGGAGCTGCTCCAATTTTATAAAATGCTCTTCAATACCCTGTAATTTATTTATCATGGCCATGGCCCTTAAACTCGAAAGGGGAAATCAGGCTATTTCCCTGACTTCCCACTTTAATTTTGTTAAAAATACCTATTTTTTTGATGCAGCAACGGCATCAAAACCTGCATATTTTTTCCGGAAACGATCAATCCGCCCTGCAGTATCCACAAGCTTTTG
>CAYSSE010000657.1:0-2258 GCA_964433355.1 uncultured Desulfocicer sp.
ACCGGGCTGTTTTTCACCGGGGACTCTCCACATTGCCTGCCAAAGTATCTTTAAGAAAACGAAATAAACGAAAAACCTTACCTTACCTTTTTCCCCGCTGGGCATTAATACTGGAATAACGCATGGATTTACGTGAATATGTACGCTCGTTTTTATCCTGAACCTTGTCAGAAAACTCATCCAGGTAATTGGCTTCAGCGGCAAGTTCCTCATTATCATATTGTTGTGCAAGATCCCGCATCATGGGTGCTGCGGCTTGTAAGGTTTGAGATGATCCCATGTAACATACATGGCTGTAAGACCAGCCACAACGAAAAATGAAAGTCTTTTAATTACAGCACGTTGCTGAGACTTTCTTATAAATTTCCATTGTCTAATTGTGCGATCTGATTGGGATAGCCAAGCTGAAACCAGCGCATGCCCCCCATATGTCGGATTCCCCTTATGGTTAAATAACCTGTCTGGAACAAAAGGGTTTCGATCTCCAGGCGATCCACATCAAAACTGCCCAGAATCTTTTCCCTGGCCCTTAAATCATGCAATGCCGGAATGAAATATTTTTTTCCTGTAGCAGGCGGATCAGAAACGTTGGGGTAGCGATCTCAAACCAGAAATTCCGAAACTCACCACTATCCAGATAAAGCAAAATATCAAAGGGATTATAAACCTCCCGCCCCAGCCAGCTATAGCCGTTGTTCCAGGTCTTGACCTTGACCAGATCCGTAGTGTCGCCTATCCAGCCCGAGAAAACGCTCTCCAGCTCATCCTGGGTATAACCGCAAATATCTGAAAAACGCTTATCGATGGTGATATCCTTGAGATTATTCAGCCCGCTGAAGAGAGAAACTTTACTGAATTTGGAGACACCCGTGATAAATAAGTACCCGAGTATATATTCCTCAAAATAAAATCCATAAATATCAACGGCATATCTCTGTGGAATACCGAAAAAGATATGCATGAGTACTTACAAATTCAATGTAAGGATCGGCATCCTTATAGTTTGAATTGTTTCATGGGCTTAAAGCTTTTTTTATTGACAATCAAGACGACCGGTCATATTTTAATGTTTATGAAAAAAAGAATACAAAAAATAGAAGCCAGGACAAAGCTCCTTCAGACAGGACTTAGACTGTTTGCTGAAAACGGTTACAATGGAACTGGAATCAAAGAAATTGTTGATGAAGTCGGTGTGCCCAAAGGGTCATTCTATAATTACTTCAAAAGCAAGGAAGATTTCTCCGTTGAAATTATTCAGTTTTATTCAGATAGTCTGTCTGTTCTTTGGGATGGTTTTCTTGCAAGCGGCCCATCTGAACCGCTTGGGGCATTGCGCCACAGTTTTGAGATGGTAATTTCCCATCACGAGCAAAGCCGGGTAAGGACAGGCTGTTTGATAGGCAATCTGGCGGCGGAAATCAGCGAGGCCAGTGAGCTTTGTCGAGAAAAAATGCACCATGCAACCATTGCCTGGAAAAAGAGATTGTCAGGTTATGTCAGGCAAGGTCAAGCCATGGGAAGCATCAGAAATGATATATCTACTGAAGATTTAACAGACTTTATCTGGAATGCCTGGGAAGGGGCGTTGCTGAACATGAAAATAGCCAATAGCACAACCCCGGTAAAAGAATGTATAAGGCTTTTATTTGATTACTTTCTCAAACCAACGTAAATATTCGGTCACCACCCCATCTTCCTCTAAGTTTGGCCTGCTCACTTTAAGTACCCGGGCATATATTCTTCAAAATAAAACCCATAAATATCAATGATATATGGCTGTGGAATACCGAAAAACATATGTGTGGCTACTTAGCATTAGTATCCTACGCAGTCCCAAATAGGCGAATAGGGTGAACTGTCCAAACATTTATATTACCAAAGCGAATATTTACAAACCAACCAATATTTAACATATTATTTAAGGAACATGAAAAAATGTCCAAACTATTTGAAACAACCACAATCAATGGAATGAAGATAAAAAATCGTTTTGTCAGATCCGCCACCTACGAGGCCATGGCAGATTTGGATGGAAAGGCCATTGACCAGCTATTGGATTGCATGGCACAACTTGCCCAGGGGGATGTGGGGCTTATTATCACCGGGCACGCCCATGTGACAAGGGAAGGGCAGGCCGGGCCCAAGCAGATGGGTATCTATTCAGATGATATGATTGACAGCCTAAACCAAGTTACTTCGGTTGTTCACAAAAATGGCGGCCTTGTTGCCGTGCAACTGGCCCATGCCGGGAAAAATGG
>CAYSSE010000658.1:0-2257 GCA_964433355.1 uncultured Desulfocicer sp.
AGAATGGAGCTTATCAAAGATCAAATAACCACAATAAGCGAAGCCTGACCCCCTATACACCGCCATTTTATGGTTCCCCAAACAAAAAGGGCTGGTCACCGGCATTGCCGTTGCCGGATTTGGTGGCGGGGCAGCCATTGTCAGTCAAGTGGGGGGAATGCTCATGGCCCACATGGGAAAAACTCCTTTCCAGGTATTCCCGCTTTTGGGCATGGTGTTTCTATTGCTTATCTGTCTTGCGGGAAGTGCCATGAAGGTTCCTGAAAGTGTTTCCAGTCAGGCATCTGGGAAAATAGGGAAAGAAAACGGCGTCTCTGTTTCCAGGATGATATCACAACCCATGTTCCGCATTCTTTATTTTGCCATGTTTTCAGGGCTGGCCGCAGGCTTTGCCGTGAATGCCAATTTAAAGGAGCTTTACACCGGCTCTGGTGTCCATGCGGGCGTGCTTGCCGTTTCTTTGTTTGCCCTTGCCAATGCCCTGGGCCGGGTGTGCTGGGGGGCGTTGTTTGATCGGATTTCCCCAGCCACGGCTGTGAAAGCCAATCTGCTGTGCCAAGCACTCCTCTTGCTTTTGGGCTCTTTTTTTCTGTCATCAAAAACAGGTTTTTATATCTTTGCCCTGGGAACAGGCTTTAATTATGGCGGCATTTTGGTGCTTTATGCATCTTCCACAGCGCTTTGCTGGGGAGATAAACGCATGGGGGCGATTTATGGCTTGTTGTTTTCCGCCAATATTCCGGCGGCTGTTGCCCCCATGGCAGCAGGATGGATCTTTGAGCTTGGGGGGAGTTTTTACGCGGCATTTGCAACCACTGGTGCCCTGTTAGTTCTCTCTATTTTTCTGGTGCCCGGCTCCTTCATGGCTCAAAAATAATATCTTTCTCCACATTTTATGTAAGTACCCATACATATGTTTTTCGGTATTCCACAGAGATATGCCATTGATATTTATGTGTTTTATTTTGAAGAATATATGCTCGGGTACTTAAGATCTCAATAAGCCCGGGTACTCAGGATTCATCTTAAAGGGTAAACAGTCTTGTCGCCCCAGGTTATTGAGGACTTACCATTTTATCCAGCAAGAGCCTGATTTATAGATTTTTTCAATCACACATCCCTCCGGATCCCCTTGTTTTTTTGGAGGGGGCAAAATAGATCAATGAGTCGGTTGATTTAAAGGCGATTTCAGATTTCAGTCTGCTTCGATTTTCTTATCACAATATATGGTGATTTGCTGAGCCAACACACTTCATATAGGCAGGAGTGATGCCTGAAATATGAAAATCACGACTTAATCAACAGGCTCATCAATAGCCGGATGTAATACCAAAGTCAATTGAAAGACAGGCTCCGGTAATGGCTTCGACCTTATCTTTTGAAGCTAAAAAATAAATACATTGCGCCACTTCTTCCGGTTGCGTATATCGGGCATTATCACCCTGTGGATAATGGCCAAGGCAATGAGAATCATATTCCTTTCGAGTGGCAAACTCTGATTGCTCAAAATCCGTTACAAGCATTGGCGTTTCGACTTCTCCGGGGCATACCGCATTAACACGTATCTTTTGTGTGGCCAACTCCAGTGCAAGTGCCTTTGTTAGAAGCGTCACACCGCCCTTTGATGCACAATAAATGGCCAATTCTTTGTTACCAATCAACCCTGCATCAGAACTGATGTTGACAATGGATCCCTGGGTTTTTGCCAATGCCGGAATAGCGGACTGGCACATAAAAAAAGTTCCCTTTAAATTTATATCAAGGGTTTCATCCCACATGGTTTCCGTCATGGTAACAGAAGAACCTTGATAAGAAATACCCGCTGAATTGACTAAAACATCCAGTCTTTTTTCTTTTGACAGAACATATTCAACCGTTTTCCTGCATTCGGAAGGTATTGCAACGTTGGACCCAATAGTATTAATTGATCTGCTTATTTCACTGAGTTCCTTTCTTACTTTTTCCAATTTGTCTTTATTTCTGCCTGTAATATAAACAGTTGCTTTCTTCTGAAGAAATTTTTTAGCGGTGGCTTTTCCTATTCCGCTGCTTCCACCTGTTATTAAAACGACTTTACCGATCCAATCACTCATTTAAAACTCCTCTTTACTTTTGTCCGTCGTGGGGGCCAGCATAATATCATTATTTGTTGTGTCCGGCAGGACATGCCCGTTTTATATGAAAATGAAGTGTCAAAGTACTCTCAGCAGAGCCCCCTCCGATGGGTAATAGGAACCGGCCAATTGGGCTGTCTAAC
>CAYSSE010000659.1:0-2257 GCA_964433355.1 uncultured Desulfocicer sp.
GATATCATTTGGCTCCGCGTCTACGACCCAATATTCGTTGCCCGTTTATATGAAAGAGTAGATATCTCTAACATTCTTTCACGCTTCGTTGTGGGTAGGCCGGGGCCATAATACGGTCTGCCCGTGGCAGTTATATGAAAGTCTCAGCAAAGTGCTAAAATTAAAGGACTTTCGTTTTTCGTTGTGGCTGGTCTTACAGCCATGTATGTTTATAAGAAAGTCCCGGTAAACCTGACGGATTTTCATGCTTCGTTGTGGGCAGGCCGAGGCCAGAATACGGTCTGCCTGTGGCAGTTATATAAAAAGGTATCCTCCAAGACTACCTCAGCAGAGCCCGGGGAGGCATACGCCTCTTTTTCTCACTCTTTGTCGGGCATTGAAATGGCTCGCCAGATCATGTCAAACAAAACATTGCTTTGTGCGGCCAGGCTTTCCTTGCATCCCCTCTGAACCCACATGAAAAAAGAGCGCTGCACCAGTCCCAGCATGATGTCCATGAGAACGCCGGATCGAACCCGGGGATTGAGGATGCCCTGTTCCTGCCCTTTTTTCAAAACTTCCAGATAGAGGTGAATCATTTTTTTTTGGTCAAATGTTTTATCGGCCATCCATGTGCCCATGGGAAGGGTCATGAAAAGCATGCGACCAAGGTAAGGGTGTCGTTCATAATAATCCAACTGAACCCAGAGGACTTTACGCAGTTTTTCCTTAAGGTCTTCAATGCCTTGAAGGTGATCTATAATTCGATTGGTGAGCCTGCCCAGCCAGATATCCACATAGGTAAACACAAGCTGTTCCTTGCTGCCGAAATGCTTGTATATGGTCGTAAAGCTCACCCCGGCCGCCTTTGCCACATCCCGAATATTTGCCTTATGAAAATCGGAATGGGAAAAAACATCCATGACAGCCTTTTCCAGACGTTTGTTCACCTCTGGTCGCAATGTAGGTAACGATGTTTTATTCTGTTTTATCTTTTTTTTAGCCGTCATTTAATGGCGTACATCCTTTAAAATCTATGAATGAAGATTTTTATTCACCCTGCGATACCAACAGTTAATCGAAACAGACACACCTTGTTGACAAAAAAAGAAACATTGTTACCGTACATTGCATATCACCAGATCCTTTGGACTGTCAAGAAAAAAAGGGGGTGCTTAAAAAACTGTGGGGAACTTTTAATACCCCAAAAAAAGGGCGTTTAGCGATGGCGTTACAATGACATACGGCCTTTTGTTAAAATCAAAAACAACAACCAATGGATATGGTCTGCAATAAAAATTTCTTGCAAAACCACCCTGTTTTGTGCATACACAACAGCCATGACAAACTGGCATGAATCCACACATATAAAGATATGGTTCAGGGAAATGCTATCCCCCCTGCACCTGCTCATGGCTATCATTCTGGTAACCACTGCGGTATCGGAGTGGCAGATGAGCTGGTGTGAACACCTTGTGGGAGCCTATCTTGCCTCCAGCAACGATAAAAGACCGGAAATCGGCACGGTGTGGGAGACCGAAGACCGCACAACCACGGCGCAATCCTATCTCAAAACAATCACCGACAGCCGCAAAGAGGCCACTCGGTATGCAAGGGAAGCATCCTCCTTTATCCAGCTTGCATCGGGAATTTTACCGGGGCAGTGGACCCACATCAGCAAACCCCATTTTAAACAACTCTATCTTGCCCTGCCCGAACCCACGGCGACTGAACTGATCCCTACCCTGGAACTGGTCTGGCTTTTTAATGGTACGGACATGGATAAAATTTTCTGCGAAGGCAAATCCCATGGCCTGGATATTTATTTTTTGACCCCGGACAACCGGGTTATCAGACAAATTTCTTTAAGCCGGGCAACGGTGGCAAATCTTGACCAGGACAACACTGTTTTCAAAGGAACCCTGGAAGATATTCACGATTTCGCTGGCATCATATATCCGGCAACTCAATTTTTCAAAGCCACCCTGACCCTTCCCCCGGAGACCCTTTCTGAATTAATCATCCGTCCGGAACGGCTTTTACCTGACCGGGGAAAGATTTTACGGGTGGGCATCTGGCAGAACCGGACTGCGGCATATGTGCAAATGGGATTTGAAGTTCATGGCTCCCAGGGCAACTTGGTTATTTTTACGAAAGGGCGAAACTGGGCTGTTAAGCAACTGATCCAACGGCTCACTGGAAGCGCACAATGAAAACAATGCGCCGTCTCATAAAATGGATCTCCACCCTTTTTTATATGGGGCTTGCGGCAGGGGGA
>CAYSSE010000660.1:0-2238 GCA_964433355.1 uncultured Desulfocicer sp.
ACGCCTGTGTTTTCCGGAAAAGCGGCCTTGGAAATTGTTGAGGAGATTGATTTTGATGTGGTGGTGCTGGATGTGCAGATGCCGGAGATAAATGGGCTTGAAATTCTTGAGAAGATTCGAAAAGCCCTTCCCCTCACCGAGGTGATCATGCTCACCGGGCAGGCCACGGTGAACAACGCCATCAAGGGCATGAAATTGGGGGCTTTTGACTTTCTTATGAAACCTGCGGACACCGATTTGCTGGAGGAAAAGATCAAAGAGGCCCATAGTATCAAAATGAGACACGAGGACCGCATTCGAAAGGCAGAAATTGATAATATTATTAAACAGCGGGGCTGGTGAAGCGCATGACAACACAAACCGTGGTTCAAAGTGACTCAAATATAGATTGGAAACGATGGTTCTTTCTCATCCTGGGGCTGGTTCTGTTTTTTGGCGTTAATTTCAGTCCGGCCTGGCCCGATGCCATTGACCCCACAGGTAAACACTTTATTCTTGCCTCCCAGGCCAAGGGAGCCCTTGCGGTTTTCCTTCTGGCGGGTATCTGGTGGGTGTTTGAAGTGGTACCCATTGGGGTTACCAGTCTCACCATCGGCGTTTTACAGGTGCTGTTCATGGTTCGCCCGGCACAGAAGGCGTTCAAGGATTTCATGGATCCGTCAGTACTCTTTATCTTTGCATCCCTGGTTATTGGCATGGTATTTACCAAGACCGGATTGACAAAACGTCTGGCCTATAAAATGCTCTCCATTGTGGGGGAGAAAACCTCCATGATTTATCTGGGGTGCTTTGTGGTGACTGCAGCCCTGACCCAGATCATGGCCCACACCGCCGTGGCCGCCACCATGTATCCATTATTGCTCACCATTTATCATATGTATGCCGATGATGATACCCCCACAAAATTTGGTAAAGGGCTTTTCATTGGAATGGCTTATGTGGCGGGTGCGGGCTCCATTATTACTCTGTTAGGGGCGGCCCGGGGGGCTGTTGCACTGGGTTTTTATCAGGATATCGTGGGAAGAGAGATCTCTTTTTTTGAGCTTAGTTTTTATATGTTTCCCATTGGCTGGGCCATGGTGTTTGTTCTTTGGGGATTTTTCATGATTTTCTTTAAACCGGAAAAGAAAACGATTCCCGGCCTTAAAGAAAAAGCCAAGCGTCTGAGTTCAGAGATGGGGTCATTGACGAAAAATGAAATTCTGGCCGCTGTTATCATCTTCTCCTGCATTGCCGTCATGTCCCTTCGCTCTTTTATCCCCATGCTCAAACCTGTGGACAAAACTGCCATCATTCTGGTTTCAACCATTTTATTTTTTGTTCTCGGCATCCTTGATCTTAAAGATCTTGAATCCATTCCCTGGAATATTATTCTGCTCTTTGGTGGTGCCATGAGCATTGGGTTTTGTCTCTGGGAAACCGGTGCGGCTGAGTGGCTGGCCATCAATTGGCTCACCATGTTCCAGCACTCCCACTGGTTTGTCTTTGTCATGAGTATTGCATTCTTTGTCATGATGATGACCAACTTTATCATGAACGTTGCCGCCATTGCCATCTCTCTGCCCGTGGCCCTGGTCATTGCCCCCTATCTTGGGGTTTCTCCCGAGGTGATTGTGTTCGCATCTCTGGTCGTGGCGGGCATGCCCTTTCTTCTTTTGGTTGGAGCAGCACCCAATGCCATTGCCTATGATTCCAAACAGTTCACCACCGGTGAATTCTTTAAATACGGCATACCGGCCAGTATTATCCTCATGCTTCTGGTGGGTCTTGCCGTGGCGGTTATCTGGCCCCTCATGGGTATGCCCATTCTCACCCATTGATTTATAGATAGTTTGCAACAAAACAGCGACCATGCCCTGGGCATGGTCGTTTTTTTTTATATGAAACTTCGTCCAAAATATGATTTGAATTTTATTGCGGATTTGTTTGACATTTCGCTTGAAAGGTGTATAAATGAAAGGTTTGCAATTAAAAAATGTTCATAATAGGTTCTGCTTACATAGGCTGGGCAAACCTAAATCAAAAATGGTTTTTTGATTTTTTTGCCGGAATAACGCATTTACCCAGAGGTTGTCATCTAAATAAAGCCCCCGGAATCCAATATGAACCAGACAATTAATTCATGGGATTTAAAATGAAATATGATGTTATTATCGTGGGCGGTGGACCGGCAGGTTTGTTTGCTGCGTATTATCTTATGGAACATGCCAATCTCAAGGTATTGATGATTGAGAAGGG
>CAYSSE010000661.1:0-2229 GCA_964433355.1 uncultured Desulfocicer sp.
TTTCCGGGAGTTCCAAGCCCTTGTTTCCAATAAGTTCTGCAATTTTTGAATGCACATCGGACAAAGAGATAATTTTAAACCGAGAGGGTGTTTCCCGTATCACACGGATATCTCTTTTAATTTCCGAATTCAGCGTGGGTTCCATGAAAATATAAATTTTTTCCCCCTGAACCTGTAGCCTTACTTCAGGCTCCCCTTTGACCAATTCCACAGGGGTGTCCAGACTGTCTTCAAGAAAGACAAGGGGATGCCCCACAAGCAGGGGAAATGCCCTGGTGTCATCAATGGAGTATTCAATATTATCATAATACTCATTCCCATAATTGGACTCTTTAATACCATTGCGGCATATCTGCCGATCCTGATCCGTAAGCCCGGCCATGAAACCCGTATTTTTATATAATTTTTTCAAGGCCACAGGTCGGCCTTTGGTCCATTTTCCTGCCTTGGTCAATTTCTGAAGACGGGGCTTGAGAAAAGAGATATGGTATTGTTCATTATGGTTCATGGTCCAGACCAGGCGTTGCTCAGTGTCGACCTTGGCCAAACCCTCTGCCTTGGCATCTTTCCCGGCCTTGGATGCCATGTGCATCAACGCTTCCAATGCGGTCTCCCATTGGGGAACTGCGGTTACCATATCCACAATACTGGTGCTACCAGCCTTTTTATGGAGTTGTTTTGATCGTTTTTCATTGGCGGCAACATTTTTTCCCAGGGTGGCAAGAAGGGCTGATATTTCCGCATCAACCCATGAATATCCGCAGGCCACAGTTTTTTCCCGGATCTCTTCCAGTTTTGAAATAAAAGGAAGGGCTATTTCCTTATCCAGCCATGTCAGTGCAAGAATGTTAAAAACAGCATCAATGGGGCCTTTGCCGTCAATATTATAAATCAAGGTCTCTTTATGCCATTTATTCTGGATGCCCAAGCGTTGATTAAATATACATTTCAGCGATTCCATGGCAGAAAGGCAGACATATTCATTTTTAAAGGATAAAATTAGCCGAATGTGATCTAATGCAATTTTATAATTTTCTGATTTACCGCTTTTTAAAAGGGCAAACAAATAAAAAAGTCCCCCATATCCCTTGAAAAAAATATTACGCTTAGGGGACTCTTTTTTCAGACACGTCAACCCATGGTCAAAATGCCTCAGTGCCGCATCGGTATTATTGCTGATTATTTCCATCCACCCCATGATGGCGGCCCTGGCAGAGGTATTTTTTTGATCTAATTTAGAAAAAATCGTAGGATAGTTCTTTCGATGACCTAACAATAAAAGCATTTCCAACAGCGTGTTTTGCACCTTGACATCGGGTATATCAATCCCCGAGGGAAATTTTAAAAAACAATAAAGAAGGAGATTCTCCACAGATTTTAAAACCCTCATTGCCTCCTTTAGATAGTATTCCACCGTCTTCCAACGGACCTCTGGGGTCATGCTGTCTAAAAGTTGAAGTTGAACCGGATGGTTTAACAATTGCAGCACAGGGGGTTTTTTCTGAAAATCTAAAGGAAACGCTTCCATTCCACACTTGTACACCACATCAATATCAACCGAGGGTTTTTTTCCATACATGGCAATTTGAAGTGCCCTAAAAAATTCCTTGTCAGAACGAAATTTATATTGGCAGCTCCTGAGACTAAAAGGATGTGCCTGTAAAAGTGCATGGGCAATTTTTGCGAAACCATCGGCTTTTACCAGTTCTTGAACCACCTTGAAACAAAATGGAGCAGGCACCCTGAGTCCCTTATTGCTACCGAGGATAAATCCCTGATCCTCAAGCTCTGCCAATACCGGGCGGATGGTGGTATAGGTGAACATCTGTTTGTCGTCATCATAAATTCCCAGGGAATCAAGGCAGGAGAAAAGATACTTTCTTGGAAGGAAATCCACTTCAATGGATAGGATCTCAACCACCGCTTTTTTAACTGTGTTAAGCTGCCCATATTCTATGAGACGTCTCTTATTATTTTCTTTTTGTTCCGTCATAATATATAGTACCTGAAAGTTGCATCTATTTTTTGATAAAAGAATCCCGGCAAACCAAGGTGCAAAGAGCATAGGGCAGAATCTATTTCTGCCCTATTTCTGCCCCATGTTGTGGGCAGACCAAGCAAGGCCAGGGCATGGTCTTGATCCGTCCGTGGCAGTTTATTAGAAAATAAAACTGCCGGGCAACCTCAGCAGAGCCCCCCCCCGATGGGTAATAGGAACCGGCCAATTGG
>CAYSSE010000662.1:0-2228 GCA_964433355.1 uncultured Desulfocicer sp.
CACTGGCAGAACGACTTCGAATGGAAGGAAAAAATGAGGGTAAAATTGAAGGTAAAATTGAAGGTAAGATTGAAGGGTTAAGACAAGCAATAGAGTTGGGAATGGCCCTTAAATTCCCGGATCATGCCTCTGAGATAACTTCCCGAGTTGATGAGATAACCGATATCAATGTGCTTGAGAAAATAAAAGACACCATCAAGACCGCCAAGGATTCGTCAGAAATTGCAACGTTGCTTGATGCTTAACTGATCAAGATTTTGGGCTCAGAATTTTGGGCTCAGGATTTTGTGATCAAGCCCTTTGGGGTCAGATTCTGTTAACTTCCTGGGGTCTGAACCATCCTGGGGCCATCCTGGCATCCTGGGGTCTGACCCAGATAAGTATTTATTATTAAAGCTTAATTGCTCTAAAAAAGCTCTGTTTTATCTCTTAAAACCCACTTTTAGGGGCCAAAAACAGCATTTTAAGGCTCACCAGTTTTCATCAAATTTTGTCAGATTCCACCTCAAAGCGCACCACATTGCGTTTTTTGCTGGAAAATTCCACCCCGATCATGTGGATTCGTGCACCTTGGGTGCGGTACTTGTCGGCATAACCTTTGTCTTTGATCTGCTGTAAAGCTCGGCCCTCGGCGAGCAGTTCCACAACTTTAAATTCGAAAATGTAGATATGTGCGCCCAATTTCACCGTCATGTCAATGCGGCCATGGTTGGTGGTGTCTTCCACGCACACATCCAAGCCCAGAGCGGCAAAATAACAATAAACAATAGATGCGTAGTAGCCTTCGTAATTGGCCAGTTGATTTTTGCGGTACCAGTCATGGGGGATGGAGGAAAAAAACGCCTGCAGGGTCTGCTTGAGGGCGTCAAAATTATGGGCCATCAGGGCTTCATATAGATTGAACTTGTTATTTTCCTGAACAACGGTGCTATCGGTGAGAAAGGAAAGAATATAGTCTGTAAGGCTCTGCCGCACCTCCTGATTGGGATACCCAAGCTGAAACCAGCGCATGCCTCCCATATGCCGGGTTTCCCTTATGGTCAAATAACCTGTCTGGAACAAAAGAGTTTCAATCTCCAGACGCTCCACATCAAAGCTGCCCAGAATTTTCTCGCTGGCCCTTAAATCATGCAATGCCGGAATATAATATTTCTTTTCCTGTAGCAGCCGGATCAGAAAAGTTGGGGTAGCTGTCTCAAACCAATAATTTCGGAATTCTCCACCATCCAGATAAAGCAGAATATCAAAGGGATTGTAAACTTCCCGGCCCAGCCAGCTATAGCCATTATACCAGGTTTTGACCTTGGTCAAATCCATCTCATCGCCTATCCAGCCGGAAAAAACCCTTTCCAGCTCATCCTGGGTATAACCACAAATGTCTGAAAAACGCTTGTCTATGGTGATATCCTTGAGATTATTCAACCCGCTGAATAGGGAAACTTTGCTGAATTTGGAGACCCCGGTGATGAACACAAACTCAATATAGGGGTCAGCATCCTTGATCACGGAATAGAAATTCTTGAGTTCCTCGCGAAGGGTAATGGCCATTTTTATATTTTCAATGTTGTCAAGGATCGGCTTGTCGTACTCATCCACCAGCACCACCACCCGGCGACCGGTTTTTTCATAAAGGGTTTGAATCAGCTCTGCAAAACGCTCCCGCAGGTCATCCTGAAATAATTGCAAATCATGCAAGCGGACATGGTTATCAAGAATCGCGCTGAAACGGATTTCTATATCGCGCACCGAGCGCATCACCCCGGAGCCAAAACTGATATGCACCACAGGATTGCTCTGGCTCCAGTCTCGGTTATCATAAAGAAAAAGGCCCTGGAAAAGCTCCCGTCGACCCTCAAAGGCAGCTTTAAGTGTACTCAGAAACAGGCTTTTTCCGAACCGTCGGGGACGGGACAGAAAGTAATATTTTCCCTGGCTGGTCAGTTTGTGGATAAAAGGTGTTTTATCCACATAGAGATACCCTTCCTCAATAAGATTGGCAAAGGTCTGAATACCAATGGGGAGTTTTTTATTTTTTTGCATGGGACACCTCTAATATTTGGGTATGACACCTATAAGTGTTTGTTATTAAATTTTAATTGCTTTAAAAAAACCTCTATTTTATCTCTTAAAACCCACTTTTCGGGGCAAAGAAGAGCATTTTAAGGCTCACCAGTTTTCATCAAATTTTGTCAGATTCCACCTCAAAGCGCACCACATTACGTTTTTCG
>CAYSSE010000663.1:0-2224 GCA_964433355.1 uncultured Desulfocicer sp.
GTGATTCCTGCGGCTGCGGGATTGCGGGAGCAGGGCGCAAGTAAAGGGGCCACCGCCTCCTTTTTGATTTCCACGCCGGAGACGGGGGTGGATTCCATTGCAGTGACCTATGCGTTATTGGACCCTGTGATGACGGTGATCCGGCCGGTGGCGGCTTTTTTTACGGCCCTTATCACCGGCATTGGGGTGAATTTGTTGGATAAAGCCCCTCCAACGCCTAAACCCATGCCTTTTGCCATGGCGTCATCCTGCGGCTGTGGGTGTGGATCTCAAAAGACAGAAACGAAAACCGTTATGATGAAGTTAAAAGAGGGCATGGGGTTTGCCTTTGGGGATCTTCTGGCGGACATCGGTCCCTGGCTTCTGGTGGGCATTGGCCTTGCCGGAGTGATCACGGTGTACATTTCTCCCCATTTCATTGAATCATATCTGGGAGATGGATTTTTTTCCATGCTCGTTATGATTGCTTTGTCCACCCCCCTTTATGTGTGTGCCACCGCATCCACTCCCATTGCTGCGGCTTTGGCTTTGAAAGGGCTTTCACCCGGGGCTGCCTTGGTATTTCTCCTGGCAGGACCGGCCACCAACATGGCCACCATCACCGTGGTGTCAAAGTTATTGGGAAAAAAAACCATGGTAATTTACCTGTCGGCCATTGTAATATGTTCTTTGGTGATGGGATTACTGGTCAATGAGATTTATGGCTTCTTGGGACTTGATCTCACTGCCTGGGTTCAGTCCCAGACCCATGAACACCATGGCCCGGTGGCAATACTTGCAGCGGTGGTACTGATATTTCTTATATTAAAACCCCTGGTGCAAAAATTTGTGTTGAAGTCAACGCATAAAGGATGCAGTCATTGTTAGTTATGGCTGCTGATTCAGGAGGCAAAGATGGACATAGAGTGGGCATATATTCGTAAGGGGTGAGCTTCGTGTAAAAAAGCCCAAGAGGTTCTTGGGAAAAAAGAAATTATTATGAAGACGGTTGTAGATGCAAGGAAAGAGCGGTTTAATGCCGATGCAGCCTGGGAAATGATCAAAGGGGCAGATGCGGTTACAACGGCAAAAGGGAAAAAAATTCAAACCTGGAATCCGACCACGGATGATAAAGATAAAATTTTAAAACAGGTGATGGGACCCAGTGGAAACTTGAGGGCCCCGACCCTGCGGCTGGAAAACCGGTTTATCATTGGATTTAACGATGATTTGTATAAAAACGATTTTTAGCAGTAAAGCTGGCTTCCTGGAAAATCTGAGCTGGAAGCCAGCTTATTTTATCCAAGCCAGTCTATTACTTTATTTTCAAAATGGGTTTGAATCTCCTGTATGGTAACAGGGTATTTGGGGTGCAGGTGAAGGATTGAGTCATCTTCGATATCATCTATATATATGATTGCCATCTGGAATAATTTTTTATTTATTTCCGGCATGTATGATTTGACAATATCATACATCTTTTTGATGGAATATATCTGTTTGTTGATGACATAAAGATCGTAATAATCCCGGAACTTTGCTCTTAAAAAGAGCGTGTTTAATTTCATTGCGGTCAGCATTTCCATAGAGGCCATGTGCATATTATCAACAAGGTGGACACGGTCTTTCATGGTGTCCCAACTGCCTGCAAAAAAGGTTAACTTTACACCGGCAATATTGAGATCAATCTGATTTTTTGAGCTGTATTCAATGGAAAAAAATTCAAAATTGTCTTTGATGGTTTCCATTATGAAGGCATGATCAATGCGTTTCTGACAGTTGAATAAGTCAATGTCTTCACTTTCTCGGTGGTTCAGGTATACGCTCAGTGCAGAGCCCCCTGCAAAAGTGAATTGTGTGACCAAATCAGTTTTTGATAATTTCAGGAATACCGATTTTGTATTCTCGGGCAAGCTGCTTAAGTTTCTCATATCTGCTATTTGTCCGGCGGTTGTTTAAAATATGATTTTTTATGTCGGGAATATGAAAAAAACAGACACCCAGGTAGTGGTTTAATTTTTGAAGCCTTTTATCTGGAATCAGTTTCTGCTGCCATACTGTATTTAGCTGTTGTCGAGGGTAAAGATAGAAAAGTGATTTGATATCTCCCACATCCCCATGGATAAAGGTATACTCAATGAGAAGAGAATCCTTAATTGTTGCTGCATCCAGATTATTTTTATTGAAACTCCAGAATGCGTTTGTTCTTTCAAGGGATTTTAATAATTTTTTTTTCGAATCGTAT
>CAYSSE010000664.1:0-2224 GCA_964433355.1 uncultured Desulfocicer sp.
TTCTTTCCCGGTAGAGAAGGGCAATGGATCGTTTAAACTCTTTTTTGCTCATGGCAAAGGTTTCCCGGATAAGATCCGGGCTGGTTTTGTCATGGCAGGGAATAAATCCCCCGGCTTTTTCCAGGATATCAAGAACAATGGCACTGGAACCGGACACAGATGCATAGCCTGGCTGTTTCAACACCAGATCAATTTTTCCGTCTTCCCGAATTTTGTAAACAAATCCCTTTGTTTTTTCCCCGATGCTAAGCGTGGGAATGGTGTCTGCCTTGTACAGCATCCCGCTGTGGCTGTTGTTTATGATGGCTTGGTACCCCATGTCAGTGATTCGGTAAATCAACAGATTCACCCCATCCCCCTGGGATATTCCCATCTTATATTTACTCAGGTTCTGGTCGATGCGGGCCGTGGCATAAACCCGCTGGGTTTCCGGATCCAGGCACACCTTGACCACATGACGTTCCCCTTTTCTCAGTCGGGGGGACATCTCATCTGCCGGTACCAGCAGGTGCTTTTCAAGTCCCCAGTCCAGAAATGCCCCAAAGCTTGTGGTGTCCACCACGGTCATGCAGGCAAAATCTCCCACCACGCCCCTGGGGGTGAGGGTGGTGGCAACGGGGCGATCCTCTGAATCCGTGTAAACAAATACGGTGATGGTGTCCCCGGGTTTCAGCCCCTTGGGGGCATATTTTCCGGGGAGCAATACCTCATCCTCCTTGGGGTTGAGATAAAAACCAAATGACACTTCCCGTTCCACCACAAGATCGTTGTAACTGCCGATGATTAACATGATAAATATTTTTTCCTTTAATGAATTTTAGGGGTTGGTCATAAGAGGGGCCATTATACGATAAGTGAATATATGTCATTGCCAATTGGCTGTAATTATTGACTTTATTTTTGGATTAAAAAAATGCTTCAAAGTGGCCCATGTTATGACCAACCCCGAATTTTAGGTTCTGTTGACATTTGCTCTAAGAACCTGATTTTACAAACGTACAGAAGCTTCTAAAAAAGTACAACCACTTGATTTTATTAAGAACGGTTTTGAAGCGTCAACAGAACCTATGTCTGGTTTCAGCATTGTAATTCTCTGAAATAATGTCTATAAGAGCCTATCTTGAATTTATTTCCAAGCTCCCATGGAAAGTTATCCTTCTGCGGCACCCTTTATGTCTATTATTTTTGATTTAAGATAAGACTTGGTTTTATAACTGGTGATGTTCATCAGGTTATGGTTCAATTTTGCCATGCGCTGGGTTTCTTTCATGATGATGTCGATTTTTCGCTGGGTTTTTTTGTCCAGCCCACCAATTTCCCCCAGCAGTTCACAGCATCCGGATATAATCTGCAGGGGTTGGTTCAATTCATGGCAAACGGCCCCTGCGGTTTCCATGACGGCTGCCAGGCGTTCTTTTTCATTGATCTCTTTTTCGGCAAGCTTACGATCAGTGATATCCCGCACCGATGATGCAAGGAACCGTTTTTCCCCTTCAAGGCCCAGTATGGGGGCGGTGTGACTTTCAAACCAGCACTTGCCCTTGGGCACATCCAGAACATATTCAAAAGATTGACTTTTCTGGGTCTGGACTGTTTTTTTGATGACATCCGCATGCTGCTGTGCAACCTCGGGTGGCAGTGTATTCTTGATATAATTACCCTTTAATGCAGACAGATCATCAAAAAGCAACTCCGAGGCCCTGGTGAAAATTTCTATGTATTGACCATCCTCATCAAAAATAAACAAAATATCAGGAATGGCCTGGGTAAAGGCCCGAAACCGTGAATCATTTTGTTGCAGTGATTTTTCCATACGTTTTCGAAGGGTAATATCGGTAATGATTCCCACAATACCGATGATATCTCCTGCGGGATTGACAATGGATGCCTTGTCAATAATAACATCACTTACCGTGCCATCTATTTTGTTTACCTGGGATTCATAGTGCTGTTTGCCCTGTTTTTTTAGAAGAATGGCATCTTGCTCGTGATATTTCTCGGCAAGGTGAGTAGGTGAAATGTCAAATACTGTTTTTCCCATAAATTCTTTTTCTGAGATACCCATGAATTCCTCATAGGCGGTGTTGCAACCGGTGTATCGGCCCTGGGCATCCTTGTGGAAAACAGGATTGGGAATGGTCTGAAGCAAGGTGTTGATGAAGTGATGGCTCTGTTCAAGGTCTTTTTCGGTGTTTCGTTTTTCAGTGATATCAATGCCAAAGGC
>CAYSSE010000665.1:0-2221 GCA_964433355.1 uncultured Desulfocicer sp.
TCAACCCCACTCATTTTTTTTAATTTAATATCCAGGATGGCAAGATCAACCTTATTGGACGACACATATCCAATGGCATCTTCTTCCTCTGTAAAGGGAATCACGGTGTGCCCCTTTCGTTCAAGAATTCGTTTTATCAACTGACCCGCATCTGAAACATCATCCAGCGCAAGAATTATTGCCATGTGTCAACTCTCCTTTCTTGAATTTAATCCTGTGGGTAAACTGACAACAAATTGTGTTCCCCGCACCTGGTCGTCTGTTGCTGACACCGGTGGAGAAAAAACATCAATGCTTCCATTGTGCTCCTTTATGATGCCAAAGGTCACGGATAACCCCAGCCCGGTGCCCTTATCCGGCCCCTTGGTGGTATAAAAGGGTTCAAAAATCTTTCTAATATTTTCCCGGGTAATACCATGACCTGTATCAGAAATGGAAATCATTATCTCACTGTCCACGGTTCCCAACCCGGTTTGAATGGAAATAATACCATTTTTTTCAATGGCATCAAAGGCGTTGTTCAAAAGATTTATACACACTTGTTTCAACTTTTCTTTATCCCCCCTCATCTTTAAAGGGCTGAGATAGTAGTCCCGCTTCACAACCACATGATTTAACCCAAAGGTATGCAACAGCACGTCCAGCACTTCATCAATGGCATCATGAATATCAAATTCACTGATAATATTTTCCCTGGATCGGGAAAAACTTAACAGATCCGCCACGATTTTGGAACAGATCCGAGTCTGTTTCACAATGGTGGCCACATCGTCATGTATCTGCCCTTCTTTTTCCACATCTTCCAGAAGAATCTGGGCATACCCCAGAATAATCCCCAGAGGGGTATTGATCTCATGGGCAACTCCGGCGGCCAAGCGTCCCACAGATTCCATTTTTTGGGCATGGGTCAATTGATCCTGCACCGCTTTAAGCTTGGTAATGTCCCTGCCGCTGCACACAAGACCCCCCACCCGGTTATCCACATCCACAACAGCAATCTTAACCACATGCAGCCATGAGATTTCTTTTTCACCCGTAATCTTATTTTCTTTAGTCAAGGGCAAGCCATATTTAAACAAATCTCTGTCTTCTTTATTATACTGTCGTGCAAGAACTTGGGGAAACAGATCCCCATTGAATTTTCCCAGAATCTCCTCTATTTTTTTATTCAACATATCACAAAAAGCTCTGTTCACAGACACATATCGCCCCTTATGATCCTGGAGGGATATGAAATCAGGGATGGCATCCAAGATGGTCTGAAGGCGTGCTTTTTGTTCATTTAAAACAGATTCGGCATCTTTAAGACTGGATAAATTTCCCTTTAAAGAGAGGGTCATGGCATCAAAACTTTCCGCCAGACTCTGAATTTCATCCCCGGAGCATTTTCGATAGACCTGACACTGGCGACAGGAATCTATTTTCTTGGCATATTCGCCCTCCACGCAGGTGGGGCAAAGGGTGCCAGCCATGTACCAGCATCGGTGATGATAATTCTTATATGCCGGACATTCCCTTTGATGGCACTTCATAATGTCCCAACAATTTTTTGCCAACATGGGAGCCGTTTTCACATCAAGGTTCCCCCGTAATGCCTGCTCCGAAGAGTCATGTAGTTTTTTGATACTTCGTGTCATGGGATTCAAAAGCAGCGTGCCCACAATCCCGGCAATGAATATGGTTGAAGTGATGGTGACCACCGCAGAAACCATGATCTTACCCACCGCCTTTTCCGCCCGGGTTCTCAAAAGACCCAGTCTCAAGGTTCCCAGTCGTTGCGAATCCACAACCACGGGAACGGCATAATCATAGATCAGTTTCTCTCCGGTATCCAAAAGCTGCATGGCACCTTTGTGATCATCCGGAACCGCATTCAAGGTTTTTAATGCGGTGGGAAATCCCTGTTTAAATGTATGAATCAGTGGCTGGCCCTCCTCATCCAGCACAAAGGTATAAAAAATATCCGGTTCCAGCTGCACGGTTTCATCCAAAAGCACCCGCATTCTCAAGAAATCCATGGCCAGCATGGGCTCCACCATGCGGGCAGACAGGGTGGTTCCAATTGAAATACCGCGATTTTTTATCTCCTGAAGTAACGAGGTTTTCATGACATGGCTGACCCAGAAAAAGAGGACAAGTCCTTGAAGTAAAAGCAGAGAAAAAAAACCTGCATATATTTTTTTTCTAAATCCTGGCTTCATTTATTCTCTTATTTCCTTTG
>CAYSSE010000666.1:0-2220 GCA_964433355.1 uncultured Desulfocicer sp.
GTGCCATCATCTGAGAATAAGGGCTTGGTTCTAACGTCGGCCATTTGCAGTCAGTACTCAAATTTACATAAAAATATTCGTTATATTATCAATACCTTCGCCGGTTTGCCGAAAAAATTAAATAGTGATCCTGGTAAGCTGTGAAGCATTGTTATAATGATTCCACCCGGCAGGGCACATATCGGTGAAAGGGGGTAGCCGCAAATCGATCCCTATGGGAACTTTTCGTCAGTCTGTTCACATTGACGCCATATTCCATGCCTTTATACGCCAGACCAAAGCCATGCGGTATCAGCACCTGCCCTTTTCTTGTTTCATTTGTTATTTCAAGTTCAATTTTTATGCTTGCAGTTTCAGTTGTAATCATTACAGTTTGACCATCGGTCATTTTCAAAAGGTCTGCATCCTCTGGATTCATTGCAAGGGTGCAAACCCTCTTCCCTGAGTTCCAGTCAGGTTTCCGCATCAAGGTATTGGCGTTATAGGGCGTATGGCGGCCGGCACTCAATGTCATGGGAAATTCCGGGTTATGCAAAAGGATTTTGCTTTCCTCCTCCGGTGTAATTTCATAGACCCACCCTTCCATTTCAGGAATATGGACATGAATTTTACCGTCATCCGTCTGGATTTCCTTCATAATGTTCTCAATATCGAGTTTCCCGATCCAAAGACCTTCAGGATGTTCAATAATTTTTTTATACATTTTATCTGCCCACCCTATTTGAGGTGTTAAAATCAATAGGGGGGCAACGCTTCTATAACGAATCATTCCCATCAGTGCTTTCGTCACAAGGCTGATATTGGTAAGCGGTTCAAACCATGTAGGTTTGCCCATGCCCACACGCGATGCGGCCTCAATTACCTTTTTGTTCCCCGCTAACAAAAGCCCCCAAAGAGCGGCTTTGTTTCCTGAGTCAAGTTTACGTCCCAAAGTCAAAGATAAAACATGCGGCATTACTTTTAAGACCTGTCTGTTTTTTGCGGTAAAAGAAAAGAGGGCCGCAGCATAAGTCATTCTGTCTTTTTGAGATGCAACCTTTAAATAGTCCGGTATTTCAGGAATCAGTCCTGCTGCCTGGGTAATGCCGGTCATGATTTCCCCTGATTCCTTTGCCTCCCCCTGGGATGCAACCACCGGTTGCCGCATTTGAAAATAGATTTCCGGATAAGTCATGGGGAAAAATGTGCCGTCCCAGGATTCATAACCGGATTTTGCGGGAAGAACATAGTCAGATCGTTGGGCGGTTTCCGTCATGGCAAGCTCAATTGTGACCAGAAGATCCAGTCTGTCAAAGGCCGTTTCATAAGCGGTGGTATCCGCATAGGATCGTAATGGGTTGGAGCCTGATACAATCACGGCCCGCAATCGATCTGGATGATCAGACATAATTTCTTCAGGCATGACATTCGGCGGGAAAGCCCCATTCAGGGAAGGGATTTCTGTAGTGACTGTTTTCCAGGTTTTAGAGTCCCGTTCATCCGTATGTGAGCCAAGTGGCACCAAACTGCCTGGAATGACAAACCCTCCAGCCACTCCAACACGGCCGCAAACAGTTGCAAGTACCATATAAAGATATGTAACAAGAGTGCTGTGGCGGTTCATCAATACGCCCAAATCAAAATGTAAACACCATTTTCGACGGGCAAGTTCACTACAGAGATTTTGAACATCGACCTCTTCCACCTCGCACACGGCAAGAGCCCCTTTTACGTCAAAATCCATGAACCAGGGTTTGATCTCTTCAAAGCCGGTAACATGCTCTTTGATATATGATTTATCTTCTAATCCTTTTGTAAGAATGATGGAAATCATTGATCGGGCAAGAAGCGCATCTGTTCCGGGTTTAAGGGCGATATGGATATTGGCAACTTTTGCTGTTTCAGATTTTCTGGGATCGATAATCGCCAGGAGTTTGTCTGGATTTTTAGAAAATTCTTTCAGTACAATGGGAGCCCGGGGCATTTGGTGTGAAATCATGCCATTCCACCCGATGCCGAGAATCATATCACTCTGATGTTCGTCAGGAATGCTGAATCGATTCTGCCGGCCGGTCATTCTCCCGCATGCCCAGAAATAACCGGTCAACTCCTGTGCCAGTGCATTGTAGTTGTATTTTGATCCCAGTCTTTTTAACAGAGACATACCAAAGGCCGCTTCAAAATGGCATCCTTGACCTCCACCGCCCATGTATGCAAAACTTTTGGGTCCATAATCATTAA
>CAYSSE010000667.1:0-2217 GCA_964433355.1 uncultured Desulfocicer sp.
CAAAGAGGCTGTAAAGCTCAATGCGGTGGATAAAATACTTCCCTTGGATCAAATTGCCCAGGCAGCTTTGAATATGATTGGAAAAATTTAAAAATATTATAAACATACATGGCAGTAAACCTCTGCTACAATAAAAATTAAAACTCCAAATTATTACAGACTCTATACGGAATTTGATATAAAATATAATAAACATAAACTAATACCTTCGCCAATTTTCTTTTGCTTAAATTTTAGTCTGTATATTGTGATTTTATTGCCAGTATTGGCACAATATATAGTGTTTTGGCTGTTAGATTTCAAATCTTTTTGGATTTGGCGAAGGTGTTGTAAACATAAACATAAATACAAATATAAATATAAATACAAATATTATCCATGAAAACTAATACAAAAGAGCTTGTCGTTGTTAATTATTTCCTGAAACCCGGGTTCATTTATTTACCCGAAGAGCCCACTGCCATCTCAGCTGTTGTGGGTTCCAGTGTTGCGGTGTGCCTTTTTGACAAAAAGAAAAAAACCGGAGGAATGAATCTTTACAAACTCCCGGCAAAGGGAAAAAAAGAAAAAGCCTTTCCCATATATGGGAACGTGGCCACCCGGGCTCTGGTCACCATGATGATCCACCAAGGATCAAAGGCAAAACACATTCAATCCCAAATTTTTGGAGGCGCATTTAATGGGGAGGTCTCCCCCCAAGACATCGGCAGGGATAACATTACCATGGCAAGGCAAATATTAAATCGCATGCACATCCACATTGTCTCTGAAGATGTTGGGGGATCGCTGGGCAGAAAAATTGTTTTCAACACATTAACCAACGAGGTGGCTATTCTTAAAACGTCTGCATTGAGGGACTCAGACTGGTACCCTTACGAGGAAAGCCGAAATTAGGCTACCCACTTAGGCGGGATAGCTTTTAAAATCAAGCGTCTTAACAGCCTGAATTTTAGGAGTTAAAAGCTAATTGTCCGCATAGTCTTGAAATATCCAGCCTTAAGTGGGTAGTCCGAAATTAGGCTATTCGCCCGATTCACGAGGCAAATTCTAATTTATGAGACCTTTCCAAGTGATGAGATCTCATCGGCGGATAAGACCTGATCAATATTGAGAAGAATTTTCACCCCCCCTTCCATTTTAGCCATGCCAAGGATATGCTCGGTGTTCAGTCGGGTTCCGAACTTTGGCGTTGGTTCAATTTCCTCCTCCCGGATATTGAGCACTTCGGAAACCGCATCCACCACCACCCCAATCAGGACAGTGCTTTCATCGGACTCAATCTCCACCACAATAATACAGGTTCTCTCGGAATAGGGAACCGGTTCCATGGAAAACTTTAATCGGAGATCAAGTATGGGAATCACCTTTCCCCGCAAATTAATGACCCCTTTAACAAATTCCGGCGTTTGTGGAACCGATGTAATGGGCATCATGCCAATAATTTCTTTTACCTTAAGGATACCGATACCATAAGTTTCATCTTCCAGGGTAAACGTCAAATATTTACCGGTTTTCATTGTCATGGATTTCATTGCCTGATCCATCTGAGTCACTGGGTTCGTCATAATTTTCCTCTCCATTTGTTGTTTTAATGCCAAATCATTCTGGCATTAGGCCAATTAAGTACCTATATCACAAGCCCCGTGTTACCGGAACAAAATTTTCAGGGGGATCATGATTAGAACAACTCCCTATTTTTTTAAAAGTAATGGCATATTTCCTGCATAATTTCAACCCTAAAGCATACCACCACCAGAAACAGATGCTTTAACTTGATAAGTTAGATCCTGGCCCATAAAATCTAATCGACAATATTTGGAACAGAGACTGAAATGGACATAAATAACAACACCCTTATTATAAGTGACACCGAAGCAGACTGGCGACTCTTTAATACGCTTCTTGAGCCAAAGGGCTATACCATCCAAACCAACAGACTCAACCAGACTGCTGAAGAGGCCATGTGCCAGGAGCGGTATTCCGCCATCATCATTGATTACAGCCTGGGCCAAAAAAAAATCGATGCCTGTTTAACCCAACTCCAGGCCCAGGGTTCCAAAGCGTGCATTATTCTTTACGGCAACCAGCCTGACTCAGATAACATCTCAAAAATACTGCAAAAAGGGGTATATGCATTCATTGAGAAGACGTTAATTCCAGAGCGTATATTTGATGCACTGCTGGGGGGGTTGGAAAACAGAAAGGCCTTTATCCGTA
>CAYSSE010000668.1:0-2213 GCA_964433355.1 uncultured Desulfocicer sp.
AAGATATAACAGCTTCACAAGAAGCCGCTATCCCTTTAGGGTAGCGGTAGTTCACAGCGCTGTTTATGGTTTCTATTAATGCTGAGACTATTACCGGTTTCATAATCATCTTGTGAATACCTATTTTATCAAGGTGTTCCTGGGTGATTCCTCTTGAAAAACCCGTGCTCAATATGATGGGTATGCCAGGCCTCTCCATCAGTATTCGTTTGGAAAACTCCAGGCCATCCATTTTCGGCATCCCCAGATCTGTGATAACAATATCAAAGGCTTTGGGATCTGATTTGAACAACACCAGGGCATCTAAACTATCGTTGACGGTGGTTACTTTATACCCGGCTCTTTGTAATACTTTGTCTGCATAACTCAGAATACTCTTTTCATCATCCACATACAGGACATGTCCTTTTCCTTTTTGTATAATTTCGTCATGTGCAATGGTGTCGTGGACAGGTATAGTTTTATGCATGGGTATCATTACATGAAATGCGGACCCTTTACCCGGCTCGCTTTCCACAGTGATTGTCCCTCCCATCTCTTTGATGATGCCATGAACGACAGAGAGTCCCATACCCGTACCTGCCCCTTTTTTCTTAGTCGTGAAAAAGGGCTCGAAAATTCGGTTAATGCACTCATCAGGTATACCATGACCTGTATCTGATACGCTGAGTTTGAGATAATCTCCGGGTTTTACAGCATCAGATTCAAGTATATCCCCCACAGTAAGCGTCTTCTTTTCCAGACAAATGGTCAGGACTCCCCCTTTCTTTTTCATGGCCTGTGTCGCATTGGTGCAAAGGTTCATCACAACTTGATGGATCTGGGTGGCATCTGCGAGTATTGTAGCATCCTTGCAACGTATGTTGGTCTTTATTTCGATGGAAGCAGGCAGAGAGGCTCTCAGGAATTTAATGGCCTCTTTGATCAGCAGGGAGACTAATAAAGGCTTTTTGTCAATTTCCGAATGCCGGCTGAACGTTAGAATGTGTTGAACCAGATCCGTTGCCCTATGGCCGGCGATAATGACCTGATCAATGTTGCTCATAAGTTCTGAATCATGTTCAAAAAGGTCCTGTTTTACAAGCCCGGCAAATCCCATAATTGATGAAAGAATATTGTTGAAATCATGGGCAATACCACCTGCAAGCGTTCCAATGGATTCCATTTTCTGAGCCTGTTGCAGTTGGGCCATCAGATTTTTCTTATCTTCCTCCGCGTGCTTGCGCTCGGTGATGTCCCTGGTGTTGACGATTATACCTAAAATTTGATTGTCACTCCCCCTGTAGGGATAATAAGTGACATCCATATATCTCTTGCCCAATGTGGGATATTCAATCCATTCCTGATACTTAATCGTTTCACCGTGAAGACATTTATCAAATCTTGGCTTAATGATATTTTCAAAAAGATCTTGGCCAAGATATTCAGACACCTTTAAGCCAACAAGGCTATCATGAGAAATTCCAGAAAAATTCTCATAAACCTTGTTAACGTGAACGTACCTATAATTCATATCGAGAAGGTATACCCCATCCAGTGTCGATGAAGCGATTGCCTCATATTTATTTAAATCCTGTTTATGATCCGTGATGTCACGCATCACATAAAGGACGGTGCCCTGATTGATATTTACCCATTTGACATTTATAAGTAGAAATCGTGTCTCTCCGAGGGAATTCTCAATCGACCATTCAAGATTCTTGAGTTCATGTTGCTCTTTTAGATCTGAGATATCACAAACAACTCCCCCAAGAAGAACTTGAATTGTGTCCAATTGATGCACTTCATTCTGTGACAAACCAAAAATAAAATGTGTATTGGGACAAACATAAATCATTTTCCCATGATCATCTGTAATGATCACCGTATCGGATATGTTTTCAAGGGTAGCCCGGTGCAGTTCCTCGGATGCAGAAATCGCCTCTTGAGCTTCTTTTAGCGCCGCGTTCTCTTTTTCAAGATTCTGGAGACGTTTTTCAATTTCTTCATACGCTGGTTTTTGAGGCATAAAATCACCCATAATTTGTGTCATGCGCTAAAGAATGGCCCACCAAGAGCGAACTCGTCAGGTCAGTGAAATCAAAGTGCAAAAAATTAAGCATCTTACCTATGGTTTAGCTGTCACTAAATATTGATAGGATCTCGCGGTAAAAAATAAAAAGACCTAACCCTGTACCTTTCCCCAATTTCTTTGTCGTAAAGTAGGGTTCAAA
>CAYSSE010000669.1:0-2209 GCA_964433355.1 uncultured Desulfocicer sp.
TGCATGATCATGAACGGCGGCACCGCTTTCCACAGATCCATGGTTTTGATCTCCGGCGGGGCCACACTTTTCATCATGATCAATCCATATCCAAAGGGGGGAGATAAAAAGGCCATCTGAAGGTTCAGGATAAATATGACGGCAAACCAGTAGGTGTCAAAACCTAAGATCTGTACAATGGGCAGAAAAATAGGGGCACACAGGATGATAATGGCAGCATCATCCATGAACATCCCAAAGAGAACCAGAATCATCTGCATGGCGAAAAGAATCCACCAGCGATTTATTTCAAGATTTTCAACAAAATCCTGGATCATATCCCCGGCACCGATGCTGGTATAAACCACGTTGAATAAAGAGGCGGTGACAATGATCAGCATGACCATACCGATGATGGAAAGGGTTGCCTGGCAGGAGGCTTTGATGACATCAATGGTCAGTTTTTTGTAAAAGGCACAAATGAGAACCGAACCCGCAGCTCCGACACAGGAGGCTTCTGTGGGGGTGGCAAAGCCGGAGATAATAGATCCCAGGACTGCTGCCACAAATCCGAATGTAACCGCCACATCCCTGAGCGCCACTATTTTTTCTGACCATGATGCTTTGATGTTCTGGTCGATCATGGGAACATCGTTGGGACGAAGTCTGCTGAATATCAGAATATAGGCAAGAAAAAGCAATGAAAGCATCAGGCCCGGAATAATGCCAGCAGCAAATATTTTTCCAATGGACATGCGGCCCACATCGGCAAAAATAATCATGGCAATGGACGGAGGGATAATCTCTCCCAGGGTGCCACCAGCCATGACACAGCCCAGGGTGATCCCCTTTGCATAGTTATTTTTCAGCATGGCCGGTACGGCGATGAGTCCCATGGTTAAAATGCCGGGGCCAAACCCACCGCACATGGCAAGGGCCACACAGATCACAAGGGAAACCACAGCAAGTCCCCCCCGGACTCCCTTTACCCATAGACTCAGCCCATTGAACATTTTCACTGACACCCCGGAATGAACCAGGAAGTTTCCCATCAGTGTAAACATGGGGATGGTTAAAAGGGTCATGCTGGTTCCCTGGGAAAAAAGCGAGGTGGGGAGAACATAAAGCATGTCTGGCCCATTGAAAACAAGGGCAAAAATGGCTGCAATGCCCCCCATTGCAATGAATATAGGGACTCCCACAAACAGGGCACCTATCATACTTCCGAAAAATAACAGTGTGATCCACTCGGTACTCATTGTTTCTCCAATCCTGATTTGCAAATAATGGCTAAGGAATGAGTCAGAAATAATTTTTCCATTTCGAGGTGGGGACAGATTTTAAAATCTGTCCCCTAAGAAGCGCACATTCAAGTTGCCATAGTCAAGTCTCGGCCATGTTTATAAATATGCTTTATTTCTCTTTGATTATGGAGATAACACCCTGGAGTAATAATAATAAACCCACCAGGGGCATCAATATCTTAAAAGGGTATATCGGCATGGCAAAGGCACCCCGGGCCACCTCGGCACCGGTAATGGATGCCATGGCCATGTAAGCACTTTTCCAGACAAAAATTCCCATAAAGAAAATAAAAAGAATAAGGGTCAACAGCCGTGACATCATCTGCTTGGCCGGGGAAAATCGTTCGTAGAGCATTTCAATGCGGATATGACTTTTTTGAATAAAGGCATAAATACCCCCAAAAAGACACATGACCAGAAACAGATGCTTTGAAATGACCCAGGCCCAGGAGGTGGGGCTGTTAAAAAAATATCGTGCAATGACCTCATAGGTGATGATCACAAAAATAACCATGGGGATATACGCAGCCCATTCGCACAATCGGTTAAGACTCGTTTCGATTTTTGTTAAAATGGCGTTCATGTTTACTTCCCATCAGTGTTCTTTGAAATCCATTGCTTGATGACGGCAACAGCATTGGCACAGTCTTCATCTTTTGCCGCCTGGTCGTCCATGAATTTTTCAGACTGTCCTTTAAAGAATGTTTTTGCTGGGGGGGCAAGCTCTGAAACGATGACTTTCTTTTCGTCAATCAGCTTTTGTACGGTCTGAAATTCATTGGCATACATTTTCAGGGTGGCATTGTAGTAATCCTGTTCCGCACCTCGCAATGCCTCTTTCAGATCTTCTGGAAGTTTATTCCATTTTTTAAGGTTGATGGTAATGCCCATGGTCAGGTAGGATTCCATGCCCGTGACCCAGTAGG
>CAYSSE010000670.1:0-2203 GCA_964433355.1 uncultured Desulfocicer sp.
CCATTGATTTCCTTAATCTTTTTCCAGGTTTCTATGCCGTTCATGCCCGGCATTTTCCAATCCATTAAGATCAGATCTATTGTTTCCCCGTCCTGTATCGATCTGTTGTAGGCACTTATGGCCTGATCCCCTGAACTGGCGGTGATAATTTTAAATGAAAGGCCGTAACTTTCCAGGTAATTATTCATCACCTCTATGGTGGCCTCATGATCATCAACCACCATTATTTTTATGTTTTTCAGAATTTCCGGGATTATTTGGGCAGGGATGTCGTTACTGGGGGTGGGGTTTATGTCAAAAAGCGCATTAAAATGAAAATTACTGCCCCGGCCGTAGTCACTTTCCACACCAACCTTGCCGTTCATCATTTCCACCAGGTGTTTTGAAATACTCAACCCAAGGCCTGTTCCCCCATATTCTCGGGTTGTGGAGGCATCTGCCTGGGTAAATGGTTTAAACATTTTCTGGATCTGTTCCTGGGTCAGGCCGATGCCTGTGTCAATGACTTCAAAACTTATACGGGCCTTTTGGGCATCGGTTTCTTTTAAAGAGACCCTTACCACAATTTCCCCTTTTGCCGTAAACTTCACCGCATTATTTGTGAAATTTAATAGAATCTGTTCCAGTCTCAAGGGGTCTCCTATCAGGTTGACCGGCGTACCATCTGATTTTGATAATATAAATTCCACCCCTTTTTCAAAGGCCTTGATGGCCACAATATTTGAAATTTTTTCCAGCACCCCATCCAGGTTGAATTCAACGTTATCCAATTCAAATTCATTGGCCTCAATCTTTGAAAAATCAAGAATATCATTGATGATTCTAAGTAAATTTTGTGCAGAGCTTCCTGCCTTATGGACATAATCCATCTGCTGGGGAGTCATCGGCGTTTTTTCAAGCAGGTTGTTAAACCCGATAACACCATTCATGGGCGTTCTTATCTCATGGCTCATACTGGCTAAAAAATCACTCTTGGCCCTGTTTGCCGATTCCGCCTGGGCAGCCAGATTTTTGGCCAATGCGGTCTGCTTTTTGAGGTATTCATTTATTTTAAACACCTTTTTTTGGGCGTCACTGCTCTGCTTAAGGAGATAGGAGAAGATCACAATGATACATGCAATCATCAACAAAAAACTGAAAATTATAATCAAGGTGTTTGATTTTATATGGCCAAACCAGTCATTTTGATCCATGGACAATATAATGCCATAATTTTTTTCAAAAATACTTATGGGATAATAGGCAGAAAAAACCTCTGTTTCTTTATCAATAAACAGGGAATGCTCAATAATACCCTGAAAATTATCATTAATGGCATCAGAGATTTCAGTCAGCCCGTTGACCTTTAAGTCCAAGTTGTTAATATTTTTCTTGGCATCTGTAAAAGAGATGATCTCCCCGTTTTCATCAATACACCAATACCAGGATTTTCTACCGGTAAAATGGTTTTGCAATTCATTGGTTATGGTTTCGGAAAGTTTTAATTGGATTTCAATATTTGCGACAATTTCACCCTCCTGCCGGATGGTTCCAATATAATACTGGTGATTGTTTTTTTCTTGGATTCCAGACTGCAAAACCAGTGGTTCCGGGGCGGTGTTGGGTATGATCTCAGAGATTGAAAAATAATTATCATCTGTTTTAAGAAGTGTTCGATAATGATGTTCATTATATATTTTTATGGAGGAGATGATATCTTGATACTTAGAATAAAATCGCCTGATTTGATTGAATAACGTCCTGTCAATTTTTTCCTGCGACAGCAGCTTGTAAAAAGGGGTGATTGTGGTCGTGTATTTAACCTCGTCTTCAAATTCTATTGTTCGGTTCTGTAGATTCCTGCCGCTGATCTCTGTCTGTTTTAATAACATTTCAAAGGCGTGGTTTTTTTGGGTACTTAAAATACTATGAAGTTGGTAACTCACAAGCAGGATCAGCATCAACGTAAAAAACAACGATATGATATACTTTATTTTCAAAATTACTCCAGGGTGGAATGACCCAAATACAACAATGGGCACATGATATTGATTAGGGCGGTCATAAGTACCTCGGGGGGCGGCATGATAGCATTTGGCTCCGCGTCTACGACCCAATATTCGTTGTGTCCGCGAGGACATGTGGTGTTTATATGAAAATGAAGTGTCCAAGTACCCTCAGCAGAGCCCCCCCCGATGGGTAATAGGAACCGGCCAATTGGGCC
>CAYSSE010000671.1:0-2197 GCA_964433355.1 uncultured Desulfocicer sp.
GGGTAATACCACAGATGGTGGCAATAATGGCCGAGGCCGACGTGGTGTTGCCAATCCCCATTTCCCCCACCCCCACAATGTCCATGGGTGAGGCGTCGTGGCTCTCCAGAAACACAGACATGCCATATCCCAGGGCCGTGAACATCTCCTGCCGGCTCATGGCAGGTTCCAGGGCAAAATTCCGGGTGCCCTTGCGAACTTTTTTTACAATGAGGTCGGGGTGGGGATCAAAATCAGCATCCACCCCCATATCAACAATTTTCATGTCAATGTGATGATGGTGGCACAACACATTGATGGCAGCCCCGCCATCCAGAAAGTTTTTCACCATCTGCCGGGTTACCTTCCGAGGATAGGCAGAGACACCTTCTTCGGTGATGCCATGATCCCCAGCAAATACAAACAGGCCCTTTCGATTAATGTGAGGATTAAGATTCTGCTGGATAATGCTCATTTGCAGGGCCAGTTGTTCAAGGGTTCCAAGTGCCCCCAAGGGCTTTGTTTTATTATCAATTTTTTCCTGGGCTGGGGCCTTGAATGCCGGGTCCACAGGGGCAATACTTTTAATTAAATTCCGACAGAACATCTCTTCTGGCAGGACGATTTCCATGGACAGGTCTCCGGATATTTTTTCTGAAACAGGTCCTGGAGAATCCAAAGTCCTTGCCACAGCCCCTTCAGGTGTTGCATGGCCATGAACATCACCATCACCACCACTTCGGCCAGTATCTTGGATACTACCGATATCTGAAACATTTCCCACATCACCTGGAGTGTCATTCCCGTTACCTGTGCCCTGAAAGGCAAGCCCCCGGCCCAGATAAAGACCGGTAAAATCAATGATATACTTCAAATCTTTGCCAGCTACCACACCTTGCATGAGGCTGGGAACGGTTTCTGGGGCCACACAGGCTTCCACCAGCAAGGCCAGTTGGTGCTGATATTTTTCCATAAAGGGCACCCCATCCACCATATTTTTCCGGGTCAATCCATAGGAACCAGACACCACGGCCTCTTTATAGTGGATAAGGTTGAGCAGGTTGCTTTCAATGTGTTCGTTCTTGGTGATTCCACTGAAGAAACAAACCCGGCTGCCCTTCCCTGCCTTGACAATGCCAAGGCTGAAGGCAATGAAATCAGCGCAGGCATTCACCACCACATCAAACTCGCTCTCCACAGTATCCTTAAGGCAGGAAATCCCTGTGGCCCCAAGAAAGGGAGCTATCTTTGATCGTTTTTCTTCACTTTTTTCAATGACAAGGACCTGGCCACCGGCATCCTTAAAAGCCAGGGCTGCAACAAGTCCCATGGTGCCACCACCATAGATGATCACCCGATCGCCCTTTACACTCCCCACTTTATCCAGAAGATTAAACACACATCCCACGGGTTCGGCAAAGCAGGCAATGGGATCAGAAAGCGCATCTGGCAAGGGCACAAGGCTTGATGCGGGAACCACCACCTGTTCTGCAAATCCCCCATCCGTATGAAATCCCATGATTTTCATCTCTTCACAAAGATTTTCGCGTCCCTTAACACAATAGCGACAATGGCCACAGCTCTGTCCCGGCCATACGGCAAAACGATTGTCAGCCTCGTCGGTGACCACCATTTCGTGACCCGGTACTCGGGGCAGGGATAAATCCCGGTGCCCCTGGGCCCACATCTTTGCGTCGGTTCTACACACGGCGCAACAGCGTACCTTGAAAACAGAATCCTCCTTTAAAAGATCACTCTCTGGAATATCCATATATTCAAGCCGTTTCAAACCAGCAAGTACCAATTTCTTCATATATCCCTCTTTTGCCCGTTCACATATGGACAACTCCGGTTAAGACGTCACATGGGCGTTAAACCGGGACTTTGACAATTTGGGGGTGATCATCACATCGGCCAGTCATCATACTTGGTGGGGCCATGTTATAAGCAATCCCCAAATGTATATTTAAACTACAATGCATCTTCTCTGAGAATAAGACGGCGTATGGTTCCCTTCCATCCATGATTTTTATCCATGGCCCTCACATGGGCTTTAACAATCTCCAATTTTTCCATGGGAAAAACAGAGGCTTTATCAAGCCCACACACGCTATAAAGTTCTTCTTTCACCCGAATATAATCATTACCGATTTTGATAATCAAAAGTTCAGTTTCCATGGAAGTTTCCATTTTTTTTTATATGAAAAGGTAGCCTCCA
>CAYSSE010000672.1:0-2174 GCA_964433355.1 uncultured Desulfocicer sp.
ATACTGTCAAAGGTTTTATGGGCAATTATCTTGGGTTTGTTGGTGAAGAAAAATACAATAAACTGATGAGCAAATCAGAACTTGTTATGAAAAATCAAGGCATTTGCTGTATTTGAATATTTTTTTAACAAAAATTTTTAATACTATGAATATTATTTAATGAATTTATGTACTATATGAAAAAAAATGCATTGATCAGAATTGTTTTCATTGGAATGCTCCACTCCTTTCTTTATCTGTGGTTCGTTCCTTGTGTGGTCTATCCCAGATTTGGAGACAATGGGTTTAAGATGACGGTTGTTGTTGCCGTGCTTATTTCGGTGGCTCTTTTGGTGACGCTGTTTGTGGGTAAATCTAAAAAATAAAAGGTGATGGGCTGGATTTTAATATGGTTTCCCGTACGCTTAGTGCGATTAGGGGACAGATTTTCAAATCTGTCCCCGCCTACGAGGACAGTGCTCGTCCATGGTTGTCAATTGGAATCCAGCTTAAAATTTTGATACTATCAGAGCAGGAGTGATTTTATGGAAAGAATTGAAAAAATTGAATGGGATGAGCAATTGAGTGTTGATATTCCAGAGGTTGATGAGCTGCAAAAGAAAATGTTTGCCCTGCTCAACGTGCTCATTGATTTAAAGGATGATCATGCCAATGCCAAGGACAGATCCATAAATGTGGCGGAACTCACCGAGTATGGAAAATATTATTTTTCCAAGGAAGAAGAATTTTTGAGAAAGGCGAGTTATCCGGAAATTGAGGAGCATGCCAAAGAGCATCGTAAGTTCATCAAAACCACGGTGAGTCTGCGCAGACAGGTGGCTGAAGATAAGGCCAATCTGAGTTATCGTGTGATCAAGGACTTACGGGATTGGCTCATTGTTCACATCAGCACCAGGGATTACAGGTATGTCCCGTTTTTGAGAACCTTTACCTATCTTAATGAATGCAGGCTAAGATAATCAACCACAGGCCTGGTTTATTGGCATTATCTATATTATGGATTTTTCGCTCTTTTTGCCTTGCATAGAGCAGAACAATAACGCCATAAACCAGGTCTGAACTACTTAATGTTTGGACATCAAGCCTGTATGTTAAACAAGATATCATTTTCCAGATAAACTTGTTCCAGCTTTTTCTGGTGTTCTTCCAGTGCGTCTCCCTGGCGGCTGGCAATTTCCTGAACAATATATTTAAGGGTGCACATCATGTTGGATGTATTGCCAATGTAGGCAATGGAGTTGATGGGCACCTGGAGGAAATGCTGGGCAAACTGAATCATAGGGCACATGTTGTTGTCGGTGATCAGCAAAAGAGTGTGTCCTTCCCTTCGTATAAACCTTGCCAGTTTGATCAGTTCATTGGGATACCTTGTGGTGGCAATCATAATCACGAGGCTTTTTGCAGGGGCATTGGCAAGGAGATCTATGCTTGTGGTGTCACTGCCTTTAATGGTGTGAACCCCTTTTCGAATGCGGCTCAGGGACCAACCCAGAAAATAGGAAAACGTATAGGACAGCCTTGAACCCGTCACAAATACCGATGAATTTTCTGAGATGGTGTTCACCACCTCTTCCAGTTTTTTGATATCAATGGTTTCATAGAGATGTTGAAGATTACTTAATTCATCCAGAACCACGTTGTTCAGCCGGTTTATTCCCGGTTTATTGATTCCCTGAAGATCCCCCCGTTCCAGAAGACTCAATCCTGTATCCAGAAATCCTTTTAAATTTTGTTGAAAATCACCATACCCCTTGTATCCACAGCTATCAATGAATCGAATCACCGTGGCCTCGCTGGTTTTGCATGCATCTGCAAGCTCTTTTATGGTCATAAAGACGGCCTTGGTGGGATTCTGGGTAATGTAATTTCCGATGATCCGTCCCTTGGGGGTCAAGGAGTCCAGTTTGTTTAGAATAGTTGTGATTACAGAATTTGAAGTCATATCGCTCATCTTTCAGAAATATTTAGTGAAAATGATAAAAGTTATGTCATTGGTTGCCGCTCGGTAAAATCAGGTTCTTGCAATCCAAGCCCACTGAAGTTGCATGGTATAAATAGTCGGTAATCATTACTTTGTCAATATTTGGAATTTTCAATGAAATAAATTCACTCATTTTTGAAAAAACAATTTGACATAATATAGTCCATCCTCTATATGAAGTGCAGTCAGTATT
>CAYSSE010000673.1:0-2158 GCA_964433355.1 uncultured Desulfocicer sp.
TGGCTTACATCCCCTACCCTGAAGGGATAGGGGTTTTACGCCATTCTTATAAACACAATGAGGGGTTGGTTCTAACGTTGGCCAGTGGATATGCACCAGACAGTCAACAAGTAAATATTCGGCCAGCACCCCATCTTCACTCATTTGGGCCTGCTCACATAGCAATAGTATGCTACACAGTCCCAACTAAGCGAATATGAGGCACTGGCCAAACATTTACAGTGCCAACCCGAATATTTACATCAACAATTAAATATAATGTTAAATTTCAACTATTTAATTATTGCTATCTGATGTCTGCTGTCAAAAGTTGCCGAGATTAGAACCAAGCCCCACAATGAACTTGATTCATCGGCCCCATGCAGAACAATTTTTATGGCTTGTAGGAGAACTATGATGGCAACAAAAAATCCATGGAATGTAAAAGAAAATACATCCTACATATCCCCTCAAAAATATTTTACACTTTTGGAAGACACTTTACCGAACAAGGGGAAGATTTCCCTAAAAGGCATAAATTGGAAAACAAATGATGTCCCCCAAAAGCATCCTTTGTTGAGAATACTGGTGCTGGCATGGATGCTGATCCCTTTAATCCTTTTGGCACCCCGCCTGGGCCTGGCCAATGAAACACCCATAAAAATTGCCGCCATTTACTCACTTACCGGTGCTGCTGCAACTTCCAATGCCCCCTCTGTCCAGGGGGTGAGATCCGCTGTCAGCAAAATCAACAAACAGGGTGGCCTGCTGGGTAAAAAAATTCAACTGATGGAAATCGATAACCAAAGCAGCCCCATTGGTTCCCGTGTGGCGGCAGGCAAAGCCGTCCGCCTCGGGGCCATTGCCATCATTGGGTGTCCCTGGAGTACCCACTCCCTGGCGGTGGCAAAAATAGCCCAGCGGGAAGGAATTCCCATGATCAGCAATGTCTCCACCCATCCGGATGTGACCCGCACCGGGAATTACATTTTCCGTGTCTGCGTCACTGATATCATACAGGGCAAAGCCATGGCCCATTTTGCCAGAAACACCCTCAAGGCCCAGACAGGGGTTTTATTTGTGGATCTGAACAACGATTATGGACTTGTTCTGTCAGAACAGTTCAAACGTTACTTTGAAGCATCAGGTGGTTCCATACTGAGTCGCCTGGAATATAAAGACAATTCAGATCTGCGTCATTTTCAGCAGTTGGTTGACAAGGTCAAAAAATTAAATCCAGATGTGGTATTCATTCCAGGATTGGTGGAAAGCGGAACCATCATCCGTGAAATATCCAGGGCTGGGATCACCACCATTCCCCTGGGTGGGGATGGATGGGGGGTTAATGATTTTTTTAAAGCAGGGGGCTCGGAACTCAAGCAAGGATATTATTGCGACCATTGGACCTGGCAGGATCGTTCCGCCCTCACCCTTGAATACCTTGCCCACAGACAAAGTAAAAAAAATGTCTGGTCCGCCGAAGTCCTTGCAGTGGATGCCATTAACCTGTTGGCCCACGCCATAACCCAGGCTGGCACGGCTACCGATCGTTCAAAAATCAGACAATACCTTTCCCAAATTCAAAATTTTAAAGGGATCAGCGGGAGCATTTCCTTTGACAAAAACGGAGATCCCGTTAAAGATGTAGTCATCATGGAAATTCGAAATGGGTCTCCCTTTTTTCATTCTCGTTTTAATCCGGATTAAAAAACCGCCACGGACGGATCATATTTTGACCTATGACCTGAGGGGCTCATTCCCGTTTTCCCGGTTGGAGATTCAACTCTTTCATTTATCAAGATATTTTATTTTGTATCAATGTGGTGCTGACTTAATGAAATCAATGGGTTATATGATGAGGCCGGGAAAATGGGAATGCGCCCGACCTGAGTTCGCCCACAACGAATGTTGAAAATGATATTATGCCGCCCCCCCCCCCGACGGGCAATGGGCCCGGCCCGGAACTGTAGACGGCCCAATTGGCCGGTTCCTATTGCCCATCGGGGGGGGCTCTGCTGAGGTTGCCTGGAAGTTTTATTTTCTAATAAAAAAGGAAATCCAATGATTCGATCCAGACTCTGGTTGAAGACCACCTTGTTAATTTTATTCATTATAACCTTGAGTGCACTGTCCATTGCCTTGTATACCATTCCCTTGACCCGGGACATCACCTATAAAA
>CAYSSE010000674.1:0-2157 GCA_964433355.1 uncultured Desulfocicer sp.
CCTATGAGAACCACAGACAGGTAATCGGAAAAGCGTCGCATCAGGGGCCGCACCTCTTCAACACCCCAGATATGGTTGAAGGTCTTTTCAACATTGGTTAAAAGTGAGACCACGGCAATGATGAGAAAGATAAGTCCAAAGGCCCCCAGCTGGGTCATCTGGGTGTTGTTGATATAGCCCATAATGGCCTCGGCCACCTGTCCATCTCCCACATTGAGTTTTTCAATGATCCAGGGTTGCAGTAGATTTTGGACACCAAAGGTCTTTAGAAGGGCAAAGGTGAGTCCCAGCAGGGGAACCAGGGAGAGCATGGTGTAGTAAGTCAGGGCCGATGCCCGCAACAGACACTGATTGATGGTAAAATCCCGGACGACAAGGGTAATGGTTTGGAACTGTCGCAGTACAATGCGTTGGGGCAGGCCCAGTTCAAGGGAATTTCGTTCCCAGAGCAGATACTTTATGCGTTTTTGCACGGAAGACTGCATTGCTTTGAATTTAAACATATATTTCCATTCTGCCAGATGGCAATTTGGGGTTGTTCGATGATGCTTTTTTTTATGTTGACATGGTGAGCAGGGGTCAGGTTTGGCTTATGGGCATTCTTTCTGGGCGTTTCTGGTTTGGATAGATGTGGATTAACAACGCCAATAAGCCAAGCCTGACCCCGTTCTTGTTCCCCGTTTTCGTAAAAATGGATTACAAGATTTGATCATCGAGTGTTAACAGCTATCGAAGGTGATCATAACAAATAAGACAGGGGGGAGCCATGGTTGCAAGGACTTTTTTATTTGTTAGTTTACACTTGTTGGATATAAGCATATTTTGGGGTCATTATTTGGCATCCTTCATATGACCCCAAAAATAGTTTACAGTCTTTTGGAAAAAGCTCCTGAAAATGTGGAATGATCAAAAAAATTGTGAAATACTTTTGAAGGATGCCCATTATGTCTTAAAAAGTGAAAGTGCTGTTGAGGTGAAATGAAAGATGCCAAAAAGTGGCCTAAGTTTTTAATTTTTTCAAAAAGATGGAGGTGAACATGCGTTTGGGATTTGTTGGAACAGGAAATATTACAGAGGCCATTGTAACCGGCCTTTGCACTGCACCTACCCCGCCCGGGGCCATATGGGTTTCTCCCCGCAATAAGAAAAAAGCGGATACGCTGGCATCAACCTACCATGGTGTGGTGCATGTGGCCGACTCCAACCAGGCCGTGTTGGATAATTGCGATGTGGTATTTTTGGCGATTTTACCCCAGCAGAAAGAGGAAATTTTGACCCCCCTGGTGTTCCGGGAGGATCACATTGTGGTTCATCTGCTGGCAGGCACCACCATCCCTGAAATGGTGCCCCTGGTGAAACCGGCCTGGCGCATTGTCCGGGCAGTGCCCTTGCCCTGCACCGCCATCCATGTGGGACCCATTGCCGTATTTCCGGATCATGAAGTGGTCTCTTCCCTTTTTGATTCCCTGGGAACCGTGATTGCCCTGGATCAGGAGTCAAAGTTGGAGACCCTGGCCATTATTACAGCCCTTTTGGCTCCTTACTATGCCATGGTGGAAACCGTGGTGAACTGGGGAGAAAAACAGGGTATTGATCGTAAGGATGTGGCCACCTATACCGCCTCCATGTTCGGTGCGTTGTCGGTGATTACTGAAGCCCAGTCGGATGGTGATCTTGCCACCCTGAAAAAGGATTGCATGACCCCTGGAGGGCTCAATGCCCTTGCCATGGAAGTCATTGACAGCCTGGGGAGCTTTGACAATATCATCCCGGCCCTTGAGGCGGTAAAAGACAAGGTGAGTTAACCAAAGCGACAATTAGGACCGCACATTTTATAAGTTCATAGTATCGAAATTTGCATTTTCTGATACAAAGCAAATGCCATGCAATTATGAGCTAAACTAAAATATTGAGCTAAACAAAAGCCCGCCCGCAGGGCGCTAATTTAAACAAAGTAGCTTGGCCTTTTGGCCCATCTACAGTGTTGCATCAAAGGCCAAATAGGGCAGAAATATTAAATCTTTAATGCGCCTTGCAGGTGAACCATCAGATTTTATAGATGGGTCTGCGTTATTGCTGTGCAAATTATTTTATCTGTGGTTCTAAAATGGAGCCCGACAACTGAAAATGACCTCTCAAAACCATGAATTAAAGGAT
>CAYSSE010000675.1:0-2152 GCA_964433355.1 uncultured Desulfocicer sp.
CCGTTAGACGGCCCAATTGGCCGGTTCCTATTACCCATCGGGGGGGGCTCTGCTGTCGGTACTTTAATGCTCATTATCTTATAAAACGATCAAAGTCCTGAAATTTGACCCATCTCATCAACAGGCGTTTTTTCATCTACTTCTGCTTCATCCAGATCCTGGAACGGTATCCATATGCGAAACTTTGTGCCCACCCCCACCTCACTGTGGACATCAATTTTGCCATTCATCTTCTCAATGATACCGTAACAGATGGAAAGCCCCAGCCCCGTGCCCTTTCCCACGGGCTTTGTGGTAAAAAATGGGTCAAAGATCCGGGCCAGGTTATCCCGGGGAATCCCGGGGCCGTTATCTTGGATAACTATGACCAGGTGCTTGTTTTCAATGTGGCTAATTTTGGTTTCAATTTTAATGATACCCCCGGTTTTTTCCATGGCATCAATGGCATTGTTAATCAGGTTTAAGATGACCTGCTGCAATTCCGAGGGAGATATTCTGATGTATGGAATGCCTTCATTGAGATCCGTTTCAATGATCACATTGTTGTACCGGGCCATCTGGGACGTGAGGGAGACGATTTCCATGACAGAATCGTTGATCTGGACATCGTTGAGGGTGGAATCGGTTTTTCTGGCAAAGCTTAACAATTTGTGGGTAATTTCCTTGCACCGTCTGCCCTGGGTGTTTATCTGGCGCAGGGCCCGCATGAACTCCTCCAAATTTTCGCACTGCTTTAACTCTTCCTCTTCCAGAAGATCTTCGATCCAACCCGCCTCTTCCACCATGATGGCCACAGGGTTGTTGATCTCATGGGCAATACCAGCGGCAAGTTCTCCAATGGTGGCAAGCCTGCCGCTCTCCACCACCTGGCGGTTCATGACCTCGCTTTTTTGATCGGCACTGGAGAGCAGGCGTACGATGTTCCGGGGAAGGGCAAAGGCCACAAACAAGATGCCAATGCAGCCCAACGCAAAGATAATAAAGGTGAGCCACTTTGTGCTGTTTAACTCCCGGAAGGCATCGTTGAGATCTTGATGAAACACCATCATCCAGTCAATATTTTTGAACATGGCAGCCACACACACATATTCCCGGCCGGATGCATCCTCTTTTTGAACAAAAATGGTATGATCTTTTTTGAAATCCACCTGTTTGGGTACGGATTGGAGTACTTCTGGCAAAAGGGCCACTTCGGTTTTGGTTTGAAGTTCTCCCTGGGCATTGACAATAAATGCCATGCCGGTTTTTCCCATGTGAACATTTTCCACCAGGGAGTTGAACGCGCCAAAATTTATGGTAGATCGTAAAATATAATGGGAATTTGGGGGTTTCAGTTGAACCGCAATGATAAAATGGGGGTGTCCCCTTAATCCGGCAAATACATCACTTATGTAAACGGGTCGGGCCTTGGCCTGGATGAACCATTGTGCCGATGAATAATCGGCATTTTTAAGGTTAAAAGGCCCTTCATAGGCAAATTGGACGCCGTTTTCATCCACCAGACCCAGATCTGTGAATACATCTCCGTACTCTTTTTTTAAAAGGGCCAGGTTGTGTTTTAAGAACTCTTCCGGGGGCTGGTGTTGGGGATCAAAATTTCGGGCCAGAAAGCGGATGTTGCCCGATTTTTCCGCCAGAAAGGTATCAATGTTCTGGGTATGTTTCTGGACAAGTTCTGAAATATGGGCACGGACTTTGTCTGAATAGGCTCCATTGAATCGAAAAAAAAGAATGCCCGTGGTCAACAACATGGGAAAAAAAGAGACAATGACAATCAGCACTGTGATCTTTCTGGTCAGCACCTGGTAAAAAACATTTCGGTCTTGGGGAGCGTGTTCCATGGTCTCTTTTCCTTCCACTTAAATACCTTTTATAACTGCCACGGGCAGATCTTATTCTGACCTCGGCCCACCACAACGAAGCTTGAAAATTACCCAGCCTTAAGTCGGTAGCCAGAAGTCTTATTTTCTAATAAAAAAATCTTTGTTGTCGGCCGTAAGATCAATTTCCAATTCATATTCTGACGAGCCAGGTACCAAGCGGACATTAAACCCAAGTCTTTTCGCCAGTTTTACCATCTGTCTGTTTTCCGCAATCACAAGTCCCCACACCCTTGTAAGCCCCTTGTCCTTTGTATAGGTCAGACACCGTT
>CAYSSE010000676.1:0-2145 GCA_964433355.1 uncultured Desulfocicer sp.
TGGTCAACCCAGGAAGCAATTGGTGATTGATAAAGGCATCTGCCTTGATGATGCCGTCTCCCAGGTATTGGGCGTTTTCTTCTATTTCTCTCTTGAGTGCCTTCATAAAAATATGGCAAGGTCCCCTGTCATTCTTGGGGGAGGGGATGAATTGCCACCTCCTTTTCTATAAGAAAATGTGGCACCGGAGTGCCGACAGCAGAGCCCCGGCGACATAATACCATTTTCAATCTTTGTTGCGGGCGGACCTATATTAGAATATCGGTCCGCCATGGCGGTTATTCTTCTATTTTTACCACTTTTATGGCCAGTTCTTGGAGCTGGGCCGGACCCGCCTGGGACGGGGCATCGGTGAGCAAACAGGCAGCCTTCTGGGTTTTGGGAAAGGCAATGACGTCCCGGATGGAATCTTCCTGGCACAGCAGCATGGCCAGGCGGTCAAATCCAAAGGCAAGTCCCCCATGGGGTGGGGTACCCGATGCCAGGGCATCCAGGAGGAACCCGAATTTTTCGTGGGCCTCTTCGTCGCTGATTCCCAGTGTTTTTAGGACTTTTTCCTGGAGTTCCTTGGAGTGAATACGAATACTGCCACCGCCGATTTCCGTGCCGTTGAGCACCATGTCATAGGCCCGGGATCGTACATTTAGAGGATCGGTATCCAGTTTGTCCAGATCTTCCTCCAGGGGGGCGGTGAATGGGTGATGCAGGGCCTGGTATCTTTTTTCCACATTGTCATATTCCAGCAGGGGAAAGTGGGTCACCCACACAAATCGGTAGGTGTTGCTGTCAATGAGTTCAAGACGCCGGGCCAACTCGTTTCTGAGCTGTCCCAGGGCTTCGTTGGTGATTTGGGGAGTATCGGCAACAAAAAAGATAAGATCCCCTGTCTCCATATCAATGCGCTCTGCCAGGGCATCTTTTTCTTCCTGGGTGAAGAATTTGGCAATGGGGGACTGCCATCCGTCTTCTTTTACCTTAATCCAGGCAAGGCCCTTGGCCCTGTAAATGGCGGCAAAATCTGTCAGCGAATCAATTTCCTTGCGGGAAAAGTTAATGCAGCCCTTGGCATTGACAGCCTTGACCATGCCCCCGTTTTTCACCACACTGGCAAAGACCTTAAAACCAGTGTCCTTGACAATATCAGACACATTGCAAAGTTCCATGCCAAATCTTAAGTCAGGGCGATCCAGACCAAATCGTTCCATGGCCTCTGCATAGGTGATGCGGTCAAAGGGGGTATTAACATCAATATCCCGAACCTTTTTAAACACCGTTTTGATCAACCCTTCGGTGATCTCCATGATGTCATCTTCCCCCACAAAGGAAAGTTCCATGTCAATCTGGGTGAATTCCGGCTGGCGGTCGGCCCTTAAATCTTCATCCCGGAAACACCGGACAATTTGATAATAGCGATCAAATCCGCTGATCATGAGCATTTGTTTAAATAGCTGGGGAGACTGGGGCAGGGCATAAAAATTACCCTGGCTCACCCGGCTGGGAACCAGATAATCTCTGGCCCCTTCCGGTGTACTTTTGGTGAGAAAAGGGGTTTCAATGTCCAGGAACCCAAGGTCATTGAGGTAGTCTCTGATGGCCCGGGAAGCCGTGTGTCTTGCCATAATGTTCTTCTGGAGCTGGGGACGTCTCAGGTCCAGGTGGCGATGTTTCAATCGAATGCTTTCCGAGGCTTCCACCCGGTCTTCAATGGGAAATACCGGGGTTTCAGCATGGCTGAAAATTTTGAGTTCATCCGCCATGATTTCAATGGCACCGGTGTCCATTTTGGCATTGAGCATGTCATCGGGGCGCAGGAGCACCTTTCCCTGGATACCCAGCACATATTCACTGCGGATAACCTGGGCTTTTTCATGGGCCGCTGGTGAATGTTCCGGATTAAAAACAACCTGGGTAATTCCCCCACGGTCCCGGAAGTCTATAAAAATAACCCCACCATGGTCCCGCCGGCGCTGGACCCATCCCATGAGTACAACCTCTTTCCCTGCATCCGTTGCTCTTAACTCACCACAGTTGTGAGTTTTTCTCATATCTCCAAGTAAATCAGTCACGTCTATCCTCTTATATGTCTATAAAGTTTTTATATGAAAATGAAGTGTCCAAGTACCCTCAGCAGAGCCCCCCCCGATG
>CAYSSE010000677.1:0-2138 GCA_964433355.1 uncultured Desulfocicer sp.
ATGAGCTGCCTTGCTTCGGCCCGCTCCACGGAATACATGCCGCCTTCCCCTGTGTTTTCACAGATGCCCGACAGGCGGGAGGCAATGCCAAGGGCGGTCTTTACCCGGGGGCTCACCGCCCCGAGACTCATGGGGGCAATGACCACGGGCATGCTTAAATCAAGAGCCTTTCCCTGGCTGCGATCTCCGATAAAGGTTCTCATGTCAATGGGGGTGTTTGAATTTGCAGGGTTGATTTCTACGTCTTTTTTAAAGGCAATGTCATTGAAATGGGGGAGATGGCGGGAGGTACCATAGCCCCTGATCCGGTAGCGACCAATGTGGCTTTTCACCGTTATATCGTCCAGCACCTTTGTATTCCAATAGGCCGTGTTCTCCCCGGAAAATTGGGTAAAGGGCGTATTCTTTAATGGGGGTTCCGGCGTGCCGCAGGAAAGATCCTTGCCCGCACATACCACTTTTGTAAATTTGCCGGAAAAGGGAATGTCATACTTTGCCAGAAAGGTCATGATTGATGCCGTTTCGTCGGGGGTGGGGGATAAAATCATGGCATCGCTGCCCAAGGATTCAATATCTCCCCCCACATAAATTTCACCACCAGCCATGTTTTCCCCCACCTTTTCGCCGGAGTTGCCAAGGATGATCATGCGGCCGCCATACATCATGTAGCCCGCCATGAAACTCGAATTTCCACCGCAGCACAGGGTGCCTTTTTTCATTACCTGGCCTGCCCGGGAGCCCATATTACCCCGGACGACAATCTCTCCGCCCCGGAGGGCTTCTCCGGCAATGGCACCGGCATTGCCTCCCACGACAATGGAACCGGACAGCATATTGTCTCCCACACCCCAGCTCACATTGTTTTTAACTTCAATTTTAGGGCCGTCGCTGAGTCCACCACAGAAATAACCGGCAGAGCCTTTTATAGAGACGTTCACCGGATGGGTCAATCCCACGGCAATGTAGTGTTTTGCATCGGGGTTGAGAATGTCCACATCCTGATGGGTGGAGCCATATCCCCTTATAACTTCATTGGCCGTGCGAATGGGTATGCTGGATAAATCAATGGTTGCCATGATACTTTTCCTTCATGGTATCTGAGATTTGAGTATGTCAATTTAGTTGTCTCTTGTCCATAACCCGTAGGTGAATGGGGCAGGTTCACTGGTTTCCAGGGCCTGGCCCGGAAAGAGACGATTGAGGCCCACCTCTTCGGAGGAAATGGCAATCATTTCATCGTTTTCGTACTTCACCATGGGTTTGGCCGCCAGTTTGTCTTTGGCATATCCAATGGCATCCTTTGTGGCCACCAGATAGGAAAATGTGCCGTCAAGATCATCCAGGGAGGCTTTTAGCGCCTCTTTAAGGCTTGCCTTCTGGCTCATCTGATAGGCCAGATACACGGCGATGAGCTCCGTGTCATTTTCCGTCTGAAAGGCCATTCCCTTTCGTTCCAGCCGTCGACGCATGATCCAGTAGTTGGTGATTTGTCCGTTGTGCACTGTGGCAATGTTTTCAAAACCGCAGGCCCAGAAAGGGTGGGCTGTGTCAGGATGAACACCGGATTCCGTGGCCAGACGGATGTGGGCAATGCCGTGGCTGCCGTTAAAACTTGAGACATCATATTTTTTATCAAGATCCCGGGGAACCCCCACGTCCTTTATAATATCCAGACGGGTGCCCATGGAAATGGGGGTTAATTTTTTTTCAATACTTCGGGTTAAAGTCAGAATATCTCCGTCATAGGCGGCATGGATGGCAAAGGAGCATCCCTCAACCCACTCTTTAACAATGGTGACGTCAAGGGCTTCAAGCTCTTGGCGAATGGTTTTGATTTGATAGGCAGTGGAGTCGTTTTCACTTGTCCCTTCCAGGCCCTCATCTTTTCCCATGGCATGGGCTGTTCCCGGTGACTCCGGCAGGAGAAATCGCATGCGATAGAGGTCTTTCAAAGGGTCGCGATAAAGGGCCCAGCCTGCAGAATCCGGCCCTCGGTGCAGGGTGGCATCCAGAATCTCTGTCAAGGCCTGTCCAGTGGTCATGGCGAAATTTCTTTTTACATTATGTTTGAATAATAGGCCTGCGATGGCGCACATATCTTTTTCCTTTAACGCTTGCAATTTTTAGGTTGAGTAGTT
>CAYSSE010000678.1:0-2134 GCA_964433355.1 uncultured Desulfocicer sp.
CCTTTTTTGTCCCCGGGAATGATTTCCAGGCGAACAATGGTATTTCTGGGACCCCGGATGAGTTTTACCACCTCATCAATTCGCCATCCCACGGTGTCTTGTAGTTCTCCTTTGAGCCCCTGGCCCACCCCCATAATTTTATCTCCGGGTTTGAGTTTACCTGATTTTTCCGCAGGACCTGCGGTGATGAGTCTTACCACCTTGGTATATTCATCTTCGGTTTGAAGCACGGCCCCAATGCCTTCCAGGGAGAGACTCATCTGAATATCAAAGTCTTCTGAAGCCCGGGGGGGGAAATATTGGGTGTGGGGATCAAAGCTCATGGTCACAGCATTCATATAGCTGGAAAAGACATCTTTTTCGTCAATTTGTGCAAGACGGGTCTGCCGGTTGTGATACCGCTTTTCAAGGAGTGTGGTGATTTCATCCGGGGCAATACCGTCAAGTTTTTGGGTTAAAATATCATTTTTAAGTTCCTGGTACCAGAGGGTTTTAAGTGCAGCCATGGTTTCCGGCCAGGGATCATTCTCTCGATCCAGGGAGATGAATTCTGTTCGTGTGAAATCAAAGCGCTGTTCCCATCCCGGAATGAGGCTCTTTATGTATTGGAGGCGCTGCATGGAACGTTGTAAATAGACATTGAAAATCACATATCCCGGGTTGAGATTTCCCCGTTCCAGGGAGTTGTCCAACCAGTATTTGACCTGCTCAAATTCATTGATATCTTTTGCGGTAAAAAGATTCTTGGCTGGATCCATGTTGGACAAATATTTATTCAGTATGTTGGCAGACAGAAGATCATCCAGCTTTTTTCCAGAATAGTGGTATTTTTCAAGGGATTTGACAATGGCCACCCCTGTGTAAGCGTCATCCCGACTATAGTGCAACTGAGGCAGGGGGGCTTGAGTGTCATTCAGGGTCTGTTCAGGTGAAGGGGGCAGGCTTTGGGCCGGATGGGCCGAAGGTACCAAAACCAGGGAGAAAAGAACCAGGGCTATAGAATGGACAATGTGTTTTTTTAAACAATTATGACAAGGTATCATGGATATACTCTTTTTGTGAATTTAAAATTTCAGCAATGGTATGGTGCCGTAAATATTCGGGTTGGTGATGTAAATGTTTCAAGCTGTGCGGCTTCCAATTGTGCCGTCTACGGTTCCGGCCGGGCCCATTGCCCGTTGGGGGGGGCATAATACCGTTTTCATGATTCGTTGTGGGCAGACCGAGGCCAGAATACGGTCTGCCTGTGGCAGTTTATTCCGGAGTTTGGGAGAGATGGTCTCTGGGAAATTCGAGGCTGATTCTGCCAATTTTCCCGATTCTCAGTTCCCGGATGAGCACTTCAGACGCCTTTTGCCAGTTTAAAATTCCCCCTTTTTTTAAAAATCCCCGGCGGGTGCCAATGGCTTCAATGAGGGTCTTGGCGTTGGGGGGAAGGGGATCTTCCAACTGGTATCGTTCCTGGAGTTGTGCGCCATATCGTTCCAGCAGGTATCCTGCCGTGAAATGAGCCACATCCGCATAATCCATGGCCGTGTCGGATATAGCACCGCTGGCAGCCAGGCGGTAGGCACCTGCCTGGTTCTCCAAGATGGGCCAGAGGATACCCGGGGTGTCATAGATATCAATTTTATTTTTCAGTCCGGCCCGTTGTTTTTGGCGGGTGATGGCTGGCGTATTTCCGGTTTTGGCAATTTTTTTTCCGGCCAGGGAATTGATGATGGTGGATTTACCGGTATTGGGTATGCCCACCACCATGATTCTTGCATTGCGGGCCTTGTTCCGGGTGATGGTTTTCACGGCATCATCCACTGTTTTCCAAGTTTGTGTTTTATCCGTGCCGTTAATGGCAACGCATTTTCCGTCAAACTGCTCATTGAAATATGCCAGCCACTGGCGGGTGGCTTCGGGGTCGGCCAGATCTTTTTTGTTTAAAACCTTTACCCGGGGGGTGGTTTTGCATATTTTATCCAACAGGGGGTTGGCGCTGGATATGGGCAATCTGGCATCCAGTATTTCCAAAACCACATCCACACTTGGAATCGTCTGTCTGAGAAATTCTCTTGTCTCCAGCATGTGGCCGGGGAACCATTGTATTGCCATGGTCAATTGCCTTTTCTTTTTTTGTTTTTCA
>CAYSSE010000679.1:0-2131 GCA_964433355.1 uncultured Desulfocicer sp.
GGGCTGTGCTGGTGCTGTGCTACAACCACAGCGCTGCGGTGTTAGTGAAAAAAAGGCTGCTGACCCTGATCAATCAAGATGCCTGGGGGGTATCGGTGATGACGTTTCATTCCCTTGCCATGCAGATCACCGGCAAAACTCCGGGGATGACCATGGAAGGAGGAACCCAAATAAAAACACGGGGAAACCTTGGCAGACCTCTTGCACCGGCGACCTCTCTCACCCAGTGGTTTGATACCATCATCACCGAAGCCACAAATATCCTGTCAGGTAACAAGGAGTTGCCCGGCCTTGGCGTGGACGAGATCAGAGAGCGCATTCTGGCAGGCTACGAGTATATTCTGGTGGATGAGTACCAGGACATTGATCAGAACCAGTACGATCTCATCTCTGCTGTGGCTGGTAGACGTCTTGAAGTGGACAAAAAACAAGGAAATTCCGGCAAACTCAACATCATGGCCGTGGGGGATGATGATCAATCCATCTACGGGTTCAGAAACGCCAGTGTTAAATTTATCAGAAAATTCAAGGAAGATTATGCGGCTGAGGTGTTTCATCTTACGGAGAATTTCCGCTCTGCTCCTTGTATCATGGAACTTGGAAATGCCCTTATTTCTCATAACCGAGATCGCATGAAAACCGGTCATCCCATGCAGATAAGCCCCCAATACCTGGCACAGCGCCCCCAGGGAGAGGTGATCTTGTTCCAGGTTCTGGATGAAATGGATCAGGCCCGGCAACTGGCCGAAGCTCTGAAGATGATGCTTGCAAAGCACCCAGCCCCGGCCCTGGAAGAGATGGCGATTTTATCCAGAAATGGCATGAACCATCCCATGCTCCTGGCTGTGCGCTCGGTGCTGGAGGCACAAGGTATTCCCATGAGCCTTCCCCTCACCGGGGCCAGCCGTTTCTCTTTGTTCCGGGTTCGGGAAATTGTCGATTTCATGGCGGATTTGGTACAGCATCCAGACTTTTTTTCCCGGGCATCGGAACTGCTGGTACGGTATCAATCACATTTCAGCATTGCATCACTTTTTATCCCTGAAGATTCAAGACAGATATCCATCAATTTGAAAAACAATCCGTTAAAAGAAAACCAGAGAAACCACTCAGATAATAAAACCATTAATGTAAACACCTCTAAAAATTTAAACCCATGGCACCAATTCATTGAAGATGGATTGATGGCCCTGGAGGCGGAAACCGGGGATGGTGAAATCACCTTGTTCCAGGTTCATCATTTTTTTTCACAACTGATTCTGGAGCAAAAACGGGAACAGAGACTGGGAAAGGGTATTTTTTTGGGTACAGTTCACAGCGCCAAGGGCATGGAGTTTTCCCATGTGTTTATCTTGGATGGGATGTGGCGCATCCCCCAAAGCATGGCGGAGATGGAGGAGGAACGGCGGCTCTATTATGTGGCCATGACCCGGGCAAAAGAATGGTTGGGAATTTTTTCCATGGCTGGTAAAGATAACCCCCATGTGAAGATTTTAAGCCACGAGACCTGCCTTGATGGGTGTCGATTTAGGAACCAGTCTCAAATAATTGGCCCTTTTCAGAACACCCCACCGTTGAAGGATAGTGTTCCCAGCTTTTTAAAAGGGTATGTTATTTCGGACTCAGTCTTTAATTATAATGGCCTTCATATAAAATTGGGTCATTCCAGGGCAGTGGCAGTTCAAAACGTTTATTACGAAATACTCCCGTTAAAGGATATTTTCCTGGATTATGCCGGAAGGAAATCACCGAATCATCCCATCCATACAGCACTCAAAGAACTTAGTCCCGGGGATGAGCTGCGACTTGTGCAACACTCTCCCACCATGACCTATCTGTGTACACAAAAAGGTCTCCCCGTGGCCGCCATAGCCCGGGGGGCCCGGCAACAATGGAACCCAAAACAAGATGAGATCAAAAAAATACGAATTCTGGCCATGCTTCAGCGGAAGAAGACCGATTGTCAACCTGATTTTCTTCCTGGAGTTGCATGTGAAACATGGGAGATTCCCATTGTGGAAATTCAGAGGGAGGCGGGGGCAGATTTGAAAACCTGTCCTCTTAGCCCAGGGTAACTTTTATATGAAAATGAAGTGTCCAAGCACCCTCAGCAGAGCCCCCTCCGATGGGT
>CAYSSE010000680.1:0-2130 GCA_964433355.1 uncultured Desulfocicer sp.
GTTCCATCTCCCAATATAGCCCCCCCAGAAACCCCCTTGACATGTTCAAGGCTGTATCCAAGATTTTTAATTACATATTCATCCCTGCCCAACAGCTCATCCACAAGAAATCCCCTTTTTTCATCCCTGGATTCAAGAACCACCACAAGTCCTTCCCAGGGATTTGTGAAATCGTTTTCAATATTGGCAAATTGTGTCATCCGAACCAATGGAATCAAGGAATTTTTATCTTTGACAAACTCACCCCTTCCCTGCACGGTATTACAATTGATTTTTTCTGGCCGAAAGGAACGTTGAACGGCCAATGTGGGGAGAATATACTTTTCTTTGCCAATGCGGACAAGCATGCCGTCAATGATGGCAAGTGTCAAGGGAAGCGCAATGATAAATTTTGCTCCCTGGCCAGGTCTGGAAACAATGGTTAGCTGCCCCCTGAGTTTTTCAATGGCCTTTTTTACCACATCCATCCCCACGCCTCTGCCGGAGATATCCGTAATTTTGCTGGCAGTTGAGAATCCGGCGGCCATGATCAGCTGGTCAACCTGCTGATCGCTAAGGGACTCATCCGCCTTAACCAGGTCAAGAGATATCGCTTTTTCCAGTATCTTCTTTCGATCCAGCCCCTTGCCATCATCCTCAATCTCTATGACAATATTACCGCCTTTGTGAAAGGCCCGCAGCATAATTTTCCCATGGGGGGGTTTGCCGGCAAGTGCTCTATCCTCACTTAATTCAATGGCATGATCCACCGAATTTCTGATCATGTGGACCATGGGTTCATATAATGCCTCGACGACATTTCGGTCAATCTCCGTCTCTTCACCAAGCATTTCAAGCTTAACTTTTTTGTCCGATTTCCTGGAAAGATCCCTTACCAGGCGAATCATTTTCATAAATGTGGATTTAATCTGCACCATTCTCATGGACATGGCCACCGTTTGCATGCTGGTAACAATCTGGCCCAATTGAGAAAGACTGTTATGCAAGGCAGGATCTGCCGAGGCCTTTTGTCTGAGCATGGACTGGGCAATGACCAGTTCACCGGCAAGATCCACCAGGTCATCCAGCTTATCAGTGCTGACTTTTACCTGGGTTACCACATTTTTTCGGAGTGCTTTCTGGGACATCAGAGCCGAATCAACATCTGCTTCATCCACTTTTTCATCGTCGATCAGAATCTTGCCAAGCTGCCTTTCCGGGGATATTTTCTGTTTCGCCAGGGCTGTCTCCACAATATTTCGGTCCACCTTGTTCTTACGGATCAAAATCCCGCCCACTTTGTCTGATTCACCCTTTATTATTTGCTCCGGTAGTTCCGTGAGCTGAAAAATAATGGTATCAATATCAATGTCATCATCATGGGGCATTCTTTTTTCATAAACCCCTTCACTGGTCCGTTGTAATAATAATTTCATGATATCCACCGATGTGAGAATGGCATCTGTGGCAACATCATTGATTAAATATTCAGCATTCCTGGCCCTGTCAAGAAATGTTTCTGTGACATGTGCCAGCTTGTTCATTTTTTTTAAATCAAGAAAGGCAGATACGCCCTTGATGGTGTGAAAGGGGCGAAAAATATCATTAATAGCCTCCTTGTTGGTGGGATCGGATTCAAGTTCCACCAAATGAACTTCTATGCTCTCAATATTCTCAGTGGATTCAGAGACAAAATCAGTTAAAATTTCCAGATCATCTTCGGATATTTTCGGCTCATCTACAATAGATTCAGCTGATATTTTACCAGAATTCTCCCCTTCATTTTCCTGGGAAGAATCACCCTCTTTTGTGTCAGCAGCATTAGCAAACAACTGATGCACCGCAGACATTTCAAATCCCGGTGACTCATTGTTCTCAAAATGATTCTGTTCATCCCGGATAAAGCGCAATCCCTCCTCCAGGGGGTGCAGATCCTGACACTCGCCAAGAACCAGTTGTCCCACATACGCTTTGTAGGCTTCAATGATCTCACAAAGCTGCGTTGCCCCAAGCGAAGAGGCCAAAGTATTCATATCATCCAGAAGATTCAACATGTGCCCCATACCATTGATATCATCTGAATTGATAATGGTCACCTGACCTGCCAGATCTTCTATTTGGTTTTTAAGCTCTTTAATCGTCATATATATA
>CAYSSE010000681.1:0-2127 GCA_964433355.1 uncultured Desulfocicer sp.
TTGATCAATGTGGCGGATGAACCCCTGACCCTTGCCATGATTCGGGTGGTTAAACCCCGTAACACAAATGCCTGCCGAAATTTTTACCAGGCATTGGAAAAACAGTGCCGATATCAAGGCGTAAAAACCTGCATTTCCCCGGAAATCCGGGCCCAGTCCGCCGCCTGTTTGCTCATGGAAATGTCTGAACACCGCCGGGAGTTGATGGGCCAATGGATGCGTGCGTCCAACTTGGATCATGTCCATGCCGGCATAATTGCTGCGGCAGAATCAGGGGATACGGTGTATATTCCCCTTTTGAATCAGCTATTGACCCTAAAAAGCCATGAGTCCCTGCTTCCCGCACTGATTCGTGGTTTAAAAAGACTGGATCCCACCGATGTCACAGATCGGGTGGCCTCGTTTTTAAATCATTCCCAGGTTGCGGTGCGCATGGCTGCCCTGGAAGCGGTTCAAATCACTGATAACGATGTCTTGCGTCGTCGGATACTTGCCCTTGTGGGGGATCGTTCCGATGAGGTTCGTGAACTTGCCATTGAAAAAATCAAGGAATGTCCCTATTGCAATGGCAAATTGTTATTTGAATTCCTTTATCCATCGTCCCTAAAAATGCGGGAGGGTATTTTTGAAATTCTCAAAGCCCTTGATATAAAAGATCCGGATATGTTTGCCTTTTTTGAAGGAGAGATCCGACAGGCATGCATTTGTCTTGCCATTTCCCAAACCCTGGACAAATTACCAAAGACCCTCTCCTGTGATCTGTTGGTGCGTCATCTTTCTGAAATCAGAGCTGCCCATATTCAGACCGGACTTCGGGTGGCCTCCATCAATGATGATTCTGGACAGGTGCGGCTTATTTTAAGAAGTCTTTTTTCTAAAGATCATCGCAGACGATCCAATGCCCTGGAAGCCCTGGAAAGTACCATGCATCCCCGGCTGGTAAAGCGTCTTATGCCTTTTTTGGATGGAACGGCTCCGGAAGGTATATTGCAACATCAATACAGACAACCGGGGGGGCCGGAGGCTTTATTTGAGACGGATAAAGCCCTTGACTTTTTGTTGCACAGCAACAACTGGCTGACGGTGCGCCTGGCCCGGGGGATATTAAAGACCCTGCCATGGGATGGGATGGGTGATGAAATAAAAACAAAAAAGAACCAGTGGGAGGGGCAATTGTTTCAAGGAGATGTAGGTGAAGATGGCTTGAAAAATGCCACTTCAATGGAGGCGATGATGGAAGGAACCTTAAGTTTTCAGGAAAAAATTGTTTATATCCAGAAGGTGGATATTTTTAAAAATCTGGCCATTAATGAACTGGCTGCCATCAGTGACATTGCCCAGGAAGTGACCTTTGCCCCCAAAGAAATTTTATTTCGTGAAAAGGGGTTTGCAGACACCATGTATATTTGTGTGGATGGGACAATTTCCGCATATAGAAACAACGTGGATGTGGGTCAGTTCAAGGCCGGGGACAGCTTTGGCATGAGTGCCTTTCTGGTGGACAGTAAACGTTTTCTCACCTGTAGGGCAAAAGAGCCAACGCGGGTGTTGGAGATTCACAAACAAGAATTTGAGGAGATGCTCATGGAGTACCCCCAGATCTCCTTTGAGATTGCCAAGATTCACGCCCGGATGATCCAGCGTTTGCTGGAACAGATTCAAGCAGAAGATACCCATGAAAGCCTGATGAAGGATTTTTTCAATAAGGGTAAAGACCGCATATGAAAATAAGTACCCGAGCATATATGAGCCTGTTGATTTAGTACAGATCTCTGGATTATAGATACGATATGTTGAATATTAAATCACCCAATATCAAAATATTGGGCGATTATTTTGCAAAAAGCGACTTAATCAACAGGGTCATATGTTCCTCAAAATACAATCAATAAATATCAATGGTATATCTCTGTAGGATACCGAAAAACATATGTGTGGGTACTTAGAAACGGGTTGGGATATCCCCAGTATCCATGAAATGTGCAGGGTTCCAGCATTAAAAATAAACCCCCAAAAGGTTTATTCTATTTCTGGCTGTAGGGAAATATTCCATTTTTTCATATATTTCCATACAGAGGTTCGGCTTTTACCGATGCGCCGTCCCACTTCGGCCTTGTTCCAGTCACA
>CAYSSE010000682.1:0-2122 GCA_964433355.1 uncultured Desulfocicer sp.
GACTCTGCCCCAATGTGGCCACGGTCATGGTGGCCACCAGGGCCATGAAATACAATAAAATAGTCACAGACTTAAGGGTAATGTTCACGCACAGCATCACCCCGGGACGGGTGAGGGTCAACGGCCCCATTACAAGCAAAGGCTCTCCCTCATAGGTAAAGGGCATCACCACCCAGATCATGACCAAAAACCAGAATAACGGCTTTAAGCGTTTAAGGAGCGCCCGGGGGGGAAGCTTTGCCATGCCCACAAGGAGCAGGGCCAAAATCAGATGGATTCCCAGAATTTTCACGTCATGACACAGGGCTGCGCAAAAGGAGACAATCACCGCGGTTATTACCCTTACACCGGGATCCATGCGGTGCATCCACGAATCGTATTGCGCAAGGGTTTCATCCATTGTGTTTTTTCCTCTTTTTATTTATGAATGCGGCGATGCCACAAATAAGAAAGATAATGGCAATGCCAGTGAGCACCGCCGCCATGGAAGGCTTGGCTTCCAGGGCCGCCTTTTTTGTCATGGCTTCTCCCAATTGTTGTTCAGCCTTTTCCCCGGCTGCGGTGAGTTCTGCCTGGGTCAGTGTCCACCGGGCCTGGTGTCCCATGGTGGCGTCCAGCTTGATCAAGAGATCCGAGGTCACCGTGGAGGGAACGGGAAAATTAAATTTTCCCAAGTCATCGGTTTTACCCTGGAGCACCACCTGATTATCCCGACCCACCACTTCAATGCCCCCCCCATGCACTGGCTGATCCCCAAAACTACTCTCGGTGTACACCACCCCTTTTTCCACCCAGGCAAACACATATACCTTGTGGGCCCATGCCGGGGGTGTATTTACCAGAATCAACATAAGCGCCAGCAGGGCAAGCTTTATGCTCCACCCCGGCAGGAGTGGATGAGAGCAACGGGCATGGAAAAAAAAGTGTGATGTTGTATGGCTGGCTGTTACCAACACCTGGGATCGGATTTCAGTGACAGCCGTGGAAAAATCTCCAACATCTGTCCCCTGCCCTGTTTTTTGATTCATCGGGTTATCTCTCATTTTTCAGACCCTCTCCGGTAAACATTCAGGTTGTAAGTACCCACACATATGTTTTTCCGTATTCCATGAATATATATCGTTGATATATCTGGGTTTTATCTTTAGAAATAGATACTCGGGTATTTAATATAAATATTTGGGCTGTAATCCATCTTCGTTTTTTTGGGACTGAGTAGCCTATTAATTCTATGTGAGCGATGGGGTGATAGCTGTAGTGTTATCCTCTTTTGGGAAATATTTCAGGGTATACCTTTAAAAGAAAGGTCACACAAAACCCAGTAACAATACCTTCAATGATCATCACCGGTAAATTGGCGGTCATCACCAGTATGGATACTTCCAAAAAGTTTTTTTCCGTGAAATAAAGGGCCGATCCCAATCCCAGGGCCGCCAAGCCCACACTTCCAGCACCGGCCAGAAAGGCAGCCACAAAAGTATATCGAGGGCTCCTGTTTGTCAGCGGCCCCACCAGATAATAGCAGATCACCGCCGGCAGAGCCATGATCACCGTATTCACCCCCAGAGCCGTTATTCCCCCATATTGAAACAAAATAGCCTGGAGCAGCAGAGCCGTTAAAATGGCGGGAAAGGCGGCCCATCCCAGCAGCAATCCCACAATGCCATTAAGGATAAGATGCACACTGGAAGGCCCCAGATTCACATGGATCAGGGAGGCCACAAAAAAAGCCGATGAAAGAATGGCCACATGAACCATGCGGTCATAATCAATTTTTTTCAGCCCCACTGCGGTTCCGGCAAAGGCCAGGGCTGCCCCTGCCATCATCACCGGTCCAGAGAGTACCCCTTCTGAAATATGCATTTTATTCTCCTGACTGCCAGGGCATGAATTGAACCCAGATCACAGCACCCAGCTCAATATTTTTTTCCACTCCGTCATGCATTTTTTTTTCATCTGCCGTGGTCAAGCCTGCAAATCCCCACCAACCCGCCACCGGGGGAGCATAGCTGAAAATACCGTTGCCATCGGCCTTAAGGGTCTGGGTCACCATGTAATCCGTGGGGGCTGTGGCTTTTTTATTTTCATTGTAATACTCCACCTCCACCTCGGCAAAGGGCAC
>CAYSSE010000683.1:0-2120 GCA_964433355.1 uncultured Desulfocicer sp.
TGGTACGCCCGGACGGATTCGAACCGCCGACCCCCTGATTCGTAGTCAGGTACTCTATCCAGCTGAGCCACGGGCGCACAAACCCCTCTTAGATATATTTCTGGCCACTGTTTGTCAATGTATTTTTTAAATTATTTACACCTTCATTTAAAATTAAATTGACCTGCACCCAGAAAAATGGATATAGATAGGCCATGAATGACAGGGATTACATGAACCTGGCCCTGGATCAGGCACTTAAAGCCCAGCAACTGGATGAAGTACCCGTGGGGGCTGTGGTGGTTGACCAGAAAGGATGTATTATCGGACAGGGTTACAATCAAACCATCACCCGGACAGACCCATCAGCCCATGCGGAGATGCTGGCCCTACGCAGTGCTGCCAAAAAAACGGGCAATTACCGGCTATGTGGTGCCACCCTTTACAGCACCATTGAGCCCTGCATCATGTGCATGGGTGCGGTGATCCATGCCCGGCTCTCCCGGGTTGTTTTTGGCGCCCCCGATCCCAAATGGGGGGCCGCCGGTGCATTATACAATTTTGCTTCTGATGCCCGGTTGAACCACAATCTTGAAGTTGTATCCGGCATTTGTGAAGACGAAACACGCCATATTATCAGAAGCTTTTTTAGAAATAAAAGGAGAAGACAGTGTCAAACATCGTAGTTGTCGGCACCCAGTGGGGTGATGAGGGCAAAGGTAAAATTGTTGATATTTTAAGTGGATCTTCCGACTACGTGGTAAGATTCCAAGGAGGAAATAACGCAGGGCACACCATGGTGGTGGATGGCAAAGAAATCATCAGTCATCTGGTTCCGTCGGGTATCCTCCAGAAAAAAAAGTGCTTCATCGGCAACGGCGTGGTGGTGGACCCCAAAGTATTGTTGGAAGAGATGGATTATCTGAAAGACAATCAGGTGGATGTTTCTCCGGACATGCTGAAAGTCAGCAACAGAGCCCACATGATCATGCCCTACCATAGAGCCATTGATAAGGCCCGGGAAATCAAAAAAGGGGCAGACAAAATCGGTACCACCGGTCGTGGTATTGGTCCTTGTTATGAGGATCGTGCCACCCGTCGGGGCATCCGCTTTGAAGACCTGCTTGATCCGGATCTTTTTGCTGATAAAGTCATAAGTATCATGGAAGAAAAAAACTTCTATCTTGAAAAATTTTTTAATACAGATCCCCTTGATCCCAAAGCGGTGATCAAAGAGTACATGGCTTTAAGGGATCGACTGCTACCTTATATTGCAGATGTATCTGTTGTTTTAAACAAAGGTATGGATGAGGGCAAGAAAGTTCTTTTTGAAGGTGCCCAGGGAACGCATCTGGATGTTGAACACGGCACCTACCCCTTTGTCACCTCCTCCAGCACTGTGTCCGGCAATGCCGCCTGCGGTTCAGGTGTGGGGCCCTGTAGACTGGATGAAATCATCGGCATTGTCAAAGCGTATACCACCCGGGTGGGAGCAGGCCCTTTCCCCACAGAACTCTTTGATGACACGGGGGAGGCCATCCAAAAAAAGGGAGCAGAATTCGGTGCCACCACCGGCAGACGACGACGTTGCGGCTGGCTGGACATGGTCGTCCTGAGAAATGCGGCCCGTCTCAACAGCCTCACTGGCCTTGTTATTACCAAGCTGGATGTGTTAGATGAACTGAAAGAACTTAAAATCTGCACGGGGTATGAATACAATGGGGACGTCATGGAAGACTTCCCGGCCAGCATTAAGACCCTTGATAACTGCACCCCTGTCTATGAAACCCATCCAGGCTGGCAGACAGATACCTCAAAACTTAAAAGCCTTGATCAATTCCCAGAAAATGCAAAAAAATACCTTGCCAGGATTGAAGAACTGTCCGGGGTAAAAATTAAAATTTTATCCGTTGGGCCGGGCCGGGAAGCCACCATTGTTCTGGATGCGTTTTTTTAAAATTTGACCAGATATTCCTCCCTTCTGAATCTGTAATTCAGGACGGAACATTCACTTGACAATGCTTAAAAAATAAACTATTAATATGCGTCGTTTGGATGTCGGGATGTGGCTCAGTCTGGTAGAGCACAGCGTTCGGGACGCTGGGGTCGGAAGTTCGAATCTTCTCATCCCGACCACCCAA
>CAYSSE010000684.1:0-2118 GCA_964433355.1 uncultured Desulfocicer sp.
CGTGCCGGGCATTGGAGATGATATTTACCAGCACATGGATAAATTCATTTTTATAGCCAAGCACTGAAATATTTTTATCTGCATCCTCTTTGTGGATATAAAGCTGCATCCAGCCCTGATTCAATTGGGACTTCATGAGCTTAACAGCTCTATCAACGGCATCATTCACGTCAAAGGGCCGCTTTGTTTTGGAGGGTTTAAAGTATTCCTTGAAATCATTGATGGTGGTGGACATGAACTGAATCTGGGTATCGGCCTCCCCCACCAATTTTTCCACAAACGGCTGGGTGATCATTCCATTATAGAATGCAGGCAACAAACTTGCCACATAGGTAGAAAGTGCATTTAAGGGCTGGCGCCACTGGTGGGCAATAGAACTCATCATCTCCCCCATGGCCGCCAGTTTCTGGGCCTGGCGGAGTTGATGTTCCGCATTCTCCCGCTTGGAAATATCCCAAATACTGAAAAGGGTCATGACATCGTCACCCAGATGGAGCAATTTAACACTTACCTCGGCTGGAAACTGGGAGCCATCGGCCCGGACGAAAAACCATTTAAAGCTTTGCTGGCTGTCTGAAATAAGTTTGTGGTTAATCAGCTTAAAAACAAAACGGCTCTCTTTACCGTCCTGCTGTCTTTCGGGAGAAAAGTCAAGCAAGCGCTTTCCCACAATTCTGCGACGTCTCATGCCCAGTAGCTCAGCGGCTTTTTGATTACATTCAACAAAAACATTTCCCCGGCTTAATATAATACCGTTGGTGGCCATATTAAAAATGGTGTGGTACCGGGTTTCCATCTCTTTACGAAGGGTTATTTCATCTTTTAAATCGGCATCTTTACCGGAAAGAAGACGTTTGTGCTTATTAACAATGATATTAAACTGCCGTTTGGCAATAAAAAAAGCCAAAGCACTGCCAAAGGTAACCAGGAGGGTCAACAGGGCCAACACTCCCAGAATTTTAAACACCACGCCCATGGCAAACAACATGGCGGTGTTTTTGGCAAGGGTATAGGCCTCTTTTTTTTCCACCGTTGTACACAAATACCACTGGGATCCTGCCAGACGTCGGTGGGAAAGAATCATCTCCTTTCCATCCATGTAGTAGTGATAGGAGCCGGTGGTATTTTTTTCAAAATGTTCCAGAACCTCATAAAGAGAGGCGTTCAACTCCTGGAATTTGGTTGTCATCTCCAATGCGGCATCGGGATGAACTAAAATGGTTCCCTGACTGCCGATGATGAATGAATAGCCAGAGGTGCCGATCTTTGCATTGAGTACATTCTTTTTTAAGGTATCAAGGATGATGTCGGAACTGAGTACGCCGGCAAATTCATTTTTAATCCACAGAGGTTTGACAATGGCAATGACCATTTTCATGGTGGTCAAATCCTGGTAGGGGCTGGTAAAGGCCGTGCTGTTTTCTGCCACGGCCTTTCGAAACCAAGGGCGTATCCGAGGATCATATCCCTTGGGGGGAATCCAATCGGTACCCAGAATAATGGCCCCGGTGGGTTGTCCTATGTAAACATCGGCAAAATTGCCAGCCTTTGCGGCCATCTGCAAAATTCGCTTGGTTTCAGGTGTCTCACCAATGGAGATTTCCTGCAATGCAATGGCTGTGGCATCAATGATGTTCATGTGCTGTTTCAGCCACAGCTCAACGGTTTTGGCAAGTTCCGTGGCAATGCTTTGCTGATGGCTTTCAACGGTGCGTTCCGTGATGATACGGGTGGTGTTCCAGGTAATGGCCGCCAGAATGACAATAAGCAGTAATAAAATGCCCATGAGCAGATAATTTTTCTTGAAATTCATGGCCGCCTCTTTTCTGAGATTTTTAAGCCTCGCACCTCAATGACCATCGATTCGACCATTTTTTTATAACTGCCACTGGCAGACCGTATTCTGGCCTTGGCCTGCCCACAACGAAGCATGAAAGAATATTAGAATCCTCTACTCTTTCATATAAAACTGCCACTGGCAGACCGTACTCTGGCCTCGGCCTACCCACAACGAAGCATGAAAGAATGTTAGACTCGACTACTCTTTCATATAAACGGGCATCTCCTGCTGGACACAACGAATATTGGGTCGTAGACGCGGAGCCAAATGATATCATG
>CAYSSE010000685.1:0-2116 GCA_964433355.1 uncultured Desulfocicer sp.
AACAGTCCAGTTTCCGTCAGCTTTATATCCTGTCCCCAGACCAGATACAATTGCTCAAACAAACCCGTATCGGTGTGGACCCGGTAAACCGGCAGGCAGAATTATCCTGGCTCAGGGCATTACCAAAGGCGGAACTTCATTGTCATTTCGGTGGTATTTTATCACCCAAAGAAATGATTCTGGTGGCCCATGCGGAAGACGACGCAATATACAGACATCGCAAACTCAATAAAAAATTTAATACCTGGTTGAACAAAATTGAAACGGCTGTGTCACAAAAAGATATCAACTTACTCGACCAGGAACTTAACGGTACCGGCAAGGTACTTCGGAACAAATTCCATGAAGTCCCTGAGCCTTTAACCGTCTGTGGCTTTCTAACCGCCTTTTCCCATGAGCCGGATCTGCTGGAACAATTAATATACAAAGATCTTATCTCCCCGAAAATTTTTTTTGGTATCGGCATTGAACGGTATGAACCCCTGGGAGATCTTCAGGGATCCGGCCTGCTCCAATCCGAAGCTGCTATACGCCAGGCATGCAAAATATTAAAACGCCAGACACAAAAAGAAAATATTTCTTACCTGGAATTGCGTTGTTCACCAAACAACTATACCCGGGGCAGTCTCACGGGGGTACAGGTGGTTTCCATTATACTGGATGAACTTGCCGGTGATGAACAGACCTCCTGCCGCTTCCAGTTGATTTTTATTGCCAGCAGGCACGGTGCCATGGATAAAATCAAGGAACACATCACATTGGCACAAACCATGCTCGACACAAGTACTCAATTCAAAGCTCATTTTTCCGGATTTGACCTGGCCGGTGCTGAATCTGCAAAGAAGCCGGCCGAACTTCGCACAGCCTTTCTTCCTCTCATGGAAAGGTGCCTGCAGCTAACCATCCATGCCGGTGAAAATGAGTCCGTTGAAAATATCTGGCAAGCGGTTTATCATCTCAGTGCCGATCGCATCGGGCACGGGTTAACCCTGGCGGACAAGCCGGAACTGATGCAGCGTTTCATAGACCGGAAAATCGTTGTGGAGCTGTGTCCGTCCAGTAATTTTCAGATTGTGGGGTACCGGGATAATGGGATTGCAGTTAGAAGCACCCGTATTTATCCGCTGAAAGAGTACCTGAACAAAGGCATAAAAGTAACCATAAACACCGATGATCCCGGCATGTCCAGAACCACGCTTTCCAACGAATATCTCAGGGCGGCGGAAATGACCCAGGGCGGGCTTAGCACCTGGGAAATCCTTCAACTGATACGCAACGGCTACTGGGCAGCCTTTGCTTCCCGCAAAACCAAAAGCAAATGCCTGGTGGGTGCTGAAACACAGATCATGAAATTAATTAACGAAAGGAGAGGTATATGGCAGAAAAGGTAATGGCTGTAAAAACGGAAACCCTTCCCCAATGGGTCATGGCAGATACCAGTGTTCAGCCCAACAGTGCCCTTAACATCAATCTTCTTCAAACGGAATGGCTATCCCGGGATCTGGCAGAAAAGAATGAATCCTACCGACAGCTTATCCCCTATCTCCTGGTGGAAAGCCAGGACAGCCTTTTTGCCGTCTATCATCGCAACGGGACGGAACAACGCCTTCATGGGCTTTGCTCCTGCGGTGTGGGGGGGCATGTTAACCCTGAAGACGGGGCAGACACCGTTTCACAGACACTGAAAAACGGTGCAAACCGGGAACTCAATGAAGAATTCAAGACCTTCGGGAGCTGTACCACCAGCCTTCTGGGGTTCATCAGTGAGACAAGGTCATCTGTCGGTCGGGTACACCTTGGTATTGTTTATAAAATTAAGCTCAGTAGTGGCAGACCACCGGAACCGGCCGAGGAATTGCACAATCTGGCATGGCTTCCTCCAGAAGAAATTGCCCAATGCAATTTGGAATTGTGGTCACGACTGGCGCTTACACTTTTATAGTCAATGAACCCCCTTGCTCAACCGATCCAGCACAAACCGTCCCCCTTCAAAATGCCCGAAAATTCGGCGTGCATCCAGATCGGCCCAGGCATCCATTTCATGGGTGGATGGCAACATGGATCTTCCTTTCAGAAACCGGGGTCTAAAAAAGATAAGTAAGGTGTCCCCCGATCT
>CAYSSE010000686.1:0-2101 GCA_964433355.1 uncultured Desulfocicer sp.
CCCGGAATTAAATACAGGTTCCAAGGTGGTGCTGGCGGCTGCGGGTGAAAAAAAGAGGAATTTACTACGGTATTGTCCCGGCGAGTTGAAGCTGCCCCGGGCGTTTACCCTGATAAAACTGGTTGCCCCGGGAATGGTGGTCATCCAGGGGCCAGCATTTAAGGATTACGAAAAGGCCGGGGAAGAGATCAATGATCTTGCCGAAATTCTGGAACATCAGGAGGTGTTTTTAAGGCTCCCATTGGTGGTGGTGGTGGATGATGCAGTCAAAACTGCCGGAGATTTTGACACTTTTTTATGGGTGACCTTTTCACGTTCCAATCCTTCCCATGATATTTATGGGGGGGGCAGTTTCACTGCCTTTAAGCATTGGGCATGCCAAGGGCCTTTGATCATTGATGCCAGGATAAAACCCTTTCATGCACCCGCACTGGAGCCGGACAAGAGCGTTGAAAAACGAGTGGATGAGCTGGGGAAACGCGATGGCCCCCTTTACGGGATTATCTAATTCTTTCGACCTGTTCGGGTAAATTTTTGCTCACTCAATTTGGAATGCGCCTTTGGAGCAGCATTTCAGCGCTATTTGTAATCTAAGAATGCAAAGTAAAGGCTATAAATTTTAGATGTTTGTATTGCCAAACGCTGGGAATAAATGCTACTCGTACTGGTCTAATCCTAAAATAAGTACGTTCACCTATGTTTTTTTATAAAGTGCTGATTTTATATATTAATATTGTATGCCCTTTTGGCAAAAATATCATTTCAAGTGACAACAAAAAAGTGACATTGTTTTTTAATATCAAATATTTACAGCATCTTAACAAATGAAGAAATAGCAAACGCGCTTGATTAAGGTCTAATTTTTTTCAGGGAGTTGAAATGAATTTAAAAAGAGATATCACTACGGGATCCATGTAGCGGCTTAAAATGGTTATGCCATTGATTCTCATGGCCAGAATCAATCCCACAACCAGGTAGGGTGATATCATTACAAACAAATGGCTTGCGTGGCTGGATTTCATTTTTTCCGGAAAAAAGAAAGAGAGGATGGATGACCCGGCCAGTGGGGGTAAAGGGATAATGTTAAACACAAAGACCATGAGATTGACGGCCACCACAATGGAAAACACCTGATCATCCAGTTCCCATTTTGCCATGATCCACACGATACTTCCGGCAATCCCAGCCATCATCAAATTTGCAAATGGCCCAGCCAGCCTGATAATCATGGTATCAAAAGTTTTATGACGAAATTTACTGCGGTCAAGGGCTATTTGCTTTGGCCAGCCAAAACCGCCAATGACAAAACACAACATTCCAGATAGGCTTAAGTGGAGCAGGGGATTAAAATGAAACCGATCTTTGGGATCCCTGCGGATATCTCCAAGCACTGTTGCGGCAAGGGCCTGGGCCTCGGCATTAACGGTGATGGCAAGTAATACCGCCACAAGAAAAATAATGGCCTGGTCAAATTGAAAGTGGGTAAAATCAAGAATGAACGGAATCTGCACGAGGGGATTTTCAACCATGGTTTAATCTCTTTTCAAGGGACGTTGCCCTTATGGCCTTCTTAAAAAAAGTAACCCTGAAGGCGGATTTTTTGAGAATATCCGGCCTTCAGGGGGGAAATATTTCATTTTATTTATAATTGCCACGGGCAGACCGTATTCTGGCCCCGGCCTACCCACAACGAAGCATGAAATAATGTTAGATTTGCCTACTCTTTCATATAAAAACCTTAATAAGGCGTTGGTTGATCATGGCATCGAACCTTCATTGTTAATAATTCTAATTCAATGATTTTTTACAGTCAACGATGCAATGATCAGTCCAATGGAATTCCATTAACCGGTATATTGGGGTTTAGTGGTCATCTTAGCAAGGATAACCCCGACCACAAGAAGACCGCCGGAAATATAAAATGCCAAGTCCAGGCTACCGGTGGCATCTTGAATAACACCACCCACCCTGGCCATGAAAAAACCAAGACCCCAGCCCATAAAGACCAGACCATAGTTAAATCCCAGGTTTTTGGCACCAAAGAAATCTGCGGTAAAAGAAGGCATCAGGGACAGACCACCGCCATACTGCCAATAGGCAA
>CAYSSE010000687.1:0-2098 GCA_964433355.1 uncultured Desulfocicer sp.
CGAAGTATAAAAAAATATTAGAGATATCTACTTGTTCATATAAAACATACATGGCTGTAAGCACCAGCCACAACGAAAAATGAAACTCTCATGATTCCAGCATTTTGGACTGAGTTTCTTATCAACCTGTTAAATGAGGTTTTAGATATGATAGTAGCCGATAAAAAACCGATTGAAGAGATCATAGAAACGGTCAAGGGTTACGACCGAATTCTGGTGTTGGGGTGTAATGAATGCGTGACAGTGTGCGAGGCCGGTGGCAAAAAAGAAGTGGAGGTACTGGCATCTGCCCTTAGAATGCATTTTATCCAGGAGGGAAGTAAAAAAACCTTTGATGAACAAACCCTGGAACGGCAGTGCGACCATGAATATCTGGAGGAAATCCGTAGCGTCATTGATAATTATGATGCCGTACTCTCCCTTGCCTGCGGGGTGGGGGTGCAGTTCATGGCGGAAAAATACCACACCACCCCGTTGATTCCAGGAGTGAACACCTGTTTTCTGGGGGCCACGGAAAAAAGAGGACTGTGGACGGAACGGTGCCAGGCCTGCGGCTCTTGTGTATTGGCCCACACCGCCGGTATTTGTCCTATTTCCCGGTGTGCCAAACGGGTGATGAATGGGCCCTGTGGCGGTTCCACTGGCGGTAAGTGTGAAATTAACAAGGATTTGGACTGTGCCTGGCAGTTGATTATTGATCGGTTAAGAGATCTGGATCGCATGGATGAGTATGAAATCGTGACCCCCATTAAGGACTGGTCAACGGAGCGGGCCGGTGGGCCCAGAACAGTGGCAAGGGAGGATGTTCAAGTATGAAAATAAACACATCAAGTAAGCTGGAAAAGGTTTTTAAATCGGGGCACATTGCCGTTACCTCGGAATGCGGTCCTCCCCGGGGAAGTGACCCTGAAGCGGTTACTTCCAAAGGCGCTTTAATCAAGAATCATGTGGATGCGGTGAACATCACGGACAATCAGACCGCCATGACCCGCATGAGTTCGCTTGCCGCCTGTATTCATTTAAAACAGATGGGCCTTGAACCCATCCTCCAGATGGTCACACGGGATCGAAACCGGATAGCCCTTCAGAGTGATCTGTTGGGGGCGGCCTCCTTTGATATTCACAATGTGCTGTGCCTTTCTGGGGATCACCAGAGTTTTGGTGACTGTGCCCAGGGTCAAAATGTCCATGATCTGGATTCCATGCAATTGGTTCAAACCGTCAGGCACATGAGAGATGAAGGAAAATTTCTGGGGGGAGATGACATCAAACGACCGCCCAAAATGTTCGTGGGGGCCGCAGCCAATCCCTTTGCTGATCCCTTTGAGATACGGGTACCGCGTCTGGCCAAGAAAATCGCCTGTGGGGCGGAATTTATCCAGACCCAGTGTATTTATAACATTGATAAATTTGAAGAGTGGATGCGACGGGTAAGAGATCGTGGTCTCCATGAAAAGACCTTTATAATGGCCGGTATGACCCCCATGAAATCAGCGGGTATGGCAAAGTTCATGAAAAACAGGGTGCCGGGTATGGATGTGCCCGATGAAATCATTGCCCGGCTTGCCGGGGTAGAAAAGAAAAAACAGGCCCAGGAGGGCATTGACATCTGCGTTGAACACATCCAACGCTTGAAAGAGGTGGAGGGCATTGCCGGGTTCCATGTCATGGCCATTGAATGGGAGGAGAAGGTTCCCGAAATTGTGGAGCGAAGCGGGCTTTATCCTCGACCTGAGGTGTAAAATAAGGCAGTACAGTACCGCATCACAATCAGTAAAAAATATAAAAATCCCCGGATAAACTGCTTTCTGTTCGGGGATTTTTTATAAGAAAATCTTGGCAAACATGACGGATTTTCATGCTTCGGTGTGAGCAGACCAAGGTCAGAATACGGTCTGCCCGTGGCAGTTATTTGGTATTTTTAAGAACCCCTTTCAAATAGTTTTCTCTCCTGTAGTCAGCTCTTCTATCAACGGTAAAAGCAATCCTTATTGGGCATCATGCCAACATGTCAAATACCTTTGGCGTACCGTTATCTTCGCCGTCATCCCCTTTTGTTCCGGTGGACAAGCTTGTTGTGTATATGATAGCATCATAT
>CAYSSE010000688.1:0-2098 GCA_964433355.1 uncultured Desulfocicer sp.
CGGCCGGAACCGTTAGACGGCCCAATTGGCCGGTTCCTATTACCCATCGGGGGGGCTCTGCTGAGGCTACTTGGACACTTCATTTTCATATATATGTATTTTATTTTCTCTTTCTATTTTTTAAAAAAAGAAAATGAATCAGACAAAGAACAAAAAAGCCAACGATGAATGCGCCTGCAAACCATATGAAAGTGTCCCGAAAAACCAAGTTTTCAATCATGGGAGTATCCGGGTTTATATTTCCAGATAGGGGAGAAATCTCTGATTCAAGGGCCAATTTTTTAGTTTTTAACAAAAGAGCGTAACCCATACCTAACGTTCCGTAAGAAATATTATAAAAGAGCCCTTTAAAACTTAATACCGTGGCCCGTTGTTCAGATGCCGTTTCCCGGTTCACATAAAAACTGACAAAAAAGCCGTTAAAATACATGGCACTGAAGGTGACAAGGGCAGGAAGAAGACCTGTCCAAGGCCAAAAGAAACTCATGCTGGCAAGCCCCAGAAAGGTCAGGCCAGCCGTGAGCCAAAGCCCTCTGGCAGGGGAGTGGTTTTCTGCAATTTTTCTTGCAATCCGGGGAACCACCAGCCCAAGCATGGCAACAAGAGATCCAATAATGCCGAAGATAGGCTCCGGCAGTTGGATCATCCGGTAGTATTGGCTGGAGAGGGTGGTGACCATGCGAATTATCCCGTCAAAGAGCATTCCAAATAGAATGACGCTCAGGACAAAAGGTGTTCTAAAAATCCAATTCCCGGCCTGAAAGGTTAGGCCAAATGCACGACTTAGACGAATTATTTTGCCGGGTTCTTCCTGTCCATCTTCTCTTTTTGGGGCAATTTCCACCATTCCCAAGGTTGCCACACAGGCAAATATACTTAAAACAAGGGTACCATAAAGGGGAAACCGCATGGTGGTTTCCTGGGTAAGCGAGATGGAAAATCCAAAAAAATGACAAAGGCTTTCCATCAGGTGTGGATCATATAGGGTTGCCCCCGTACTCATGGCGATGATAAACCCAATGGACTGGAATCTTGCCAGTAACTCAAGAACTCGTCCCCAGTCATCGGGGTTGCCCTGGGCTTTAAGGGCGTCATAGGCCATTGCCTCATCCGCTCCGCTGGCAGCAGCCTCGGCCAGACCGCTTAGAATCCGGTTTATTAAAAACACATAAAAAACCAAAGAGGTGTCAGATGTTGGTAAAAAGCTGATCATCCCCACCTCCACCATCATGGTAAACGTGGCAAAGACCAGGAGGCGTTTTCGGCCGATTACATCAGCAAGTGCGCCGGAGGGGACCTCAGCCATAACGATGGTGGCTGCCCAAACGGCATTAAGAGTTGCAAACTGGGCCACACTCAAACCAAAATCAAGGAATAATATGGTAAAGACCGGATAATAAAACCTTGAATTAAACAGAACCTTAAAGGCTATATATCGTCTGATATTAGGGATAGAAAATGGAGAAACAAATTTGGTCATTTGGGGTATCCTTAAAACTAAAGTGATCGGGGGACACCTTACTTATCTTTTTTTAAGGCCCGTTTTCTTCTGATTATAACGGATTTTGGGGAGCATAGATAACCTATTGAAATAATTGACTTGATAAATAATTGCCTGATACGCATAAAGGTCTCGCAATGCATTATTTGTCAATTTTAAATGCAATTTACCCATGATTATATGGAGTTTTGCCATATTGAAGCAGGCTCTCCCCCAAATCCGTTATAATCAGGTTTTCTTAAATCTAAGTTTGAGATCTAAAGTATATTCCAAATTTTTAATAAAAGAACCGATATCCAACGGGTATCCCGTTCAGGTGCCCTCCCGATCAAGTCAAATAATTAAGTAAGGTGTCCCCCGATCACGATCAAGCACATTGAATTTTCTTGTAGGTTTCTTCTACAATTTCCGACCCATACTTTCTTTCAAGGCGTCTTACTATAAAATGCCCGCGTGCCATATCCTGAAAATGATCAATAAATATTGTGTTAATAATAGCACCTCCTACTGCACCGATTGCAGGAATTGCCTGTGCCGCAGCCTTCTCTGTGACTTGAATACTAAAACGCTCAGCAATTCGAATGATTAGTCGAACAA
>CAYSSE010000689.1:0-2095 GCA_964433355.1 uncultured Desulfocicer sp.
GGTAATAGGAACCGGCCAATTGGGCCGTCTACGGTTCCGGCCGGGCCCATTGCCCATCGGGGGGGGCGGCATAATGCCATTTTCAATATTCGTTGTGTTCGGCAGGACGTGCCTGTTATTTAATAAGTCCTTCCTCTCTTAATCTTTGCACAATACGAGTCACCGACGGAACCCGATCCATGGTGTAAAAATGGAGACCCCCCACGCCATGGGCCAGAAGATCTTTACATTGTTCAAATGCCACATCCATGCCCAATGCTGCGGCTTCCTTCGCATCTTTTGTGCCGTCCAGTTGTTTTTTAACCCCTGCTGGCAGGGTGGAACCACATAGTTTGCAAAGCATATTGGTAAGTTTTGCGGTGTAGATGGGCATGATACCCGGAATGATGGGAACTGTGACACCAGCGGCCCGGCATTTGTCCACATAGGTGTAGAACAAAGCATTATCATAAAAATACTGAACCACCACGTATTGTGCGCCGTTATCCTGTTTCAACTTGAGGTATTCAATGTCTTTTTCCAGACTCTCTGCCTGGACATGGGCCTCGGGGTAGCCAGCGCATCCCAGATCAAAGTCGTAGCGATCATTGATGAATTTCAGGATGTCTGAGGCATAGGAGAAGCTATCTGGATGGGAAACAAAATCGGTGCCCCGGGGTTCGTCCCCCCGCAGGACAAAGATGGTTTTAATGCCAAGAGTTTTGTAGCGATCCAGGACTGTGGTGATGCTGTCGGGGCTAAGTCCAAATCCGGCCAGGTAGGCCACGGTGGGCAGCTTTTTTTCTTGTTGCATCATTTTAACGGCCTGGTAAGAGCCTTCACTTGTTGACCCGCCAGCTCCGAAGGTCATGGACATATAATCGGGTGCCAGTGTGGCCAATTGGTCAACAATAGTGCTAAATCCTGCCTCGGCTTTTTTATCCCTGGGAGGGAAGAATTCAAAAGAAATACTGGGCTGTGTCTGATTTTTATACAATGTGGCAACGCGCATATTGGGTCTCCTTTATTTATGAGTTATCACTCTTAAAACATTCTATAAAGTAGACCAAAATGGAAAAAAAGCAATAATAATTCGTAAAAAAGGGAAGCGCCCCCTCTTCTTGGGGAGACATTCTAAGGCATCGCTCAAAGTTCCCCTAAACTCTTTAAAGGCATTTCCCATTATTACCATCGGTTCGACCATTTTTTTATAACAAATTGAATTTATTGATATAAAAAAATAACAAATAAAAAATCCACATAAAATTGTATTTAGATTACAGCATGTTATGATGTCTATCGAACCGAGGGTTATTAGGGTTTTTTTCCCAAAAAAGAGTAAATCGTTTTTGAGTTCATATGATGGATGCCAATTTTAAGGGGTGTTCTTTTTGGCGCTGGGGGGAAGTATGGCATTTTCCGGATATTTTCCTGTCACCTGGGAATAAAATTTACTGATGATTTCCATGTCTGCGGCCAAATCTCCCTGGGGTACCAAGTGGGGGCCAATACCACCTGCTTTTCTTTGATAGTCCAGAAAGCCCAATGCAATGGGCACTTTTGCCCCGTTGGCGATGTGATAAAATCCCATTTTCCAGCGGGTCACCCGTTGTCGGGTTCCCGAAGGGGGGACTATCAGGGCCAGATTATCGTTATGGGTCAGGGTTTCAATGGATTGTTGAACAACATTATTGCTGCTGCTTCTGTCAATGGGAATGCCCCCCAGCCATTTGAAAAGACCCCTGAAGGGTTTGCGAAAAATAGCATCTTTTCCCATCCAGTTAATTTTCATTTTCATGACAAATGAGACTAAGAGCATAAAGGGTAAATCCCAGTTAGACGTGTGGGGTGCTGCAATGATAACAAACCGGGTACTATTGGGAATACTGCCTTCAACCCGCCATCCGGCAATTTTTAATATAAGGTGAGAGATGCGCGGCATTATTCTTTGTAGTACCGGGGTATCAAAAATTGTATGGGACAAGGTGGTTCTCCCTGGTGTAAGTCTTCAGCACATGGGCCGTTGATCTATAATATGAGATTTAGCCCGTAAAACCCAAGCTCTTCAGACTTGGGTAGTTGACGAAATAAGGGGGAATAGTCAGTGAAAATATTT
>CAYSSE010000690.1:0-2088 GCA_964433355.1 uncultured Desulfocicer sp.
TAAGCGAATATGGGGCACTGGCCAAACATTTACAGTACCAAGCCGAATATTTACAAATAGAGGGACAGACACCTTTTGAAAATAGGGGACAGGCTACCTTTTTTAACATGGTCTTTCCCTCTATTTTCCCATCAACGCTTGTCGGTATTGGACTGGCATTTTTTTTCTTTGGATTTCTCAGCCAGCCGTAATTTTCTTCTGTTCATTGCCTCTTGATTACGTCGGATACCTTCCAGTGTCACCAGCTTTAAAGGGGGAACTTCGACAGGTTTCTTGTTTTCATCCAAAGCCACAAAGGTCAGGTATGCAGATGCCAAGTGTACCTTAATTCCGGTAAGAAGATCCTCTGTTTCCACACGCACACCGATCTCCATGGATGTTTTGCCTGTCATATTAATGCTGGCTTTTACCGTTACCAAGTTCCCGATAAAGCTGGGATTATGAAAATCCAGGCGGTCTATGGATGCCGTTACACAAATCCTCCTGGTGTGGCGTACCGCTACTACGCCGGCTGCATTATCAATTTCCTTCATAATAACACCTCCGTGAACGATCCCTGCCGGATTTGCGTCCTGGGGCAGCATCACCCTTGATATAATAGCAATGCTATCCTCTGTGTTCTTCTGATCTTTCATCTCCACTCCTCTCTTATTTTAACCTTAAATGTAATCCTATCACATTTTTAGGCATCCTTCATTCCTACTTTACACTTTCACAGGGTGACCACCCATTTTATGGCGATTATCCTTTAAAAAGTGTAAACTACTTTTGAGATCATATGAAGGATGCCAAAAAATAGGCAAGGAAACCCCTGAGTCTTTAACTCAGGGGAGGAATTGCCGGATCGGAGAATTTGGGGTTAGTTCTAACGTCGGCCAATAGATACACGCCAAACAATCGACAATTAAATGTACTTTTAAATTTCAGTTGTTTAATTATTGCTGTGTGGAGTGTACTATCAAAAGTGGCCGAGCTTAGAACTAAGCCCGATAATTTATTCAGCCAGTGCCACCACCACCACTGATACCATGATCAAGATGCTGCCTCCCATCTGAAAAACGGAAAAACTTTCTCCAAAAATAGTAATGCCCACGATAAGACTGGTGACCACCTCAAAGGTGCTTAAAATGGTGGCACCGGTGGCGCTGATTTTTTTCAAGCCCGCCTGGAATGCCACCATACCGATGACGCTGGACACCAGGGCCACCATCACGGTGCCCATAAACCCCATGAGGGTGATTTCCCGGGGAAATGTCCCCATGATCAGACAGGTGACAAACAAAGTGGCACTGTTGAACAAGGTGATGTAGAAAATAACCACAAAGGAGTCCATTGTTTTTATGGTGCCATGGGACACCGTTAAAATATAATAGGCATAGAAAAATCCCGAAGACAGGGCCAGGCAAAATCCAGCGAAATTCACTGCACCATGGCGCTCCAGCCCCACCAGAAAGTAGATCCCCAGGAGCGAAACAGCCATGGCACCGATTTGGACGGCATTGGTTTTTTCTTTGTAGATAATGATGGCACCGGCCATGGTGGCCACGGGATAGATGAAATGCAAAACCGTGGCAATACCCGTGTCCATGAGGGTGTACGAAACACAAAGGGTGATCATCATCAGGTAATAGCCAAAAAAACTTGCCTTAAAAAGGGTGATGGCCTCTTGTTTTTCAATGGTCAGGGATCTTTTTTGGTATTTGAGTATGCCAAAAAGAATCAATGCCGTGAATACCACCCTGAAAAGGCTGAACGCATATGGGTTGAATCCACCGGCATAGGCGGTTTTTGCAAAAAGAGGCAGGAGGCCGAAGCAGCAGGCTGCAAGGATAGTTAGAACAACGCCCCCAGTTACGGCGTTATCCGAAAATAAGACTCTTTTCCATGCTGGTTTCATTCCACCTGGTTTACTTCTCAAATCAGACCCCAGTGCTTTTTTATTATTTTTGTTGATCTATGCCTTTTTTATATGAAAGCCTCACCAACACGCTGGAATTAAAAGACTTTCATTTTTCGTTGTGGCAGTGGTGACTGCCATGTATGTTTTATATGAAAATGAAGTGTCAAAGTACCCTCAGCAGAGCCCCC
>CAYSSE010000691.1:0-2080 GCA_964433355.1 uncultured Desulfocicer sp.
GGGGGAGAATCCACAATGGCAGAAGTGCTTGCACCTGAAAAAAAAGAGTTTTTTAAAGGAGACCTGGCTGTGTATCCAGCCCATGGCGTGGGGTGTATCGAGGCCATTGAAAGTAAGGAAATTAACGGTGAAAGCATGGATTTTTATATGATGAAAATCATAGAAAATGGCATGGTCATCATGATTCCAACTTGCAATGTTGAATCTGTCGGTCTCCGGCAGGTAATTCCGAAAAATGAGATTCCCCAGGTTTACGAGGTTATGCAGAGAAAGGGAGCTTCTGCTGATAATCAAACCTGGAATCGCAGGTACCGCGAGTACATGGATAAAATTAAAACCGGGTCAATCTATGATGTTGCAGAAGTGTTCAGGGATCTATTTCAGCTTAAGCTTGAAAAAGATCTATCCTTTGGAGAGCGTAAACTTCTGGATACTGCCCAGAGCCTGCTTGTGCAGGAGTTATCCACAGCAAAAGATATAGATGAAAAATTAATGATGAAGGAAATTGAGAAATTATTTGATTAGACGATTTCCTTATATCAAAGCTTGACTTTCGGCCTTAACCGTTGGTCTGGAAAGAGGGGCGGTTCCTTACTAATTATGGATTTGTGTTGTTAAATCACAATCCATAATTATGGGGCGATACCAATTCCAATCAGCCAACTCCGAAAGTCGAGTCAATATCGTACTCCATCTAAACCGGAAGATGCCATTGCAGGTGCCTTTCGGTTTTTTGTTGGGAAATAGGTAAGGGCTTGTCTTGAAGGATCTAAGACGGTCATTTTGTGGGTGGATATGAACAATATGGATAGCATTATTGAGATAAAAAGTGAAATAAGCAGTGAGTCAGAGGAGATCGGGCAGCGACTTGATACGATTGTGGTTCAGATGGCAGATAAGATCTCCCGGGGCAGTGTGGCTGCCATGATCCGTTCAGGTGATGTTCGGGTCAATGGACTCAAAAAAAAACCGGGATACCGGGTGAAACCTGGAGATGAGATCTCAGGTAGACTTACCATCCCCTCTTTGCCCTTTGTTTCGCCAAAACCCATGTCCCTGGATATCATCCATGAAGATCACTATATCCTGGTTATCAATAAGCCTGCGGGCATGGTGGTTCATCCAGCCCCGGGCAGTTGGGCAGATACCCTTGTGAACGGGTTGCTTGATCATTGTCCTGGCATTGAGGGAGTGGGGGAAGATGCGCTTCGTCCTGGTATAGTCCATCGCCTGGACAAAGATACCAGTGGTATCATGGTGGTGGCAAAAACTTCTGCAAGCCATGATTTCTTAAAAAAAGCATTTAAATATCGACGGGTGGAAAAACAATACCTTGCCCTGGTATCTGGTGAAATCCATGAGACTTCAGGAACGGTCACCCTGCCCATTGGTCGTCATCCGGTGAAACGAAAACGAATGGCCGTGGATCTTTCCCATGGGAGATCTGCCATCACCCTGTGGCATAAACGGGCCCAATGCACGGGGGCAACTTTGGTTGAGGTGGCCCTTAAAACCGGAAGAACCCATCAGATTCGAGTGCATTTCAAGGCATTGGGCTATCCCCTGATAGGGGATACCTGTTATGGACGTCGCTGGAGAAAAAAGGCAGAAAAAAACATGCTTCCCATTGAACGGGGCGTGTCTCGGCAAATGCTCCATGCATGGAAACTTGGATTTTGTCATCCCTGGTCTGGGCGGCGCATGGCGTTTATGGCCCCCCTGGCAGAGGATATGAAGGATCGTCTCTGCGCCCATGACTTGTGGGACAAAAACAAGATGAACAGCTTTTAGCAACTACTACTTAAATGGTGATGGGGTATCATGAGCTGACCATTTGCTGGGGTTAGGAAAATAAAAAAAGCGTTGATGTCCAGCCTGTGGCTGGTTATCAACGCTTTTTTAGTCTTTCGGGTAAAGTTTAAACCCGTCAAATAGATTCTAAGACCGTATTCTGGCCCTGGCCTGCCCACAACGAAGCTTGAAAGCTCCTCTTGATTTGCCGGGACTTTCTTATAAAAATATACATGGCCGTCACCAGTGCCATAACGAATATTGAAAATGGTATTATGCCGCCCCCCCC
>CAYSSE010000692.1:0-2074 GCA_964433355.1 uncultured Desulfocicer sp.
CTTCCTGGGAATGAAATTCAAAGGTTGTTTTCAAGGTAATATTATTTTTGTTGCTTAGTTGGGATTTGATATCCTTAATGGCCCAGTTTCGATTTTTGATGTAATGATCCAAATCCGTCTGAACCAGACTCATTATCAACTGGATTGCCTGGAGAATGGAGCTTTTTCCGCAGGCGTTACCACCGATCAGCACTGTTAACGGTTTCAGGTGGATGGTGAAATCATTCAGTGCCTTGAAGTTGTCAATATATATAGATTTTATCATGTGGTGCTCTCCTCTGGTCTGGAGCATTCTCTATGAATGGTTTCTTATCGGTGAATAAAATTTTCCCTCTCACAAATTCTAAAATTATTTTTAAAATCAATGTAATTACTCACCCCGTTAAACCCAATATCATGAAATCTGGGGACATAATCCTTGAATATTTATGAGACAAAACCTTAGCACACTGCTCCCAAAGATGGATATCGGGGGCCAGACTAACCCGATATCTCACAGAAAAAGCATTCCGGGCCTTGTGGGCTTATGTGCTTACTGTTCATGGGATAAATATCGGGAGCCTTAATCCGGGTGACAAGAAAAGCAATGCCGCTACTAAGATTCCAATAGATGATAGGCATCCTTCAAAAGTACTTTACACTTTATCAGAGCATTTCCCCTTTGCCGGAGCTTTTTCCCAAAAGACTGTAAATTATTTTTGGAATTATATGAAGGCTGCCAGATGATATTACTATTTTTTGTGTTTTTGTGAATTTTATTCTTACATATTTCCAACTTACGCTTCAACCGCCGGGAAAGCAAACTGGGCCTGCGCAAAAGCAATTTTTACGATGCCTTGGGCAGAAGCAAAAAAATGCTGTGGCTTTCCCGGTCGGAGTCTACGCCATGGTTGGTTGTCTTTAGCAAAAAAAGCTATGATTTCATATTTTTAAGATTTTTGTTAATAAAGTTTATGTCAAATTCATCAGGATCAAATTCCCCACCAACCCATTCTATCATGGATTCATGTTCTTCATGTTGTGAATCTTGAATTGCATCCAAGAAATCGGAGTATCCCCAAATACCGCCGCAATCCTCTGGAGGACATGCCTTTTTCCCTTTCACGACTAAAGGTGATTCAGAAAAATCTAAAGGAAGAATTTTTTCGAGAACGACTTTGTGGTCCCAACTATCACCGAAATCATATTCATAAACAAAATTGTCTTTTGGATTCGAAATGATGTCTTGTAAATAAATTTTGCGCTCATCGATTACATCCATATCAAAATTAGGTTCTGGTATTCCGATATAAGAGTTTCCAACTCTATATTGATGTAAATGGCAATCAAACCATCCCATTGTTACCTGCAAGACGGAATGTAATTGATCTAATTTGATATTGTCTTTGACAATTAATCTTCTCCATATTGGAGGCTTGCTTCCAACCAAGGTAACTTTGATTTGGTACAAAGATTTTGACGTTTTATTTTTTTTTGCCACTGTGACCTCCATGCTGAATTTGATTAGCCAGTCAATGCTGTGCTGACATGTATATCATTACAAAATGAAAGATGCATTTTTAAAATCCTACTATATTGGAGATTAACCTTATTCATCCTAAAATTCAAACTTGTCATAATATGCCTTAACTCATTCTTACCAAGGCAAACTCAATTTATCAACGATATCCTTACGAGACAAAACCTCAGCACACCGCTCCCAAAGATGTGCCTCGGGTCCAGGCCACCCGATACTTCACAGAAAAAGCATTCCGGGCCTTGTCCTGTTTATGAATATACACATTCATCTATCCTTTATTTAATTCAAAATATAACCTTGACTGAAAAGATATTAAATGTTAACTGATAATGATTATTATTTAAAATAAAGAGAGCTCCCATGGCAGACCATAAGAAAAGATTTGAAATCATCGTCCAGAGATTAAGGGATAATGGCCAGAAGATAACGCCCCAGCGTTTGGCCATCGTTAAAATCCTTGCCAAAAGTAAAGGGCATCCCAGTGTGGAAGATATCCATGGTGAAATTAAAAAAGATTTTCCAACAATGAGCCTTGCCACGGTATACAGAAATATT
>CAYSSE010000693.1:0-2063 GCA_964433355.1 uncultured Desulfocicer sp.
GGGCGGCATGATATCATTTGGCTCCGCGTCTACGACCCAATATTCGTTGTGTTCGTCAGGACATGCCCGTTCATATGAAAGAGTAGGCTATCCTAACATTTTTTCATGCTTCGTTGTGGGCAGGCCGGGTTCAGAATACGGTCTGCCCGTGGCAGTTATATTTGAAATTTAAGGGGTTTTACCATAAGAACCCTGTCCGGTGCAATATATATTTGATACTTGATGACGCCATTTTTTTTTCCTTGAAAAAATAATGGTTTGGTGGTAGCGCCATAGATACGAATTCGCATAAAGGAGGCAAAATGACAAAATACATCGGCGCAGTGGATCAAGGTACCACCAGTACCCGTTTTATTATTTTTGATCGCAAAGGCAATATTGCAGGGCTTTCCCAAAAAGAACATCAGCAGATATTTGAGCGACCCGGATGGGTGGCCCATGATCCCATGGAGGTGTGGCACAATACCCGGGAGGTGATTGCCGGGGCTCTTGCCAATGCAGGATTAACTGGAAATGACCTTGCAGCCATAGGGGTGACCAACCAGCGGGAAACCGTGGTGGTGTGGGATCGACACACCGGCCGTCCTTTTTACAATGCTGTGGTGTGGCAGTGTACCCGCACCGATGCTATCTGTCAAAAACTCATTGCAGACGGGGGGCAAGATCGCTTTAAAGCAAAAACCGGCCTGCCCGTGGCCCCCTATTTTTCAGGGCCCAAGATCCAATGGATTCTGGACCATGTCCCCGAAGCAAAGGCCGCAGCCCTGAAAGGAGATGCCCTGTTTGGCACCATGGATACCTGGGTGATCTGGAACCTAACCGGTGGCCCCAACGGGGGGTCCCATGTCACCGACGTCACCAATGCCAGCCGCACCCTTCTCATGGATATCAACTCCCTTACCTGGGATGATGAGATCCTTGATATCCTCCATATTCCATCATCCGGTCTTCCCCGCATCGTTCCCTCGTCGGACAGTCGCACCTGGGGAACCACTCTTAAGGATGGCCCCCTGGGGGCACAAGTCCCGGTGTGTGGTGATCTGGGAGATCAGCAGGCCGCCTTGTTTGGTCAGACCTGTTTTGAACCCGGGGAGGCCAAAAACACCTATGGCACCGGTTGCTTTTTGCTTTTAAACACCGGCACCACGCCCATGGTGTCCACCCATGGCCTTTTAACCACCCTGGCCTATCAGATTGGAGATGAAAAACCGGTGTATGCTCTGGAGGGTTCCATTGCCAATGCTGGAGCCCTGGTTCAGTGGGTACGAGACAACCTGGGACTCATAAAAGAAGCCCGGGACATAGAAACCCTGGCAGCGGCTGTGGCAGACAATGGCGGGGTGTATTTTGTCCCGGCCTTTTCCGGGCTGTTTGCCCCCTATTGGCGTTCCGATGCCCGGGGAGTGGTTGCCGGACTCACCGGATATGCCAATAAGCATCACCTGGCCCGGGCTGTGCTGGAGGCCACCGCATACCAGGCCAAGGATATTGTGGAGGCCATGAACCTTGACTCCGGTGTGGTGCTGACCCGGCTTAAGGTGGATGGCGGCATGATCCATAATAACCTGTTGATGCAGTTTCAGTCAGATATCTTAAATGTGCCCGTAATTCGACCCCGGGTGGCAGAGACCACAGCACTGGGGGCTGCCTATGCCGCAGGTCTTGCCGTGGGATATTGGGCGGGCCAGGAGGATCTTAAAGCCAATTGGGAGATCCATGGTACCTGGGAACCGGACATGGCCCCGGAACATAGACGCCGTGCCTGTGCCGGTTGGAAAAAGGCCGTGGATCGAACCCTGAACTGGGTGGATAGCGAGATGCTTTAGATTCTTATCTCTTATTTTCGTGTTATTTTGGCAAGAGAGTAAAAAATCCTTTTTGGATCTGGCTTGTCCAGGTTAGGACTACAGATGAATGAGCCTGTTGATTTAGTATAACTGCCACGGGCAGACCGTATTCTGACTTGGGTCTGCCCACAACGAAGTATGAAAGAATGTTAGGCGTGTTTACTCTTTCATATAAACGGGCATGTCCTGCTGGACACAACGAATATTGGGTCGTAG
>CAYSSE010000694.1:0-2063 GCA_964433355.1 uncultured Desulfocicer sp.
TAAGAAGCACAGACTTTGTTTGAGGACACACTTGCCCGCAGTTTCTGTGGTTTAGTCTGGAAGGGCAAAAATACCCCCCGACGTTCCCGTTCCGGTCAGGGCACCTACCGGGGGCGGCATAGTACCATTTTCTTTGTTCGTTGTGACAGATGTTGACTGCTATGTATATCTATAACGATGACAGTGATGATAATTAATGAAACAGGGGAGTATATATTTTGAATGATAAAGATCGTGTAGGCATTGATGTGTGGGCAAAGCAAAAAAAAAATAAGATTGAATTGAGGCAGGTGGGTGTAGGAACCCCCCAGGATGCTGTTCTGGAAGATTTTTGTAAATATCTTGTGGAGAAAGCGCCGTTTATAAGCCTGAAATCCGTGGCAGATAAGGGGAAACCCCTCCCGGAAATCCAGGTAATGGAGAATATTTCTTTTTCAGCCCTTCCCCTGGAAAAAATGCTGTCCCCTTTTCTGGAAACCCTGGATCTTGCCGGTGGCACCCCCCCGGTGATTGAATCAGGGATTGCAGAGATGCTTTTAAGCATTGATATGCCCGTGGAACTGAAGCTCTACGTTGCAGGCCTATGCCCCCATTGCCCCGGGGTGATTCGCTCCATGGCTCACCTGGCCGCCGCCTCAGAGCAGATTCATCTCCATGTCATTGACGGCACATGGTTTGACAAGGCGGCTGCCAAAGATGGGGTATTATCAGCCCCGTGTTTAATCCTGGATGATGATTTCAGGTGGACGGGGGCCGTGTCCATGAAAGAGGTGGTGCAAGTGATTGTCCAACGAGATCCGGCCTCCCTTAAGACCCCCGCCTTGAGAAGAATTCTGGAGGAGGGCAATGCCGCCTGGATTTCCCGTAAAATAAAGGCCCATGGGGCTATTTTCCCCGGCTTTATGGGGTTGCTGCTCCATGAGATCTGGTCTGTTCGTCTGGGAGCCATGGTGGTGGTGGAAGAGTTGGCCCAGGATGTGCCAGAGTTGGCATTGCAATTGGTGCCGCTTGTTCTGCCATTTTTTAAAGACGCAGATATCTCCGTGAAGGGGGACATCCTCTATGCCCTGGGAGAAGTGGGGGATCAATCTGTGGCAGACACCATTCTTGGGATGATGGAAACTTTTGAAGATGAAGATCTCCTGGAGGCTGCCAATGATGCCCTGGACGCCATAAAAGAGAGGGGGTAAAATGCAGAAAAAAAAGATGAAACCCCTTCGCACCTGTGTGTCTGGACAGGGAAAATTTAAAACTGGAATTCACAGGCCTTCTTTTTTTGTGGATAATTTCAGGGAGCACGATTACCAAGACTCCCTTGGGACTTGTCCAGATGGCCAAGCCGTCACCAACCGAGTGAATTTCCCGGAAAACAGTGTCTCTGCCACCCATGCAGATACCATTTATGAAATCCCCAACGCCTTTCCCTTTAAAGGCACCACCTATATTAACTCCCGGTGGGCCGATGCCAATGCCAAAAATATCGAAAAGATATCCCTTGCCCCAAAAAAAGCCACTTCCCTGTGGAGTACCCTGGATGGCTGGGCCCAAAAAAACGGGGTGGAAAAGAAAAATATTGAAGCACTTTTTAAGGTAATGCCAGCACCCTTGCAGATTGCCCTTGCCGAGGCAAGCACCGATCCCCATGATCTTGTCAGGCTGGCACAGATATCTTGTTCCTTTAAGTTTGATGCAACTGAGACCCATCCCCTGGGACTTATTTTTGAAAAACGGGGAGACAGGATTGTCCCAGCCATTAAAAAATCTGAGCTTTTTGAGGTGGTGGCCAACAACCCCCATTTGCCAGACGAATACAAGCGGGCCATGGTGCTTCGCCCGGGGGTGCAGGGCGACAGTGCCATAACGGCGGAGTGGTGTCAGGAGCAGGACCAAAGCCATGTATTTGAATATTTAAGACAGAACAGCTATATCCCTTGGGGACATTTTGCAGCCAATACAGCAGATGATACCGTGCGGTATAGCATTGCTGATTTGACCCTTGAAGATATGGCAGGGATGCGCCATCTGTGCTACCAGAGAATTTACGTGATGCTGGCCCGGCAGAT
>CAYSSE010000695.1:0-2062 GCA_964433355.1 uncultured Desulfocicer sp.
TTATACCGCTTCAGTGCCGGTAACAAACAGATTTGGATGGTTACTTGAACCTGGATATAGCTTTTTGGGTCTTCGCGGATTAGTGTGATTGGGATAGATTGTGGTGCGCAATTCTCAGTGTTAACGCATTGGACACTATGAATTTTCACACAAATCCGTGATGAGCCATAATTATAAGCAAAAGTTGGGGGTTGTCATTACATTATTAACGGACATTCCAGGATAAATTTCCATCAGGTCCGCGGCTGTCCTTTAAATAGCTTATACCAGAGCGCACGAATTTTTCCTGGTTTTGCGACTGAACCCATTTCATCTTCCATCGTTTTGAGATCCTTAAGAAACGCTTGAACATTCGGGTCATCCGCCATGGACTCGTTTTTCGCGTATTTGGAAAGGCTCTTTCCGGCCTTTTTCAGACTCTTCGCCGCCCCCTTGGCGTCGCCAGCCTCAGCCTGGTTGGTGGCCAAGACCAAATAGCGGACCGCATCCGCATACTCTCTGACAGCCTCGGCATATTCAATACGGACACCGATATTAAGCGCTTCCGCCAAGGTATTGTAAGCCTCATCGGTCTTATTTGCCTTCAAATATGCTTGAGCTCCGATTAGCCGACCTTCGAAATATCGAATATCTACCCACACTTGTGAGAAGATATCCATGTTATAATCTGTTTTATACTCTTCTGTAACCTCTTGCTGCTTTCTAAATTTAATAATCGGCCGGACTACCTGGACATTCGTCATACCTTGGTAAATCGGAATTTCCCGGATCTGAACGTTGCGAATGTCATCATATAAAACGCTTCCTTGATCATCCTCGACCTGGATTGTAATATTTGTTTCCGGTAGCATTTTGTCCACCACAGCGATCAAGGCACGAGCCTTTTTGGTTTCTTCCAAAGCCCCTTGCGTGTCTTCTAATTCAAGGGCAGTAGCAGCTTCCAAAGTATGAAAAACTGTGCGGGTTGTCAGAAAAACAACTTCAAAAAATTGGTCCGGTGAAAGGGGGACCGAAGCCTTTATCTCCCTGGAAATCTGGTATTGTTCATTAGACAACGCATTGGTTGGCAAGGTGAAACCAAAGAAAAGGCATAATACGAGAACGATGCTTGTGCGACCCACTCCGGTGGTGATGAGACTTTTCATTTTTAATCTCCTTTTTTGGTGTTGAGTTTTAATTTACGCGAGGATTGATCGACAATCCAAGCGGAGTAAACTTTATGGCTGCCCGTCTAAAGCGGGACAATTTTTAGCCTTGCTGACCCTGCATATCAACGCTATCCACGTCACTGATTTTACAGATTGCCCCGGCTTAGATGGGTAGCCCCTCTTTGGCTTCTGCTTTACCCAGGTGGGCCTTTAATTTGATTTCATCCCGTAATTGCTCAATGTCCGCTTTTAGTTTTTCAATATTCTTGTTCATAATATTCCCTTCCTTATAGTATGGTTAACTACATATGATCTTTAATGATTACCAGTCGTGCAATTTGAAAATAAACGCAGATTATAAATATGTTGAAACTCATTTTAAGGAAAGCAGTGTTATTCCACTGTCCTTTGCTTTATTCATTTTTATATTCAATTTCCGTGCCAGGTCTTTGACCTTCGACCAAGCATGACCCATCCTTCTGTATAGTATGAACAATCCTTCAGATAATCCGCTATTATCTTTTCCATTTAAACACCAGAGAGATCGGAATAAAGGCTATATATGATCAAAAGGTCATATGTGATCTTTTTCTATGGCCGTTCATGACAGCTCGATAAAGGCATTCTTAATGAATATGCCTGTACTATCAGAGTGATGAGAATGATTGTGCAGATCTTGGCAGGCCGCCGACTTTTCTGGGTTTCCGTTGCCTGTATCGGGTTTATTGCGGCATACCGCTACACGTTGGCGACCGCTTAACCCTTTTTGACCAGTAATGTCCCATCTGCAACTCCGTATTTCCACCGTCGCTCGCCTGGCAGAAAGAGACATTGGGAATATGCATGTTTCTTGCATACAAAAAGGGGGTCAGGTGGAATAATACTATACCAATGACCGATGATGACGGTTTAGA
>CAYSSE010000696.1:0-2055 GCA_964433355.1 uncultured Desulfocicer sp.
CGATTTCGGTTTAAAAAATAATTCTATCATGGACGTACCATCCTTTATGTCCCTTCGTTCGACTCATTGATGTTGATTTTTTTTATTCAATGTACAGGCTTGCATCAATCGGCACTGAGAATGATCCGTGCATCCACCACTGCTGCCCCTTGTTTGTAGGCAAACACCGGGTTCATATCAATCTCTTCGATCTCTGGTGTCTTATCAACAAAATCCGATAGCTTAACCAGCATCTCCTGCAAACATGGGAGATCTGCCGGATCCTGTCCACGATATCCCTCGAGCATTTTCTTTCCCTGGATTTCATTGGTCATCTCAACGGCATCATTTTTCTCAATGGGAACGATACGAAAGGAAACATCTTTGAGAATTTCCACAAGTACACCGCCAAGGCCGAACATCACCACGGGGCCAAAACTGGGGTCCTTAATCATCCCCATGATAATCTCCGTTCCGATCTTGGCCATACCCTGGACAGCAATCCCTTCGATGTTGGCATCGGGACAGGCGGCCTTGCATGAGGTCATGATCTCATCGTAGGCTTTTTCCATCTCTTCCTGGTTTTTAAGATTTACCTTTACCCCACCGGCATCACTTTTATGGGTGATATCCACGGAAGAAATTTTCAACACAATGGGATACCCCATTTTTTCACTCAGAGCAATGGCCTCTTCTTTGGATGTGGCAAGCTTTGTTTCAGTGCAGTTTATGCCAACTTCACCGAGCATCGCTTTGGCCTCAATCTCAGTGAGCACCGTTCTTTTTTCTTTTCTGGCTTTTTTAATTATATCCAATCCAGTCATGGATTCTCCTTGATCAATTGCTTAGGCGATGGGCGAAAAAAGAATATATCAAAATACAATATAATCAGGATGATATATTCTTTGACAAAAATCGCCTTAGGTTATGGGGGGTCAGCGGAGCCTTGGATGCCTACCTTTCAAAATCGTTATCCAATAAGGGACTTCACCATAATAGAACTACCCGCTTTCAAATTTAATGCTCAGTATTTACAGCATATTTTAAGTGAAGATGGGTAGGTTATTTGTCATGAACTCCCTAAATATCTGCAACGTAAAGGTTGTTTCGGCACAGCATCCCTTAACCCCGGGACATACCGTGGGGGATGATGGCTTATTGAGCCGTCAGACCCCCGTCCACGTAAATGGTCTGACCGGAAATAAAACCGGCAGCTTCTGAAGCCAGGAACACACAGGCACCGGAAAGATCTTCGGGAAGCCCAATACGTCCCATGGGTACGGCAGCGGCATATTTTTTAGCAAGTTCAGGATTGTCAGCAATGTGCTTGGTACCCGGTGTAATGATCAACGCAGGACCAATGGCATTGACACGAATTCCCAGAGATGCCCATTCCAGTGCCAGGGATTTGGTGATCAGCTCCACAGCACCCTTGGTGGCACAATAACCTGAGTTCCCACCGGTGTATCCCCGGATGCCCCGCACCGATGAAAGGTTGATAATAGATCCACCGTCCTGATTTTTCATGGCTTTACCCGCGGCCTTGCAGGCGATCATGGTTCCTTTGACGTTGACATCAAACAGCTTGTCCCAGTCTTCAACGGGATATTCAAAGGCATCGTGTTTGATGTTCATGCCCATGGCATTCACCATGATATCAAGCTTGCCATATTTTTTAACCACCGTATCCACAAGGGCTGTCATACTCTCTTCACTGGTCACATCACAGGTCAAGGCAATGGCCTCATTCCCTGATACCTTGGTTATTTCGGCAGCCACCTTGTCTATGGCGTCTTGTCTCCGGCTCGATACAATGACTGTGGCACCATGGATACCCAAACCCATGGCAAGTGCTTCACCGATTCCACCGGCACCGCCTGTGACGATGGCTACCTTTCCGTCCAACTTGAAAAAATCTTTCATATGATTCGCCTTTTCCCTAATTTTTTATAAGAAAGTCTCAGCAACATGCTAAAATCAAAGGACTTTCATTTTTCGTTGTGGCTGGTTTTACAGCCATGTATGTTTTTATATGGAAATGAAGTGTTAAAGTACCCTCAGCAGAGCCCCCCCCCC
>CAYSSE010000697.1:0-2054 GCA_964433355.1 uncultured Desulfocicer sp.
TCATCTCCAGATCCACCATGGAGGCCTCATCCACCACCAGAAGATCCACGTGGAGGCGGTTCTGGCCATGGTGAACAAAATGCCGGGAATCTGGACGACTGCCCAGAAGCCGATGAATGGTGGTCACCTCCCGGGGCATGTGTGGTTTTATGCCGAAGACTAAATAAGAATCTTCCAGTGACCGCCTTTGGCAGAACCAACCCTTTGGAGGAGGCCTTTTTTCTTCAGTGTTTCGATATTTTTATCAAGGGCTGTGGTACTGATACCAATGTTGGCGGCCATCTCTTTTTTGGATAATGACGGGTTCTTTTCTATCATCCGCAGTATGGCCTGCTGGCTTTTTACCAACCCTTCTACCAACCCTTCTACCAACCCTTCTGTTTCAGCTTTGTAATTTTTAATAATAAATTGAACCTGAAACTGCAATCCGACTTCAGACCAAATCAGATTTATGATGATCATCCGAAAAAAGAAGAAGCGCATTGGTTACTTTTAATTCACCATTGTATTCTTTGAGTACTTTTAGCTTTTTGAGCGACGTCTCATCACACAATTCACCTGTTTTTTCATAATAAAGGGTGTGAAATCTATAAAGGTTCAGTGTTTTATAAAAAATTCAAATTATTCTTTTGACACCAGCAAATCCCCCAAACCCGAAGCCCGGCGGGTCCGGCGTTTAACGGCCCAATCAAAGGAACTACCCATGGGTTCCACCAGGGTAAACCGAGTCCGAGCCCGGGTAATGCCAGTGTAAAGAAGCTCCCTTGTCAACACCGGGCTCTTGGTGTCGGGCAGCACCAGCACCGTGTGATCAAATTCCGATCCCTGGGATTTATGCACGGTCATGACATACACCGTCTCAACAGTATCCAAACGCGAAGGCAGAACCTTTTTAAGGCTGCCATCCACCATGGGAAAGACCACCCTGTATATGACTTTTTCCTGGGCAAAGTCCCACACCGGCAGATAAATGCCCACGTCGCCATTCATTAACCCAAGGGAATAATCGTTGCGGGTGACCATCACCGGGCGGCCGGGGTACCAGCCATCAATGCTGGAAATCAATCCCGCACCGGCCAGAATCCGGGTCACGGCCTGGTTCAACCCCTCCACCCCAAAGGGACCTTTTCTCACCACCGCCAGCAATTGAAACTGACCAAACAGCTCCAGCACCTGCCTTAACCACAGGATTTCTGATTCTTCAGTAACCGCACCCTTTTTTAAGGGAGATGCGGCCACCGCTTCCAGATAAACCCGGTATCCCCCTTTCGTTTGATACGCTTCTGATTTGTCAGTGAAATGCACATTATCATCTCCCCTGCCCTTCATTGAATTGAAATGGGGTGATTTGCCGTCCGGCACAACGGCGCTGCTGTCCAACCCATCAAGAACCAGGCGTTGAAAGGCCTTCACCTCCAGGGATTCCAGCACCATGCGTTTTATGTCTGTGTACTCTCCCCCATCCTTCTGGAACAGCCCCATACTTTTCCGGGCATCTCCTGCATTCACAGCCCGGGCCAGAGCCCCGATGCCGCTTTTTTCCCCAAATCGATGGCTCTTTTGCAACACCACAATGTGCTCCTGCATGGGGCCGGGCTTTCCCTTAAATTTTTTAAGGGAATAGCCCGTGTACTCTTTGGCCCAGTCCATAAACGCCTTGTCATAACGGGGGGGATCTGCATCCTGGCAAAGGTCCCCCAGCACGGCCCCTGCCTCCACCGATGCCAGTTGATCCTTGTCCCCCAGTAATATCAACCGGGCATGGGCGGGCAAGGCATCCAGCATGGCCGCCATCATCTCCAGATCCACCATGGAGGCCTCATCCACCACCAGAAGATCCACGTGAAGGCGATTCTGGCCATGGTGAACAAAATGCCGGGAATCCGGACGACTGCCCAGAAGCCGATGAATGGTGGTCACCTCCCTGGGCATATGTGCTTTAATGTCATCGGATAATTGATCAAGGGCGCTTCCCATGGATTCTGTAAGCCGGGCCGCTGCCTTGCCCGTGGGGGCTGCCAGACGTATTTTTAAGGGAGATTCTTCCTCCAGGG
>CAYSSE010000698.1:0-2046 GCA_964433355.1 uncultured Desulfocicer sp.
TTTATCTGATTACAAAATCATTACTGGATGAAAAGCAGCCGCCATGGGTGAAACCGTTTATCTCCAATAATATCAAAATTGAGCAATACCTGGGAATCAGTTCTGAGCAGCTTGCGGGTGGTACCTGGCAAATGGTACCCATACTGGTGACCGGGAATAATAATGCCCACATCAAAAAAATGATCGTTGGCCGTTTAACATGCGGGCCTGATCCCGGCCTGGCTCCCCCATGGGCCATGCCCCTGTTTGACCGGGCGTTCCTGGAATCCGCCCGGACAGCCCGGGTGCTTACAATTGGCCCGCCCACCAACCAGACAAATATGCCCACTACCGGCCATTTCATGTTTTATCCGTTGACCCTGGCAAACAACCAGGTTCAATTCACAGGCAGGTCAGGCTCCCTTGCCCTTGCACTGGGGTTTAAACGGCTTTTAAAAGAAATGCCGCCCATCTCCAATAAGGTGATCTGTACAGGAGTTGTCCGGGCAGACGGGAAAATAGGAGAGGTGGGTGGTCTTGGGGCGAAATATGAAATATTTCAAGGAGCCAATTCCTTTAACTGTCTACTCTACCCGGTTTCAAACCGGGTAAACGCCCCTGACAACACCCAAGACGGAAAAAAAGTCAGCCTTCCTGTCAAAACCTTTGACCAGGCATGGATGTTTGCCAGTCTCTACACGGAAAAGCATCAAAACAAGCTGTTCTTATTGACTAACATTTTGGATGATCCCAAATATTTTACAGACAATTTAAAAAATTTGCCCGGGGAGTGGGTCTCCTGGATCAAACAGGAAAAAAAAGCAGAAAAAATCCTTCATCTCATTGTCAATGATCCAAAACGGTTAAATGCATTTACGAAAAAATTCGAATCCATTGTGGAAAATTACGATATAGACCAAGCGGCTGCCATTTCACAATTGATGACAGATTCCATGCTGGACCACATTGCTACTGTAGCCCCCATGTCGGCCCTGAGATGGTACACTTCCAACTTATCCCTGGCCAATCACCTGGGAGAGGTGGAACAATCCGTTGCATGGAAAAACCGAGGCATGGCATTGGTGGACCGGGTGAAAAAGCGGGATATTAAGCTGGTGGCAACATTTTTCAACCATTGCCTTGTCGACTCCCATAATCGATTTGAATTTACCCCGGACCTGCCCGATACCCTGGAGCAAACCCTGGAATTTCTACAGACTGAATACCGGAACCAATGCAATTTTCACTGCACCATACACCCTGTCCTGGGGAAATTGTACGGCACCTTGATGCAGCATTATGCGTTTTGCGGACCCGAATATATCCGAGAAAGCGAAGCGTATTCCCAAAAAGCCCTTACTGCCCTGGGGGCAAACCTGGACAATGAACATAAGGCTGACTGGATGCGCCAGTACAACTATCTGACCTACGCACGTCTGGATGCCAAAGATTTTGCAGGGGCGGCAAAAAGCCTGTATCAATATCTGAAAAGAAGTGAAACAGATGCTTGGTTTTTAACAAATTTGATAAATTTTATAGACCCTGTATCACCCATAAATTCTTCAGAAAAGACCAGAAAACCCTTATCATTCCTTGAAAAATTCTCCTGCTGGGAGCTTGCACTGCTTTGTCGATTTTTTTGCGAAGTAAAAGAACACCCCCTTGGGCAAACCGTTTACGAACAAATGGTTGATTCCATAAATCCTTTGATTCAAAACCACCATCCCTGGCAACTTTGCACCTATAACCTGGGCCGGATTGCCCTTGACCTGGGAGATGAAAAAAATGCTCAGCATTTGCTGGAAAAAAGTCGTAGTATCTGCCTGTCATCAAAAGCCGGGCCGACCATACGGGTAATGGCCTTGCTTCCCCTGTCCCTGCTGACCGATTTATACGAGCAAACCGGCAACAAAGGTTTTTGTAAAACCATGGATCAATCAAAAAAAGAGATTCTTGAGGCATCCAGGCAATTGGATGGCAGTCATTTTGCTTTTTTGCAAGAAATACCCTTTGAAAAGGCATTGGTTAAGGTAAGGGAAAATCCCGGGAGTGTTTTTCCGTTTTCCC
>CAYSSE010000699.1:0-2037 GCA_964433355.1 uncultured Desulfocicer sp.
TGGACATCCTTCTTTTGACTACTAAGTACCCGGGCATATATTCCTCAAAATAAAATCCATAAATATCAATGATATATGGCTGTGGAATACCGAAAAACATATGTGTGGGTACTTAAAAGTAGTTTTCATTTTTTAAGAGTGCCCCCCTAAAAATGGGAATTCACCACGTGAAAGTGTGAAGTAGAAATGAAGAATGCCGCAACCTGGTGTCTTGTTTATTGGCATTCGCCTTAACATCCAATGTGCCGTGAAATAACAATGCGCTGAACTTCGGAAGTCCCTTCACCAATATCAAGGAGTTTCTGATCCCGGTAGAACCGCTCAACATTATACTCTTTCATGAGGCCATATCCACCATGGATCTGAACGGCATGATTGGCCACCCGTCCCATGAGTTCGGAACAATACAGTTTGGCCATGGCCGCCTCTTTTTCAAAGGGCCGCTTTTCATCTCTCAACCAGCATGCTTTGTACATTAAATTACGGGCGCACTCAATTTCCATGGCACAATCTGCCAGCTTAAAGGCAATGGCCTGGAATTTTGAAATGGATTGACCAAATTGTTTTCTATCCTTGGCATATTTCAGTGCCAGATCATAGGCACCCTGGGCGCCGCCAAGTCCCATGGAACCGATGGAGAGACGACCCCCATCCAGTGTTTTGAGCATTTGATGGAATCCATCGCCCTGGTTGCCAAGAATATTTTCCTTGGGAACCCTGACATTGTCAAAATAGAGTTCCGCTGTATTAGATGCCCGCCACATCATTTTTTTGTGCATGGGAACGGCCTTGAAGCCCGGGGTATCTTTTTCAACGATAAAACAGGTGTATTCAGGTTTCCCATTGTCCCGGGTACCGGTGATGGCCTGCACAGTGACGCCCATTGTCATCTCACAGGCGGCATTGGTGATAAATATTTTAGACCCGTTGATGAGCCAGTCGTCTCCATCACGAACGGCGGTGGTTTTGCTGCCTCCGGCATCTGAACCCGCGGTGGGTTCGGTGAGCCCAAATCCCCACAGGGCTTCCCCGGCGCAGAGTTTAGGCAGGTATTTTTGTTTTTGTTCTTCTGACCCAAAGTAGTAAAGCGGGCCAATGCCCAATGAATTTGCTGCGGCAATGGTGGCCGCCTGGGACCCATCAATTCTGGCGATTTCTTCAACAGCGATGATATAGGAGATGTAGTCCATGCCCTGTCCATCGTATTTTTCCGACACAAACATGCCAAAAAGACCAATTTCACCCATTTTGCGGGTGAGTTCAGACGAAAATTCTTCTTTTTCGTCAAGTTCGCCAGCAATGGGGGCAACTTCTTTCTGGGCAAACTTTCTCACTTCCTTGCGAATCATCTCCTGTTCTTTAGTAAGGTCAAAATTCACCCTTTTCCTCCTTAATATTTGGTGTCAATGATATAGAACTTTTGAGTTTGCTGTTCAAAGGGCACCCATGACAAACGGAAAAATAAATATGGTGATCAATGTTGAAAATGGTTGGTGCCGTCAGTTGGTTTAAATTTTTCTATTGTTGAACTGTCTTGCTTACCGAACGAGCGCTCGGTTTTATTGTAAACGATACTATATTTGTTGAAGATCATTTGTCAAATGTTTTTTTAAAAATTTAGAAAATGATTTTCATTTGCGGGGGGGGGGAAAAATTGGGGAATAGGGGGGAATAGGGGACAGACCACGTTTTTTTTATGTCCAAAAATAGCTAAGGGTCTGTTGAAAAATTAACCATCTATATATAGTATTTGTTGCCCGACTGGGGGCGTCTCCATCAGAGACTTTTGCATAGTTTGTTTTTTAACGAACCCTAAGCTTCTTCTGTTTGCCTACATCGGTTAAATCAGGAAGGGCATTCATTGGACATCCAATGGGCAAGAGTGGGAGAAAAAAAACGTGGTCTGTCCCCTATTGATTCCCTATTGATTCCTATTTACCTATTTATGTCTCCCCCATTTACGCTCAGGCGAATCAATTTTCAAATTAAAATTGCTAATTGACAGGCATACTCTTAACAATTATAATTATACATATA
>CAYSSE010000700.1:0-2036 GCA_964433355.1 uncultured Desulfocicer sp.
AAAAACGATTGGATGAAATGGCTTCAAGAATGCCACGAATCTTTTGTCCGGCAGCGGCCTGCAGCCCTTCGGTCATCATTTTCATGCCAAGAATAAAAAGGCCCAGCCCGCCAAGTGTCTGAAATATAATTCCGCTTATGTTCAAGGTTTTCCCCCATATATTCAGCTATTAATCTATATGTTGTCTGCGGATGATAAGCTGAGAGAAGCCTTATCTCTCCCCGGTTATCAACACAAAAAAATTTGCTTGTCGAGTATTTGGGAACCCATTCTCCAGCGCTTATGACCGAAAGATGGGTTGTGACTCAGCTTCCATGGGGTTTTATTAGAAAATAAAACTTCCGTGTACCCTCAGCAGAGCCCCCGAGGGGCAATGGAACCGGCCAATTTTGTGCCGTCTACGATCCCGGCCCGGTTCCATGGCCCGCCGGGGGGGGCGGCATGATAGCATTTGGCTCCGCGTCTACGACCCAATATTCATTGTGTCCGGCAGGACATGCCCGTTTATATGTCAACTGAAGAGTTATTTCAATAATAATTGAGTTATTCTTTATCAAGCGTTTGAAAATGGTAATAGAATCCTTTTTTTTCCATAAGAGCTGCATGGGTTCCATATTCAATGATCCGCCCGTCTTTTAACACCATGATAGTGTCGGCGGTCATGGCAGATCTTAGCCGGTGGGCAATGGTGATGGAGGTGCGGTTTTCCTTGAGTTTTTCCGTGGCCAGTCTTATTTTTTCTTCTGATTCCGTATCCACATAGGAGGTGGCCTCATCAAAAATAATCAGGTCTGGCTGTCGGGCAAAGGCCCTTGCAATGGAGATCAGTTGGCGTTCTCCACTGGAAAGGGAACTTCCCCCCTGGGAAATAACGGTGTCCAACCCCCGGGGCATCTGCTTAATCAGACTGTTGACATGGGATCGCTCCAAAATGGCATCAAGGGTGACTGGATCCAGGGTGGTTCCGGGGGGAACAATATTATCCCGGATGGTGCCGGAAAAAAGATAGGGATCCTGGGTGACCAGGGCGATTTTCTTTCTCAGGGCCGACGTGGCATAGGCATCAATATCCCTGCCATTGATCTTAATGTCTCCCTGGGTTCTGGGGTAAAATTTTACAATGAGATTAATTAAAGACGTTTTTCCTGATCCTGTGGGGCCAAGAATGGACAGGGATTGGCCCGCTTTAAGCACAAAGGAAAGATCCGTTAAAATGTCCTCCCCCGGGGTGTAGGCAAACCCCACTTGTTTGAACTCAAGGGAGTTTATCTGATCAAGATCTAATGAGCCGCCTGTCTCATCCAGTGGTTTATCCAAAATTTGGGTAATACGCTCCCCGGAAGACAGCGCATTCTGGAGGACATTGTGTTTTTCAGACAGATCCCGCACCGGCCGGAAAAACATTTTGGTATAGGAGATAAAGGCCACCAGGGTGCCAAGGCTCAGGGCCTCGGACACGGCGCGTCCTCCCCCATAAAAAATCACAATGGCCAGGGCAAAAGAGCTGAACAGATCCACCACCGGCATGAACAAACCGAAAATTTTAACCTGACTGACCCCGGCCAGATAATTTTCATGGTTGATTTTTTCAAATTCTTTCATCATCCGTTTTTGCCGGGAAAAGAGCTGGATCACCCGAATCCCACCGGTGGACTCGGAAAACATGGAATTTATTTCTGCAATGTTGGCCCGGAGACGGCGGAATACAGTCCGGGAATGCCGGGAAAAAAACCAGGTGGATAAAATCACCAGGGGAATAACAAAGAAAAGAGCCAGGGACAATTTCACATCCATGACCACCACAATGATGACAATGCCGGTGAGGGTGAAAAGATCCTTCATCACAAAGGTGATCACCGTGGTGAACATCTCCTGCATGTTCTGGATGTCGTTGGTCACCCGGGTGGAAAGTCGTCCCACGGTGTTTTTCGTGAAAAAAGAGATGGGCAGACCCTGGATGTGGGAAAAAACCTTGATACGCAATTGGGTGCGGCTCTTTTTCAACACCATTAAAAGAATGTCACATCTTTCCACCT
>CAYSSE010000701.1:0-2028 GCA_964433355.1 uncultured Desulfocicer sp.
ATCTTAATGGGTACCCCCACCTGCTCGGCCAGGGCATCTTCTGTGCGAGCCATTAATGTTTCTAATTCTTTAATTTCATCGGAAAAAAGCACATCATCCATGACCAGGGAAATCTCCATGATTTCGGTTCCCCCCTGCCGAATACGCGCCACGCTACAGTCGGGGCACGGCACCGCCAAGGCATCGTGGAGGTAGTCTTTTACCTGATCCAGGGACACCTTGATCCCGGAGATAATGATCATATTGTCGGCCCGCTCCTTTAACCACTCCAGCTTCATCAAAGGAGAGGTGCATCCACAGGGTTCGGCAACAAACCGGGCCATGTCGCCCGTACGAAAGCGGATCAGGGGAAAGGCTCTGGCCGACAGGGTTGTCAAAACCAGTTCTCCCTTTTCCCCCATGGGAACAGGCATACCCGTGTCAGGGTCAATAATCTCGGGTAAAATGTGATCATCATTGATGTGCAACCCGCAGTGGCTGCCACAGGAATGGGTATCACAATGGCTGCGGCATTCATGGGCAATGGCCGGTCCTGGAATTTCGCTCAGGCCATAGTTTAGCCACACGTCCACATGGAGTCTTTCTTCCAGATCCATCACCATTTTTCCCTCCACAGGTTCCCCCACCAGAATCAGGCGTTTCAAATTTAGCTCGTTGGGGTTGCGTTCCTGGTCAAACATGTGATCCATGAGCTGCTGGGCAAAGGCCGGGGTGGTGACAAGGGTGGTGGTTTTATAATCCCTTAGTACCATGAGGGTTTTGTTCAGGGAAAGGGGGGAGTTGGGAATCACCCCGGCCCCCATGAACTCGCCGCCATCTTTGTAGTCCCGGCCCCAGTTGGCAAGCCCGGGGGGCAGGTGGATCTGGATGATATCCAGACTGGTAACCCCGGCCGCTTCAAAACTTCTGGCCACCAATTTTCTCCAGATCAAAAGATCGGTTCGGGTATATCCGCTGATGGAAGGGCTGGCACCGGTGCCCGGGGCCGTGTGAATCCGCACAATGTCCCTTAGAGGCACGGCAAATAACCCATAGGGATAATGGGTTCCCAAATGGGTTCGATCCATGAAAGGCAATTTTTCAAGATCCTTTAAAGAGACAATATCCTGGGGAAGAAGATCTCTTTCCAGGAACCGGTTACGATGAAAAGGAACATTCTTACATGCCCGGTTCAAGGTGCTCTGTAATCGCTCCAGTTTAAGCTGATCTTTTTCTTCAACACTTACATCCAGCATCACGCATCCCTCCCGTCATAAAAATCACCATAATCCCGGCCCAGATAGGCCCGTTTGACATCGTCATCCACCAACAGCTCATCCGCGCTTCCCTGAAGCACCATTTTGCCGGTCTCCAGCACATACCCGCGATGGGAAATTTTCAGGGCCGCCCGGGCATTCTGCTCCACCAGAAGGATGGTAACCCCCTGGCTTTGCAATGTGGTAATCACCCCGAAAATCATCTCCACAATCTTGGGAGCCAGACCCATGGAGGGTTCATCCAGCACCAGGAGACGGGGCCTTGCCATCAATGCCCTGCCAATGGCCAGCATCTGCTGTTCTCCACCGGATAAGGTGCCTGCCAATTGATCTGCCCGTTCCCGGAGGATGGGAAACATCTCCATGACCATGTTAAGATCTTCTGTCACCTGGGCTTTCAACCCTTTTCGGTACATGGTATAAGCCCCCATTTTAAGGTTATCCATGACACTTAAAGGGGAAAAAATCTGCCGTCCTTCGGGAACCATGCTGATACCGGCCCGGACAATGGCCGGGGGGGACATGCCCTTAAGGTCTCTGTCCTGGAAAATGATTTCTCCCTCCCAGGTTTTTAAAAGGCCACAAATGGCCAGCAGCAATGTGCTTTTACCTGCGCCATTGGCACCGATGATGGAGATCAACTCCCCCTCTTTAACTGAAAGGCTGACCCCATGTACGGCCACGATACTGCCGTAGCTGCATTTTAAGTTTTTTATTCTCAGCATAATTTCCGTAACCAGAATCTGGCTTTTGTTGAGTTTTGTTTTTGTAA
>CAYSSE010000702.1:0-2027 GCA_964433355.1 uncultured Desulfocicer sp.
ATCGGACAAAAATCAATTTTTTCGCCCCTTTCCTTTCAGGTGAATCACGGGGAAATGGTGTGCATCGAGGGCGGTTCCGGCAGGGGGAAATCCTCTCTTCTTTTTGGTATCCGGGGAATCAGCCATGAAGAAAAACAGTACACCGGAGAAATTCTTTGCAAGGGAGCCCCCCTGGATGCCGTGGCCCGGCAACGCATGGGACTTATTCTTCAAAATCCCCATTCCCAAATGATTTCCACTCTGGTGCGCGAAGAGTTGATGTTTGGCCTGGAGGGCAGTGAACATCCTGATATTCAGAACCGTTTTCATAAAGAAGTGGCCCTGCTGGGCCTGGAGCCCTTGCTGGATCAGCCCGTCAGAACCCTTTCTTCCGGTCAGAAACATCTGGTTGCCATTGGGGCTGCCGGGATGCTGCATTCTGAATTACTGTTAATGGACGAACCCTTTCTCTACCTGGATCCCGCTAATATTTGTAACGTACTTGATTATATCCGGTATCTTAGGGGGCAGGGGATGGGGGTGGTACTCACGTCACATCCTGGCATTATTCCTTCCCACGAGGTGGATAAAGTCGTTTTGTTAGAATCTTCTACCAAAAAAGTGTTCTCATTTCCTGAAATAACGCGTCTTGATCCGTCGTTGGTGTCTTCGGTGCATTCGGGTAAGAGACGTCTGATTCTTGACCAAGTGGGATATGGATATAATGGGAAAGCGCTCCTGGCAACCGATATTTGCCTTAACCTCGCCTGTGGAAAAGAATTTTGGATTGAAGGGTGTAACGGGTCTGGTAAAACCACCCTGCTTAAAATTCTCTCCGGTGCCCGGGATCCTGAACTGGGCCAGGTAATCCAAGAGGATGCCCAAGATCCATGCCGGGTCATGACCTTGACCCAAAATCCGGACAGACATTTTTTTGAACCCACCGTTCAAAAAGAGATGGCCGCAGCATTAATGGGTAAACAGCAGGATTTTGAAAAATTAAAGGCAGCCACCCCTGAAATTGAAACCCTTTTGAGCTGTGTGGGGCTGGCCGAAAAATCACAAATTTCTCCATTCAAACTTTCCTTTGGGGAAAAAATTCATCTGGCCGCAGCCCAGGCAGTTCTGTTACGTCCGGATTTTATCTTTGTGGATGATATTTTGGGATTTCTGGATGGCCGGGAACGGGAACATCTGCTTTGTTTTTTGCGCATGGCCATGGCCCGGGTCGGCTGTGGTCTGGTGTTCACCAGCAGTCGGGGCAGATATGTCAATGACCCGGATGTCATGGTGATCCGCCTGGAAGATTATATCCCCGGGTCAGGGGAAACGATCTCCTCCAAGGCTTCTGTCCAGGGGATTGATCAGGGGGTTGATCAGGGAGCTGATTCCTTGAAAAGGAATGGGAAAAAAAAGAGACGAAAAAAGGGCATTTTTAAGCGCATGTTCCGGACATTCAAGGCCCCGGCCTATGATTATGTGGCGGGAAAATCTGTCTTGCACAAGGCATCCCCCCTGATGAAAATGGCCATCAATATGGCCATCTGGTTTCTCATATACGCCCTGGGACCTGGGGAATATCTCTCATTGGCAGCGCTCTTATTTTTCTATTATTTGCTGTCTGGTATGGGGGGGGGACGTTTTTTTGCTGACAGTCGATTTTTTGTGATTCAGACGTTTGTTTTTGCCGTATTTATGCCCATATTTCGCTGGAATATTACCGCTGTAGGGGAGGGTGTTCTGGCCGGAATTCGGGTGTGGCTGTTTTTTATTCCTGTCATGGTCATGATGCGAACCACCACCGTGGGGGAATGGATGTCTCTTTTTTCCCGATTTCTATCCCAAAATAAAAAACTGGCCATGGGCATTGCCTTTGGGCTGCTTCCCTGCATCACTGCTGATGCCAGGGAGATCATTCACATCCAGGGACAAAAGGGACTGGTGCCGAATAAAAAAGATTTGCTCCATCCCAAACAATTGTTTGTGGGGCTCAAGGCCGTGTTTATTCCCCTTTTGATTCTCATGGAAGATATTTCAACACTGGCGGG
>CAYSSE010000703.1:0-2026 GCA_964433355.1 uncultured Desulfocicer sp.
TTGGTATAGCCTTTTATCTGATCCCGGGTGAGGCCAAGCTTTTCAAGCTGGTAATCAAACAGTATCCGGGTGCCGGAACCGGGTTGACGATTGATGAAAAAAAGCGATTTCTCCGCCACATCCAAAAGCCCTTTAATTCCTTTGGGATTGCCCTTGGGGAGAATCAATCCCTGTTCTCTCATCACAAGGTTGATGAGATGTACCTTGATATCGGGAAGATATTTCTGAATATAAGAGACATTATAAGAGCCGTCCTCCGGGGAAAGCAGGTGGGCTCCGCCCATGTGACAGGCCCCCTTTTTAATGGCCATGAGTCCCCCCATGCTGCCCACATGGCTTGAGGAAATGCTCACCCCGGGGTTGGTACGCCGGATCTGATCGGCCAGAACATCCAGGGTGTTGTCATGGGAACCGGTGATCACCACCGTGTTTTTGATAGATGCCAGGGGCCGCAAAAGCTCGGCTGTCACCGTTTCTCCTTCGGCAATGCCCTCCACATGGGGGGGAATGCGAATAATGCCATCGGCCTCGGTGATGGTGGTGATGCTGCCCGCCCCCCGGGGAAGTTGGGAGGCAATCAATCGATCATCCACAGAACCGATCTTCACCCGCAAGAACTCTTCCATGCCAAGCTTGGATGCCATCTTCCGGGCGGGCTGCACCTGCACAAGATCCCGATCCATGGAACCCCGTCCCTGCATTTGCAATAACAGGGGACCGGCAAGCTGTTCAAAGGCCACAATGGCCGACACAGGATACCCGGGGATACCGAACACCGGCTTGTTGTTCACCCGGCCAAAGAGCACTGGTTTTCCCGGCATCATGGTCACCCCATGGACAAACACCTCGCCCAGGGCAGAGATCACCGGCCGGGCAAAGTCCATGGAACCCGCAGAAGAGCCACCAATGATCATGATCATATCGTAATCGGATTGGGTGGCCTCATCCACGGCTGTGGTGATCCACTCAAGCTTATCCTCCACCATGGGGCGGCTTTCGGGCTGGCACCCATACTCCCGGCACAGGGAAAGCAGCACAGACGAGTTGGATTCAATGACATCCCCCGGGGTAAGCCCCTTGTCTCTGGCTGTCTCCCAGGTCACCAATTCATTGCCCGTGGGAATGATCATTACCTTGGGTTGTTTACGAACCTTGACAGAGAATACCCCTCCGGCAATCAATGCCCCCACAGAATAAGGGGTAATTCGATGCCCCCGGGGGAACAGAAGTTCCGTGGCCACAATATCTTCCCCCATTTTTCTGACGTTCTGCCAGGGAAATGCCGGGGCTTCAATCTCCACCAGATTCTCATCCAGGGTCTGGACATTTTCAATCATGATCACCGCATTGGTGCCCTCTGGCATCACATGGCCGGTGTTGATCCAGAACATATCTTTACCGGGTATCAAGGAGCGTGGCGACTCTTCATTGGCACCAAAAGTATTAATTGCATCAACGGCAATGCCATCCATGGCAGCAGCATGGAAATTGGGAGAAGAGAGCCCGGCCACGGCAGGTTCAGCCAAAACCCTTCCCAGGGCATCACAGGAGTTGATCTCTTCCCACTGCACCTCCCCGGTAAGGGGAAAGGCATCAAATAGAATATTTTTTGCCGTTTCAACGGACTTCATATCCAGGTATACATTTCGTTTTACAGTCATTTTTTCTCTCTGTATCTATTTTTTTGATCACATGGGCAGCACGTTTACCATGGTGTCTTTTTCCAGCCCTTCCACATTTTCACCGATTTCAAGGAGGGCACTGGCCATGACCATGGTTCGGATAAGACCAGATTTCCCCAGCACCGGGGCTGCATATAACTTACCCTCTTTCTCCTGTAAATCCACCCGGATAAAATCTGTTCGTCCCTGGGCAGAGGCCACATTACGGGTGAGAATGGCAGGTATGACAAGACCTTTATCAGCCCAGTCCTGTTGCCCCATGAGTTTTTTCAAAAAAGGCAACACCACCACCTTAAACACCACCATGGCAGACACCACATGCCCGGGAAGGCCCCACACCGGTT
>CAYSSE010000704.1:0-2025 GCA_964433355.1 uncultured Desulfocicer sp.
GGGGGGACACAGGGCTGGAACGAATCAACCAGATGGCCTCCCCTTCCATGCTCACGGCGGGAAAGGCAAACCGCCCGGTTATGGCCGTTAATACAAAAAAGGCAAGCCCCATGTTGAGAAATGACAAGATATTCTGGAGATAAATGGTTTTAATGGGGGATCTGTCCAGGGGCAGCACCTTGAAGTTATAAATATAGATGACCATCAAGGCCCCAATGAGAAAAAGTTGGGACCACTGGGTTTGATCCCGGAAAAAGGTTTTGATTTCCTTGGTTACCAGGGCCTTTATCGGCCCCTTAAAACGCCGGATCAGGGGCAGTTCCAGGCGTCTTTTTACAAACAATCTTGCCGCCGATGTCTGGGCCCGGGACACCCCTTTAAAGTAGATAAGGTCCGCCGTGAACACCAGCACAAAAATCATCAAAAACACAAAACTCAATGACAGTCCCAGGTGAAAAAGCGCTTCAAGGGGGGCTCCTGTCAGGGCTGACATCACGGCATCATAGCACCAGGTGCTGGGCAAAAAAGCCGAAGATGGAGCGGTCATGGATTTAAAATAAAAAAGTGTTGCCGAAAAGGCTTCGGGGTTCACCAGCCGCTCGGGTCGCAATATGCGAAGGGCAACGTAGAGCAAAATAAAAACAGACAGCCCCAGAAAGACAAAGATGGTACGGATGCGACTGGCCGGTACCACAATCACCACCCCCATCACCAAAAAGGCACCCAGAGCCGATGCCACAAAGGAGAGCAACACCAGTGATGCCACCACGGTGATGTAAAAAAACAGTCCCGGGTCATACACCACGCCATAGGAGACAAACAGCGGCAGGGTGAACAAAATAACCATCCAGGAGCTGTCCAGTGTGATCTCCAGCCACCGGGCCAGAAAGATGGTGTACCCTTCCACGGGCATGGCATGAACCAGTTTGAGATCCTTTGCCAGATAAAGTTTGGAAAGGGAATTTAAAATACTGCTGAAAATCAGCAGAGAAAAAATGGTGACAATGACCATGGAAAGAAATTTCCAGGCAAGGATGTCCCCTATCTGTTCCACCCCACTGAAATACCGGAGTATTCTCAGACAAATTAACAATGCCCCCACCCAGAAGGCTGCGCCCAGTCCTCCGATGATCATAAATTTTACGATCCCGGCATTCTTTTTTTCTCCCCTTGCCTGGTTCAGGGTCCCCCACCAGCGGGGTTTTAACAGTGTTTGTATATGATTACCTGCCACCGCCTTTTTCCTCCGTTAAAATCATGAAAACCTGTTCCAGATCTCCCCCATCGGAACTTGCAAGCGTTCTTAACTCTTCAATGGTTCCTTGGGCAATGAGATGTCCCCGGTGGATAACCCCAATGCGGTCACACACATCCTGGGCCACCTGCAGGGTATGTGTGGACATAAAAATTGTGACGCCCCTAACTGCCAGATCCCGAAGCAATAGTTTCACCATCTTGATGGCAATGGGATCCAGCCCCACCATGGGTTCATCCACCACCACCACTTCAGGATCATGCATCAGGGCCGATGCCATGATCAGCCGCTGTTTCATGCCATGGGAAAAGGATTCAATGAGTTCGTCAGCCCAGTCCAGGAGGGAAAACTGGGTTAAGCTTGCTTCTGCCCGTTGTTCAAATCCATCAGATGCCATTTCGTACAGATCCCCCATGAACTTTAAGAACTCCATGGCGGTAAGTTTTTCATAAAGATAGGGCCTGTCCGGAATATAACCGATTTTCTTTTTGGCTTCCCTGGGAGATGCCAGCATATCAATGCCACAAATGCTCACACTTCCTGAGGTGGGCACCAGAATCCCTGCCATCATGCTGATGGTGGTGGTTTTTCCGGCCCCGTTGGGACCGATGAAACCAAAGATTTCACCCTTGGGCACCACAAGGCTCAACCCCTCCACGGCCATGAATTTTCCATATTTTTTGGTTAAATTTTTCAATTCAATCATAATTTGTTTCCTGGTCATTTTATTAGAAAATAAAACTTCCGAGCACCCTCAGCAGAGCCCCCCC
>CAYSSE010000705.1:0-2023 GCA_964433355.1 uncultured Desulfocicer sp.
TTTGGAGGGGAAAATCATGCCCATACGCTCCAAGAAAAAGCCAATGTTACCTACTGTGCTTGGCAAAAAAGAAATAAAAATTTTTTTTCAGCACATTGAGGGAAACCACGCCTTGATGGCAAAAATTATGTATGGCTCCGGGCTGAGACTTATGGAATGTGTGAGGCTGCGCATTAAGGATGTTGATTTTGACCGCAAGCGAATTCACGTGCTGGGCAAGGGTGACAAATGGCGGAGTACCATTCTGGCGGAACCAATTATCCATGAAATGAAAACCCACATTAATCAGGTAAAGGCATTGCACCACCGGGATCTTGAAGAAGGATTTGGAGAGGTATATATTCCGGCTGCTCTGAGCCGAAAATATAAAAACGCTGCCATGGAGACCCAATGGCAATATGTTTTTCCATCAAAAAAACGATCCATCGATCCACGGACAGGACATGAACGGCGGCACCATGTTCAGGAATCCGGATTACAAAAAGCGGTGAAAAGGGCTGCAAACAAGGCGTGCATTGACAAAAGAGTGACCTCCCACACCCTGCGCCATAGCTTTGCCACCACCATGCTGGAAAACGGTACCAATATCAGAATGCTACAGGAACTCATGGGGCATGCAGACGTCAAAACCACGGAGCGTTACACCCATGTGATGGACAAAGACATCTCCCGCCTCACAAGTCCCCTTGAAGATTTGGATAGTTAGAAACGATGATTCCATTTTTGAACTTAGCGCCCTACCGGGCGGACTTTTTATAACATATTGATTTAATAACCGATAAAATGAAAACCTCTATACTATTAACTTAGCGCCCTTCGGGCGGGCTTCTATCTGCCTCAGTCTTTTAACTCAGAATTCCATGGCATTTATGTTGTATCAAAAAATGAAAATTCCTATACTATGAACTTAAGTATTCAACGAATATATCCTTGATATATTTGGGTTTTATGTTGAAGAATACATGATAGGGTGTTTACATATATTTAGAAATCGCCATCTGCCGGGACTTCACCCATACCTTTTTCAATTCACGAAAAACCACCTTTGGCATACCTGTGGGCAAATCCACAAGGGAAAAGTCCGACTGGATATCAATGCTACCAATGTATTTACTTTCAAGACCTGCCTCATTGGCAATGGCCCCGACAATATCTTTGGGCAGAACCCCATGCTGTCGCCCCACCTCAATACGGAATCGTTCCATTCCCCTTTCCAGAGGTGCCATTTTCCTCTTTTCTGGAGATTTTCTTTCCCTTGAATCGTCGTTGCTCCCCTCCTTTCCAGGCAGGGGTTGATCCATAGTGGTCTTGGAAAATTTTTTCCCACTCTGATTTTTTTTATCAGAACCAGATATTTTCTGACGGGAAGACATCTTGTCCGGGGCCACCTCTCTTTCCTGTTGGGTTGCACCCTTGTCTTGGCGGAACGTATCTCTCTCTTTACGAAATTTATCAACCCCGTTACTGGAATGTTCAGCACCTTGACGGGGGGAGGAGAGCTTCCCTTTAACAGCCCGTTCACCGACTTGTCTGCTCCGGGGTGGGGTATTTTTTTTCATGGCAGGAGCTGAACCCTTTTTGCCATACTCCTGGGCCGGTAACAAAAAGGCACTGCTGCCATGGGCCCGTTTACCAAGGGCAGCGGCAACCTGTGCCACAGAAATATCATGCTCCAAGGCGTAGGCTTCCACCAGCTCTTGAAAAACACTCACATCTTCCGAGGCCAGGGTTCGGGTAATGCCTTCTTTAAAATCTTTCACCCGTTTCTCATTGATAGCCCGGTTGGAAGGCAGCAGGATCTCCCGGATTTTCTGCTTGGTGGCCCTTTCAATATTTCTCACCATCCAGCGCTCATTGCGGTTCAAAAATAAAATAGCTTCCCCTGTGCGCCCGGCCCGGCCGGTTCTGCCGATGCGATGGATATAAGGATCCACCTTGGGAGGCATGTCATAATTGATAACATGGGAGATGCGCTCCACGTCCAGTCCCCGGGCCGCCACATCCGTGGCCACCAGAATATCAA
>CAYSSE010000706.1:0-2021 GCA_964433355.1 uncultured Desulfocicer sp.
GGGGGGGGCGGCATGATATCATTTGGCTCCGCGTCTAAGACCCAATATTCGTTGTATCCGTTAGGGCATGTGGGCTATAGGAACCTCCGCATAGCACCCACGAAGTAGTTGATAACCCAAATTTATTAAAAACAGGTGAATAATGGCACGAGTTGAAAACAATTACAAGACATTGAAAGAGGCATTGAACGATGTCTACACCATGGACAAACTCAAACCTCTGGCAAAAAAAATCGGTAAAAAGGCCCCCCTGCGCAAGGCAGAGCTGATAGAACACATTACCGCCATCACCTTCTCTACGCTAAAAGAGATCATATCAAAAATGAAACCCATGGCCGTCAACGCCCTGGCCGAAGCAATACACAACTGGGACGGTGTTTTCAAACAGGATCAATTCATGGCCAAGTATGGTGAATATCCCCTTGAAAAGACAAAACTGCGCTACAATGAAGTAGATATCCTCCATCTTTTTTTTATTAATGGTAAGCTTCCCGAGGATCTCCTGGCCCGACTGAAAACAATCATTCCCCCACCCGAAGAAGAAGGGATAACATATAATGAAGCATGGGAAAGCAGCAAAATAACCATCAGAGAAACCAGCCATGCGGCGCTTATGAATCTGAATATGCTTCTCACAATGGTGGAAGAACGAAAAATCAGGGTCAGCCAAAAAACAGGTAAGGCCACCGCTGCCACGGTTAAAAAAATTTCTGCCAATCTATGCGAGGGTGATTTTTATGAAGAGAAAGAAAATGATCCCATGCAGGCCTTTGCCTGGCCCTTACTCCTCCAGGGAGGGGGACTTGCCACCAGCGATGGTGGATTTTTAAAGCTCACCCGGGCCGGTAAGAACGCTTTGCAAAAAGATCTCCCAGGGGGGATTAAAACCCTTTTTAAAAAATGGCAAAAAACCAAAATCATTGATGAATACTCCCGGGTAACGGCGGTCAAAGGACAACGAGCTGCCAAGGGAAGAACCATGACGGCCCCGGCCCGTCGTCGGCCTACCATTCATGAGGCACTGTCCTGTCTGGAGCCTGGGAAATGGGTGGACTTTGATGAGATGGAAAGATTCATGGTTTCTGAAAATCATGTGTTTGAAATGACCAACCTGGACTGGAAACTCTATTTTTCCGATCCCCAATACGGAAGCCTGGACTATTGCACAACCTGGCCACTTTTACAGAAAAGATATCTGTTAATCTATTTTTTTGAATATTGTGCCACCCTGGGCATTTTGGATGTCACCTATATCCATCCCAATAATGCCAGAAATGATTTTAGCGACTGCTGGGGTGCAGACGATCTTGAATTCCTCAGCCATTGTGATGGACTGATGCAAATCCGCCTCACGGAACTTGGGGCGTATGCCCTTGACATCCTGGATGAATATGGCACCACCGATGGCCAGGATTTTGAACTCCAAGATACCTGTATTGCCCACACCGGCTCTGATCTGCCCACCCCCAACCACACGCTGTTTCTCAACAAATTTACAGAGCAACAGGCAAGTAAGAGATGGGAGATCTCTTTTGCCTCCCTTATCAATGCCGTAAAATCTGAAGAAACCACCCTCAAAGAAATTCGTAAATTCATCACGGATCTCACAGCTAAGAAGCCCGGCACTGCCTTAAACAAGCTATTTAAAGAGGTAGAAGAACGAAGTTCTGCAGTGGTTCAGGCAGGGGAAGTTACCTTGTTGACATGCCGCCTTGAGGCCCGAAAACAAATATTGACGGATCAACAACTGAGTAAGCTGTGCATGCCTGCCGGTGATCGGCACCTGGTTATTTTACCAGGAAAGAAAGAGCTCTTTGCCAAACGTCTGGAAGCATTGGGTTTTATTCTGGGCATTTAAAATCAAAAACCGTGTAAGTTCTCAATAAACTGACACAGGCAAACCTTATTCTGAGTTCGATCCGCCCACAACGAAGCATGAAAATCCGTCATGTTTGCCAGGACCTTCTTATAACGGGCATGTCCTGCTGGACACAACGAATATTGGGTCGTAGACGCGGAGC
>CAYSSE010000707.1:0-2005 GCA_964433355.1 uncultured Desulfocicer sp.
GTTTTTACATTAAAAAATGCATCAACATGGTACAGTGTAAAGACTTTATTTTTTGTGGTAGAACATATTTCTGTACGGCCATTATACCAGTAAATCCAGTGACCCATCTTTATTGATTCTCATGGGCTGAACCTGTTGGGTTTCTTCATCATCCATCACAGGGCCAAGACCACTGAACTGTTTGTTGGCCCCTTGATTCTGCCCGGAAAAATTATGGTTTTCTTTGGCCATTGATTGATCAAAATCACTATTCATTTGAACATTCAGACCTTCCAGTTTAACACCATGTCCCTCTAAAACCCGTCGAAGTTCATTGTGGTTGGCCATGAACAATTCTTTGGCAGCGCCTGTCTGAGCAACAATGGAAAGCTTAACTATATTTTCCTTGGTATCCATTTCAATGGTCACTGTGCCCAATTCAACTGGTTTTAGCTGAAGTTTTAAAATACGATCCCCTCGTTGAAGAAATGAGGAAATTTCTTTTCCCACATTCTCAACTACGTTGGAAGGTAATTGGCTATCGGAAAGGGTTGTCGCTGATTTAAGGGACTCTGTGGTACTGGTATTGCCCTGCCCTGTCATTAAAATTTTTTCAGAACCAACAGAGGTATCCATATGAAAATTTTTATGAATGCCTTGTTTATCCATTTTTTCCATGCGATTTCCAGAATCCAATAAAAAAGTATCAATCAAACCATCAACTTCCTTTGACACCCCCCCTTTACCATCCACTGCTGCCCCATTGAGTGCTGCAATCATCTTCGCCCCGCCTGATGTGTTTGATTTCCCCCATGGCAAGGAGAATGTACTGTCTATGTTTTTTTTAAACCTGTTTGTGCCCCACAATATATCTTTATTTTCAGCTGAAATATCAGCCACGGCATCTAACACAACGGATGTCTGATCTTTAAAAGAGTTCGCATGGGCATCTGTTCGCGGAATATTTGTCTCCATGAGTCCAATGAGATCATCCATGGAAAAAGGTGAACCAAGGGATTTGTCAGGAGTAGATAATCCCATTATCTTCAAGGAATCAAGCAGCGGGGGAGTCAACACAGAATTATGCTGTCCCTGGATTTTTCCAAGGGCAGGTGAATCAGGTGTACTTTGTATTTTCTTGAGCTGATGGGTAAGCTTTTCCAAATTCACATTCCCATTTTCATCAACCACAGAGGGCAACAACGAATCCATCATTTCAGGTGTGACTCCAAGATCCCTTAGTGCTGACTCAATTTGGGGGACAGAGGTTTTATCCAGAAAAATAGTTTCTGGGGCTGCCTGTTGGGAAGGAGATGTGTTTTTAAAATCAGCCTCAAATTGGGTAAAATCTCGGAAAAAATCAGATAAGGTCATTTCTCTATTTGAATAATTTGCCATTATACCCTGGAAAAAACCGTCAATACCCTCCGGAGGAAAATCCAATTGATCAAGAATTAACCTCAATTTTTTTAAATCATTTTCATCTAATGTAATCTGATCCAGGGAAACGCCTTTTGCCAAAAATGCCCTTCGTACGCCTTCAATGGAAGATTGAGAAGAGTCCACAACATCGGTTGTTTTATTATTCTCAGGGCTAATCGATAATCGACTTTGCCCCTTTGAAACCACAGCATCCCCACTATTTTTATCTGGTTGAACGCCATCACGAATCATGGAAAAAAAGCTCATGACTTTTTGTTCAGCAGATTGGGATACACCATGGCGATTTAAGGAATCTTTGGATACTAAAAAATTGTTATTGAACATCGCCGATTGAATTGTCATCAGTTTATCCTGTTCTTATATGTTTTAAGGATGCCAAAAAATTGACCATAGTGTTATTTTCTTTTACTTATATTTTATAACTGCCACGGACAGACCGTATTCTGGCCCCGGCCTATCCATAACGAAGCGTAAAAGAATATTAGATCTACCTACTCTTTCATATAAACGGGCATGTCCTGCTGGGCACAACGAAAATTGGGTCGTAGACGCGGAGCCAAATGGTATTATGCCGCCCCCCCCC
>CAYSSE010000708.1:0-1999 GCA_964433355.1 uncultured Desulfocicer sp.
TGACCCATCAACACTAACCATACATTTCCCTCCGCCAGTTAATAATTAAAAAAAATGCACTAAGCCTCTATTCCATACAGTTGCACAGCGTCATCACCGGCAACTTTAAATACAAAGCGAATCGAAATTTGAGTACCACCAAGATGATTTTTTGTCAACATACAAATAATTCCAGCAGTAGTTCTAAGTTTGACTGTCCAGGGTAATTTTATAAAAAAGTCTTGGCAAACCTGATAGATTTTCATGCTGCGTTGTGGGCAGACCAAGGTCAAAATAAGGTCTGCCCGTGGCAGTTATCCGGAAAGAAATCGCCGCATGCTGATATTCATTAAAATCCCGATACCCGCCATATTGGTAATTACTGAAGAACCGCCATAGCTGATCAGGGGAAGAGGTACGCCCACCACAGGCATCAGCCCCATGACCATGGCTATATTGATAAAAATTTGCCAGAAAATCATGATGGTAATGCCAAAGGCAAGGATGGAACCAAACATGTCCCGGCAGCCATAGGCGATGTTAAATCCCCACAACAAAAAGAAAAAATAAAGTGTGAGCAAGACACAGCACCCCACAAAGCCCCACTCTTCGGCAAGGACGGAAAGGATAAAGTCTGTGTGCTGTTCCGGTAAAAAAGAGAGCGCATTCTGGGTGCCCTTGAGGTATCCCTTACCGGACATCATGCCCGAACCAATGGCAATCTTGGATTGAATAATGTGATACCCCGCTCCCAGGGGATCACGATCCGGATTGAGAAATGTTAAGATTCTGGCCTTCTGATATGCCTTTAGAACAAAAAACCACACAAGGGGAGCTGCCCCTGCTGCCAGAGCGGCGCAGGAAAAAAATACTTTTTTTTGTACATTGACAAAAAGCGTTATAGAGGCGGCAATGAATAAAAGCAGCATAGCCGTACCCAAATCCGGCTGTTTAAGGATAAGAAGAAATGGAATAACCAGTAATACAAGCGGTTTCATAAGTTCATGAAAGCCGAGTCCTTCTTCTGTTACACAGGTGGAATACACCGATGCCAGTGCAATGATCAAGGAGAGCTTCATCAACTCCGAAGGCTGAACGGTGAAGGGCCCCAGGGCAAGCCAGCGGGTGGAGCCCCCGGCATTTCTTCCAAAAATAAGGACGGCTGCCAGCAGGGCCACACAGATGAAATAGATAATACTACTCCCCTTGTCAATAAACTTGTAATGAAACAGCAACGAGGAAAAAATCATCACAAGTCCGCCCCCCATCCAAATCATCTGTTTTTTAAAAATTACCACCAGTCCCGGAACCTCACCGGCGGTGACCGCACTGAACAGCACCCCCAGCCCCAGGGAACAGATCAGAAGCGTTAACAGAAAAAGCCCCCAGTCAAAACATTCCAAAAGTCTTCGATCAAACATAATTCAGGTCTCCATTCACATCCAATGGCGCAAATTCTGGGGGATCAGACCCTCAGTTATTCTAATTTTGGGCTTTAGGCATTACATCTGCCACCCAGGGAAAGGGGGTAGGCCCAGGGTATTATTTTTTTGGAGGAACCAGCTTGTATAAAATTTGAATCAATAACATCAATAAGCAAAGCCTGACCCCATTTTTTCTGACCCCATTTTTTTATTTTCAAAGGAAATATTCGAGCTGGTAATGTAAATTTTGGCCAGTGCCCCATATTCGCGTATTTGGGCCTGCGTAGCATACTAATGCTATGTGAGCAGGGCAAAATGGGTGAATATGGGGTGCTGGCCGAATATTTACTTTTCAAAATACCCAATGCGGTCCAACCATGTCTTTACCACCTGGCTTGCCACCGGGGCTGCCGTTGTGGAACCGTGTTCCCCATGCTCAATGATCACAGAAACGGCAATAACCGGATTTTCTGCCGGGGCGTAGCACACAAACCAGGCATGATCCCGTAACAGATAAGGCAGGGGCTCATCCTTGGGGCGATCCCGGTCTTTTTTTTTCATGCTGAACACCTGGGCCGTGCCGGTCTTTCCAGCCA
>CAYSSE010000709.1:0-1997 GCA_964433355.1 uncultured Desulfocicer sp.
GCCCTTTTGCGTCTCATTGAATTGATCCGGGCGGACAAGATTAAACCTGCCCTCATCGTGGGATTGCCCGTGGGGTTTGTCAATGCCGCAGAATCCAAGGATGAATTAATGACCCTGGACTTTCCCTATATTTCCAATAAAGGCCGAAAAGGGGGCTCCAATGTGGCCGCCAGTATCATCAATGCCATGGCCATCATGGCGGCAAACGAACAGGATTAAGCCATGAAAGGATTTGTCATTGCAGGAACCGGCAGCGGCAGTGGAAAAACCACCGCAGCCTTGGGGCTAATGGCCTGGCTGGCAAAGATGGGACACCGGGTGGCCCCCTTTAAAGTGGGGCCGGATTTCATTGATCCCGGGCATCACACCGCTTTAACCGGTACCCCCAGCAGAAATCTTGATTCCTGGATGCTCACCCGGGAGATGAACCAGGCAATTTTTGCCCGGGGCTGCAAAGATAAAGATGTGGCCGTGGTGGAAGGGGTCATGGGGCTTTTTGACGGTTACAGCGGTGTTTCAGAAGCGGGTTCCACGGCCCAGATGGCCAAATGGCTGGGACTTCCCGTGGTGTTGTTAGTGGATGCCAGGAGCATGGCCCGAAGTGCCGCTGCCATTGTCAAAGGATTTGAGGAATTTGATCCGGATCTTGAATTTGCCGGGGTGATTTTCAGTAAAACCGGCAGTGACCGCCACTATGAATACCTTAAAGAGGCGGTGGCGGATCGATGTCAGATGAAATGCCTGGGGCATTTACCCCGCAATGAACATCTGGTGATGCCCGAACGTCATCTGGGTCTGGTGACATCTGATGAGCATCTGGTCTCGTCCACCATGATACAGACCCTGATTTCCATGATCAACGAGCATACAGATTTGAAAAAGATGCTGAACATGCTTCCGGAAATTAAAATGGAAACGGCTGTAAAAAAACCGCTGCCTGATTTTAATGATTCTCCTGAAATTCTAAATACTTCCCTTGAAGTATCAAGCAAAAAAGGAAAAGAAGTCTCCAGCGGCGGTTTTGAAAAAAAAAAAACCATACGAATCGCCGTTGCCAGGGATAAGGCGTTTTGCTTTTATTATCCGGAAAATCTTCAATTTCTGGAAGCAGCCGGGGCAGAGTTGGTCTTTTTTTCCCCCATGACAGACATGGGTTTACCCGGGGGTATCCATGGTATTTATCTGGGCGGGGGCTATCCTGAGTTGTTTGCTGAACCCCTGTCTCAAAACAGTGCCATGCAGCAGCAGATCAAAGAAAAAAGTGATCAGGGCATGCCGATTTACGGGGAGTGTGGCGGGTTCATGTATCTTTGTTCCCATATCATCGGCATGGACGGGGCCACAACATATCCCATGGCAGGTTGTTTTCCCTTTACCGCAGTCATGTCAAAAAAAATGAGATCCCTTGGGTATAGAGAGGTAACCCTTGGCCAGGATTGTCTTGTGGGGAAAAAAGGGGATGTACTCAGGGGCCATGAATTTCATTACTCTTCCCTGGAGGATGGAACCCTTGACTGTGATGGGCTGCAACGCATTTACAGCGCATCTGCCCGGGCAGGAAAAGAAGTGTCCCTGGAAGGATATTGGAAGGGCAACACATTGGGAAGTTATATGCACATTCATTTTGGCAGTCATCCCGAGACGGCAAAGGTCTTTGTGACGTCATGCAATGCGTTTTGTAAAACAGGTGGGAGCACAGCAGGATGAGCCAGGAAAAAAAATTAAGGCGCGGATTTACCACAGGTGCCTGCGCCGCAGCAGCCACCAAAGGGGCCCTTTACCATCTGCTGTTTAATGAAACCCTGAACCCCATCAGGATTCAAAGCCTTACCCATGATCCCATCACCGTACCTGTTCATTCTATGGAAATCCTGGCGGACGACAAGGCTGCCTGTGTGGTGATCAAGGATGCCGGAGATGATCCCGATGTCACCCACAAGGCTCAGATTGGTGCCCGTGTGCAGTGGTGTGCCTGTACACAAGAAGAAAAGTGTCCC
>CAYSSE010000710.1:0-1986 GCA_964433355.1 uncultured Desulfocicer sp.
CGGGTGAAAAAAAGGTTTTTTTTCGTCTGTTGTATCCCGATGGAGAGGTGTTTGCGTCCTCTTACATGGTCTATTGGGATCGGATTCCCATTTCTCAATTGACCCTTGATGAGCTGGTCGGCACAAGAAAAAATGTGTATGAAACCGTTGCCGTGGGGGATGATGCTTATTCTGTGAGGGTGCTGTATCACCTGGTGAGTTCCGGGGTGGTGCTTCAGACGGGTCTTGCCATGGAAGCGTATTCTGGTTTTTTTAATGCCTTTGGCCGTGTTTTTGTGGGGGCCATGGCCCTGGTGATCCTGTTTGCCGTGATTCCCGGTTGGTTTATGGCCCGAAAGGCATTGGGAGGCGTGGCTGCGGTGACCCGGACGGCGGCTGTTATTTCCGGGGCCAGCCTGTCCCAGCGGGTTCCGGTCACCGGTCATCAAGATGAATTGGATCAGTTGGCCATCACCTTTAACGGTATGTTGGATCGCATTGAAGCTCTTGTGACAAGTATCCGGGAGATGGGGGACAATATTGCCCATGATTTAAAGGGACCGGTGACCCGGATTCGAGGTCTTGCCGAGGTCACCCTGGTGCATGGCAAATCCCTGGATGAATATCAATCCATGGCGGCTTCCACCATCGAGGATGCGGATCGATTGCTCTCCATGATCAATACCATGCTGGTGATTTCCAGGGCTGACAGTGGCCAGGGGGAATTTTGCATGGAATCGGTGGAGCTTTCTGACCTTGTAGAAGAGGCGTGCCAGCTTTTTTATCCTTTGGCTGAAGATGGTGGGGTGGTTCTGGAAAACAGAGCCCAGGGGCCATTTGAGGTGTGTGCAGACCGAGGAATGATGCAGCGCTGCCTGGCCAATCTTATTGACAATGCCATAAAATATACAAAAACCGGGGGCATTGTGACGGTGGGGCTGAGTGTTGGAACCCAAGAAATGGTTCAACTAATTGTGGAAGATACCGGTATGGGTATTGATCCTGAAAATCTGGAGCGGGTATTTGAACGATTTTTCCGGGCAGATACCTCACGGAGTTGCCGGGGCACCGGTCTTGGATTGAGCCTGGCCCGATCCCTTGTCCGGGGACATGGGGGAGATGTGACAGTGAATAGTGTGCCAGGGCAGGGAAGTGTTTTTACCATTTATTTGCCACTGCTTAAAAAATGATAAGTACCTGAGCATCTCGTCAGTTGTAAGTTCTCATAACTTACTGAACTTATTAGTAGTGAAAAAATCAGAATAAAAATTCCAGTTCTAATGATTTCAGTAAGTTATAGAATAATGGCTTAGCAAACTCAGAGAACTTACAACTCACGAGTTGAGCATATATTCTTCAAGATAAAATCCAGAGATATCAAGGATAGATATTCATTGAATACTGAAAAACATATGTGTGGGTACTTAGGGACTTGGACGACAATAAACTACCAAATTAAAATTTTTTATAATGCAATATCAGCGTATTAAGCTGGGCATAGTGGTAGTCTATTTTCGGGGAAGTCCCTTACTCCATGGTTAGGTTTTGGGGCTGCGTTCATTACCAAATGGTAATGTTCAGGTCATTTAATCATCATCTTTATGCATTATATTAATATTATTGAAAAGAGATCCATGGCCATGGGATGGAATCAGGATATCTTCCATGGCCTGTAAAATTGGATCTGTTATTATTTAATAATAATTGATGATCAAGTTTTTTGCCACAAGTCTGACTCCGTTATCGAAAAATTGGCCTTAAAAAACTTGAACATCGAGTAATTAAGGAGGGTGTTATGAAAAATGTAAACAAACAGATTATGGTTCTTGCATTGATTTTTTCCCTGCTGGTGCCGGTGGGTTCCTTTGCAAAGGTAAATATGGTTCCCGCAGGGTTTAGTGAGTTGGCTGAATATGCCAGGCCCGCTGTGGTGAATATTCGCACCGTTAAAACCATACAGGGTGGGGGGCGAGTGTTTAACCATTTTTTTGGTCAACCTTTTGATGA
>CAYSSE010000711.1:0-1985 GCA_964433355.1 uncultured Desulfocicer sp.
CAAGGTCGGGGTTTGAAACGGTTTCAATCTCCGCCAGTCGGTAGATCCCTCTGGATATCTGCTCAAGGTCTCCCATATCCCGAAGCTGATAAAGCGTTCTGGGATGTATTCCGGCCTGAACCGCCTCAGATGTTTTAATCATCCCTCCGCCTTCATGAATGATCAGCCTGGCCTTTTCACAGGCGCTGCTCTTGTTTTTCTTTTTGATCATGGATAATAAGTTCCCTATATGTTTACAAGTAGGGTAGATACTATCCATTTTAATAAAAAAAGCAAGTTAAATTATAGGAGTGCGGGGTCAGGAGGCTTACCCCACTATGCCTGACCCCGTTATGCCCTTGCTTAAAAGCCCCTTTTTGGCATCAAAAAGTACAACCTAAGAGCCTTTTTGCCCATTTTTAAGGCAATATTCTTTATAAAAACAAAAACTTAGCGGGGTCAGACCCGGCTATTTGTTTTATGGGCAATAAATTTCACCCAAAATCCGTTATCCATTGGAAACACCTCGCCATCAAGCTCTAAAAGCGTTTCAAGCCCCGTTCCTTTTGGTACTTCAATCATCTTTTCACCATTGATAAAGAGAATATTATCATCTGATGATAACTCTTTGATGAGATCAAGTCTATTGGAATAAGGAAGTTAAAAATCTGATCCAGAGGGCAAGGTTTTTAATAACTGAAGAATCCAGATGCTGATCGGCGTGGGCTGTCCAGTCCAGTAACTTGTTCAGGCGTGGAGCGCCGGGTCAAGGGGCTGACGCAGTCAGCACTGCGTTTCACGGTGGCGCAGCCGCCGTACAAAAAGGAGATACTTTACCCCCCAAGGACGACAACAACGCAGGCCTGACCCCACTACGCCCTCTAAAGCAATGCCAATCCACGAAGAATTTCAGCAAATTCCGGATTTATTTGGGCATATTCTCTCAGTGCTTTTAACTGCCTTTTCAAAAGAGACCCTTGCGTATGGTTCAGATCCAGATCATTGTGAACATCATGCTCCAATCGGTGGAGCTGTTCAACAACCGGTTTGACCATTGTTCGACGATCCCAGGCTATGTAACCAAAAAGAGCTACAATCAACGTTATCAAAGAACCAAAAAGAACAAGCATGGTATTGTTTGAAGAATCAAGCCTTTGAACCAAATCATCAAGCCTTTGACTCAAGGCCTCTTGTCCTGATTTCATTTCAGAACGAAGATCTGTCAGCCTTATAGCAAGCGCCTCCTGTCCTGATTTCATTTCAGATCTCAAAGCACCCTGTCCCACCTCCAAAATAGCAAGTTTTTCTATGATCTCACGATCAGATATACGCGGAGCTATTTCCACAGCTAACAAAGCAACAGGCAAAACAAGCTGGAGCAATATAAATATCAGTATCAAAAAATTTATTATTTTAAGTTTCATATCAAAGTCCTCAATTGATAATCTGAAAATATTAAAAAAATTCAGTAAACAGTTTACCAGGTAATTTTAATATTGGCTACCTGTCTAAAGCGGGACAATTTGCAGTCTTGAGGTATCCGAAATCATGCTCTTTGCAAGTCCCTGATTTTACAAAGTGTCCCGGCTTAGGTGGGTAGCTTAAATATAACTCAGTTGGTTAGATTTGACAAGTTGATAGTTGCCGTAAAAAAGCTATCCCCTTTTTCCATAGCCCTGATATTACGCTTTATAACTTTCTCGTCTATGAAGCACACGACCAATTTCGATGATGTCACCATAAACATCAAATAATACACGATAATTACCAATTCTCAATCGGTATGCAGGATCAAAATTGGTAAGCCGCTTAATGTTTGGCACATCAGGAAAGGCTTCAAGATTAATAATTTTTCTATGAATTCGATCTCTATCTTCTCTGGAAATATGCTTCAAGTCTTTAACTGCAGTTTTCCTGATGTGAATTTTCATTTTTCAAATACTCAGTAAAAGGAATCGTTGTCTCTGATCTGGTATCTTTTAACATTCTCCAATCTTCAACATCTT
>CAYSSE010000712.1:0-1979 GCA_964433355.1 uncultured Desulfocicer sp.
AGGTTTTATGAGTATTTATGAGAATATTTCATTACATTCTTTGATGTCGTGAATAGTAGTTTGAAAATTTCATGGCAATTCCTCGGCTGTTGTCATAGGTAATGGTTCAAACGATGCTCTTGCTTTTTTCTCCTTGCATATATCCGGTGGGATAGCTGACGTATGCTACTGGCATTTTGGGTTAATGTTGACGCTATATTGCGACCCCGGACAAAAAAATAATAACATAAACCAGGTTTCATCTCAACAAGGTCATTGGGCTTTGATCCTCGCCTGGACCATCCCAAAAGTGATTTTTATAAACTTCATTGCCCAAGGTCAGCTACCAGATTCTCCCAAGTGGTTCGCAATTAAACCCGGAAATTTACAGATTAATGCGTTGCCAACGCATGAGGATAATGGTAGTGGTTTAAGGGCATACATTGATTGAACCACCGAACATAAGCTGACATGCCATGTGCACAAGGAGACCACCATGCACCCGAAAAACAGAATTCTTCCAGAAGCGTTGATCATGGAATATACCCCGGAGCAAATGCCCTTTAAAGACACGTCTGAATTGGCCCCCCTGGATCAGGTGATTGGCCAGCGACGGGCGGTGGAAGCCATTGACTTTGGGCTGAACATGAAGGGCTGCGAGTACAATATTTTTGTCACTGGCCTTGAGGGAACCGGAAAAACAACGATTCTCCAGGGTATTTTAAATGATCATGCCGCACAGTTTGATACCCCGCCAGACCTTTGCATGGTCAACAATTTTGAAGACCCCTATTGCCCCATTGTCATGGAAATACCGTCGGGCACTGCCTTGCAATTCAAAAGAGAGATGAAGCAGTTTATCCAGGCGTTGAGGGTGAAAATCCCGCTTCTTTTTGAAAGCGATGCCTTCCAGGAAAAACAGCGCCTGATTCAGCAGGAACACATGAAGGCCCAGAAGCAGATATTTGAAAAGGTGGAAGCACTTGCCACCTCTCTATCCCTTGGTATTGCCAACACCGAAGATGGGTATCAAATTATACCGGTGGAAGCGGGAAAACCGATTTCCGACGAAATTTATAATGGGTTTGACCCGGAGAAAATCAAACAGATAGAAGAAAATACCCATGAGGTAACCACGGCCCTTAATGAGGCGGGCCATGAGGTTGGCAAAAGAAATGAACAGATAAAACTCACCATTAAAAAAATAATATCAGAGGAATTGGAACGTCTCATCTCAAAAGAGGTCAATTCGGTTCGGCATTTTTTCAAGGAATGTCAGCCCGTTTTGAACTATCTTGAAAAGGTCAAAGAAGATATTATCGAACATATTGCCATGTTCCCCGGTACCAGAACCCCCCAGGCTGACACAGATAAAGGGTCTAAATTCAAGGAAATGGCCGAAGCCATCGTTAAAAAATATGAAGTGAATGTACTGGTGGATCGCAGGCGGGAAAAAGGGGCTCCCGTGGTGTTTGAATCCCATCCCACCTTTAAAAATTTGTTTGGTTCCATTGAAAAAAAACCGGTGAAGGGGTCTGTTGTAACGGATTTCACCATGGTTCAGGCAGGATCTGTACTGCGGGCCAACGGTGGATACCTGGTCATCCAGATTGAACCCCTGCTGACCTCTCCTTATATATGGGAAAATTTGAAAACAACCCTTCGTAACAGTTCCCTTAAAATAGAGGATGGACCGGAACAGATGGCCCAAGGCATGCCGTCATTGAAGCCTGAGCCTGTTAAAATAGATCTCAAGGTGATTCTGGTGGGCGGTTATGCCCCGTTCAGAATGCTCCAGAGTGCTGATTCCCGGTTCAACAAAATTTTCAAGGTTCGGGCGGATTTTGATCACGAGGCATGGGGCACAGATCAGACGATTCTGCTCTATGCCCGGTTCATTGCCGGAGCCTGTCAAACGAATAATTTAAATCCCTTTAGCCGGGATGGGGTGTGGGCGGCCATTGAATATGCCAAACGCCTTGTGGCAGATCAACGGAAAT
>CAYSSE010000713.1:0-1975 GCA_964433355.1 uncultured Desulfocicer sp.
AACATGATGGGAATGGATACTAAAAGAGATAGATAGCTTGCAATGATAAACTGATTGGTGATGGCAAAATTACCCCCCTGGCGTTGGGTGACAATGGGAACGGCGGTGATGGGGGGTACCGTGCTCTGTAAGAAAATGATCAGCGCAATGGGGTAGGGGGGGTGAGTCATCAACAAGATCCCAAGAAAAACCAGCGGAAAAAGAAAATTTTTCACCAATACGAACTTGATGACTTCCCGGGTTTGAAAGACCCCTTTTGCCTTAAAATCCATGAAAATATTGCCGCCCAGTATAATCATCACCAGGGGAAGTGCCATGGCACCGATGATGGATAATTGCGAAATAATAATGTCTGGAATAAAGCGATGCACCCCCAGAAGTCGAAGAGTCAGGGCCACAAGGGTCATGATGAGCGCTGGATGAAGGATTCTCTGCCAGTTAACGGTTTCGTTTTTTTGATTTTTGAAAAAAAAGCGATAGGTGCTGAAAAACATGGCGGGGTGAAATGAGATAAACAGAAAAAGAACCACCAGATACGAGGCATTCTCATTGTAAAGTCCCGCGATGATAGCCAGGGGGAAAAAAATCCCATTCTGATAAAACAGGCTGATGGCGAACTCCCTGCGGGTTTCCTTTTGGGAGATAAACATGGTGGTTAGTGTCAGCAAAAGGGCCAGAATGGTGAAGAAAATCCACCACAGGGGGATTCTCCACCAATTGGGAAAATTTTCCAGGGTGAAATTTTTAATAATACTCACAAAAATCAGGCAGGGCAGGGCAATGTCCAGCGCCAGTGGCGAAAGAAATACCAGTATATTTCCTGGCATGATGCGCCTGGCAATGATATAAAATCCAAGCACTCCCAGTGCCAGAAGCGCCCCCACCGATTCAAAAATAGTTAGAAAAATAGTCATGAAAATTCCTCTTTTATAAAAAGACCCTTATGCGTGTTTCGTAAGTTCTCAATAAATCCGGGCATTCAGGACATTCTTTTGAAGAGCACCCGGTGTTTAAAGGGTAAGCTGGCTTTATCACCCTGGGTTATTGAGATCTTACCGTGTTTCGCATTAATCAATGGATTTAATGGGCGTAGTTCAGAATATCCGCTGCAGGTTGTTCAGAAGATCGGGATTTGTACAATTCTGCCAATTTGGTCTTTGCTTTTTCCATGTCATGGGGGGTGTTGATGTTGAAAAAAGAGAGAAGATGGGGGTCTGATTCCCTTAAAATGGTTTCAGATATTCGTGTGGTTGGCCCTTTATCAAAAATTTCTATGATACGATAATTTTCATTTTGAATACAATCCTCAATGGCACTGAGACATTTTTTTGAGTAAACAGCACACAAGGGTTCATAGCCCCGTGCCATTTTAGGAACCACCACATAGGTTTTGTCTGTTACATGGGATAACACCGTTTCTATGAGTCCCTGGTTGAGAAAGGGGGAATCACACGCAACGGCAAAGGCAAAGGGAAAGGACGCATGGTAAAGCCCGGAATGAAGTCCGGTCATGGAACTTCTCACCTGGAAAATATCAGATACAATTTTAAAATCCCACTGCTGGTAGAGTTCTGGTTTGTTGGTTACCAGGATTACCTCCTGGAAGAGGCGCTTGAAAATAGTGTAGGTATTTTCAATTATTTTTTTTCCGTTGATCTCAATAAAAGCCTTGTTTCTTCCAGAAAGCCGGGTGCTCAGACCTCCGGAAAGAATAATGCCTGTATAAGGGTATTTCATAGTAATTAACCTGACTCTGAGTTTTTTACATGAAAGTCTCACCAACGTGCTGTAATTAAAAGACTTTAACCTTTCGTTGTGGTAGGTGGGTACTGCCATATATTTTTTTATATGAAAGAGTAGATATGTCTAATATTCTTTCATGCTTCGTTGTGGGCAGACCGAGGCCGGAATACGGTCTGCCCGTGGTAGTTTATTAGAAAATAAAACCTCCGGGCACCCTCAGCAGAGCCCCCCC
>CAYSSE010000714.1:0-1974 GCA_964433355.1 uncultured Desulfocicer sp.
CCACTTACGATCACAACGTCTTTCATTTTTTTCTGTCTCCGATGTGTTGAAAATCCCCCCCGACAAACTGATTTGAACAAAATTCATACCAGATTATTATTAAGAAGCATGGGGAAAACATGATTTTTCCGACGGCACCGCCCCATGATACGGTCAAGGGACCCGCCCATCGCTGGACTCCCAATGATCTGTTTCTCAACCTAAATTGATATAAAAAGGGATATTGCGTTACGTTAAAATGCGTTAATCAGTGAGAATGACACATAAAACAAAAATCAGCAAAGGCAACGGCCGCAAAACCCGATTCCATAATAATGCAGGCAAGAATAGAACCATCAAGTGACACTGTTTCTATCATGAATCAATAGCAAACTTAACCCAAACATACAAGGAATTCCAGCCATATTAACCGCCCTGATTTTGATTCAGAATCTGTCAGAAATTCAATGAGTTATTCTTTCTCTTTTTGGCCATATTTCTTCTGGATGTGTCGCCAGGCATCCAGACGATTTTTCACCGTTGCTTCATATCCCCGATCTGTGGGATCATAAAAAAAATGCCCTTGAAGTTCTCCTGGAAGATATGCCTGGGGCACATACCCATCCGGATAATCATGGGCATATTTATATCCGGCATGGTACCCCTGTTGTTTCATTAATCCTGTGGGGGCATTTCGGATGTGCAGGGGAACGGGAAGGTATCCTGTTTTTTCCACCTCCTGGCGCACGGCTTTCCCTGCCATGTACACGCGATTACTTTTGGGAGCCGTTGCCAGATAAATGGCAGCCTGGGCCAGGCAATCATCCCCTTCGGGGTGACCCAGAAACCGAAAGGCTTCCAGGGCATTCAAGGCAACGGTCAAAGCACCGGGGTCTGCCAGACCGACATCCTCCACGGCAAAGCGCACCATGCGTCTAAGGACATACAAGGGGTCTTCCCCGGCGGAAATCATACGGGTCATCCAGTACAAAGCCCCGTCGGGGTCACTTCCCCGCAGGCTTTTATGAAAGGCAGAAATGAGATTAAAATGCTGATCCCCTCCCTTGTCATATCGCAATGCCTTTTTCTGAACCGCCTGTTCCACATCAGCAAGGGTAATACGCATGATTGGCGCACTTGAAGGGCTTGAAGAGGCATCATGATTCTCCACATCCGGCGTGACCCGCCGGGCAAAACCGGCAGCGGCTTCCAGGTTGGTAAGCGCAATTCGGACATCCCCATCCGAAGCCCATGCAATGTGATCCAGGGCTTCCTTTGACACCGCAAGATTCAAATCACCAAGCCCCCGGTCCCTGTCTGCCAGGGCCCGCTCCAAAATAAGACGAATCTGTTCCCCACCCAGTCGCTTTAAGGCCACCACACGACACCGGGACACCAGGGCCGGAATCACCTCAAAGGAGGGATTTTCCGTGGTGGCCCCCACCAGGACAATGAGCCCCTTTTCAACATGGTGGAGGAATGCATCCTGCTGGGCCTTGTTAAAGCGATGGATCTCATCCACAAATAAAATGGTCCGTCGGGCATGGAGTCGACGCTGCTCCCGGGCCGCATCAATAACCTTCCGGATATCCTTTACCCCGGAAAGAACCGCCGATATCTCCACAAAATGTGACCGGGTTTCCCGGGCAATGATACCAGCGATGGTGGTTTTACCACAGCCGGGCGGTCCCCAGAGAATGATGGAAAAAAGCCGATCATTGACAATGGAACGGCACAGCACCGAGTCCCGGCCCACCACATGCGCCTGCCCCACCACCTCTTCAAGGTGCCGGGGACGCATGCGATCGGCCAGGGGCGCATGGGAGATATCCCCTGCCATATCCACATCAAACAGATCCATTTATTTGGTTTCTCCGTCCCGGGCCCTTTTTTTGCGATGTTGCTCCACCCGTTCTTTTCTTCGCCGGGTATGAAGCTTTTCTTTTTTTGCCGTATACCGTTTTTCCACAAGGGTTTTCCCGGTAAATGCCAGTT
>CAYSSE010000715.1:0-1966 GCA_964433355.1 uncultured Desulfocicer sp.
CTGGCAAGTGAATATGCCCACCGATTGATTTTGCTCAATGGGAAGAAGGGAGAGGTGTTCCGAAGCGGTTCTCCGGAACGTGTCATCACCAAAGAATGCATTGAAACGGTGTATAAAACACCGGTGATTGTGGATCGACATCCCCGATCCGGTAAGCCCTTTATTTTGTTGGATGGGTAAAAGGCCCGAATTTGTATATCGCTGGCCTTTTCCAGCCTTGGTAAGTACCCATACATATGTTTTTCGGTATTCCACAGAGATATCCCATTGATATTTATGGGATTTGTTTTGAAGAATATATGATCAGGTACTTATGTAAGAATTCTGGGAAAAAATAAGTAACTATTCAGGTAGCACACCCAAATTGGCAAAACAACTGCTCCATAACTGGTTGCATTATGCAATGATATGTTTTATATTGCAACTACACCCTTTATGCTAAGGAGGAAACATGGCAACAGCAGTAAGAGTGTCTGGAGAGCTTGTAAAAGATGCTAAAATTTATAGCAAAATCGATAAGCGTTCAATAACTGGACAGATTGAGCACTGGGCGAGGATTGGTAAATGTGCCGAAGAAAATCCTGAACTCACTTACCGTGCTATCAAAGATATTTTATTAGGGGTTGCAGAGCTTGAGCAAGGCGAATGTTCAGAATACCAATTCGGATAATTTGTTATGAAAATTTTCCAGTCGAGATCATTTGCCAAAAAAGTTAAGAAACTCAACAAAAATGAAAAATCAATATTGGATGAGCAGATCAAATCAATAATCGAGAACCCCGATATTGGAGATGAAAAAAAAGGAGATCTGCGGGGGATATTTGTTCACAAGTTCAAAATTAAAACAATCCAATATCTTTTATCTTATCGCATCGTTGATGAAGACCTTGAGTTGATTATGCTCGGCCCTCATGAAAACTATTATAGAGATTTAAAAAAATCAATTTAAACCAAGAGAGAACAAACCGCTGGAGTGGGATTGGGCGTACTTCTCACTTTTTTCGGAAGTCTGCGGTTTAAGAAACTGAAAACTTTTATCTGAGGTTCCGGGTTAAAACGCCCGGCCCCCTCAGCTCAACGTTGGACGAAGCCCTTCGGGCAGAGATGCTCCTTGAGGATGGCATCCCCAAACTTGAAGCCAAATTTGTAGGCACGCAGACGGTCATGGTGGCATAAGATGGGCAAACTTCCAGTTCTCAAACCGAAGGAAGTTGTTTCTATCTTGATAGTATAGGAATTTCCATTTTATGAACTGTTAAATCAGCGGGTTGTAAAAAGTCCGCCCGAAGGGCGCTAATTTAATACAGTTTGGTTTTAAGGAAATTCGTCAGCGCGGTTCGCACAAGCAATTTCGGCATCCCGATGGACGCGGCACAACGATTCCATTCCATTATGGCACGGATTGGCATGAATAAAAACAATATCCGGGCTTTTCACTTTCCCCGACTGGTTGTAGTATTTTATATGAAATTCTTCCCAACAGACTGGAATCATGAGTGGTTTGTTTTTCATTGTGGCAGACAATTCTGCCATGTGAGTTTTTTATGTATTGTCACGGCAATCCTGGTTGGATGTCAAACTTCCGGAAGTTATAGAACCGAGGTAGACCTGAAAGCCCAGCACATTATTATGGAAAAGCGGTCACAGACCCTGGCCAAAAAGACCCATTTCACCCTTGAAAAACCCGGCGATACCCTGCGTCGTAAGATACTTGAACAGGCATCCCTCCCTATCACAGGCCCGGCCTCCCTGGGAACGGATAAATTACCGGTGGTGGCGCACTGGCCTGAAGCAGGATATCCGGCAGCACCAGAGACACATCCGGGCCTTAACATGAATTCTCTGCGAACCCTTTCACTGATCCATGCCCTTAAAATAGGTGCCCAAAATAATTTTGACTATATGACAACAAAAGAGGCCGTATTTCAAGCCGCCCTGGCATTGTACCTTGAACAGGACAGTTTTC
>CAYSSE010000716.1:0-1958 GCA_964433355.1 uncultured Desulfocicer sp.
TGAAAAACGGAGGGGACGCCCTGGGAGAATACACGCTTTCCCTGGATGCCAAGACTGCCATTGCCATGGGAAATCTTAAATGGATCAACGAAAATGTGGGTGAGTTAACCCAAAAGCAACTCATGTACGTGTTCCGATGCCTTGAAAACAGGGATCTGCTTGGATAGAGCCTTGGTTATCAGGCGGACAGGCGGGTGCTGTTGTTAAGTACCCATGCATATGTTTTTCGGTATTCCACAAAGATATACCGTTGATATTTATGGATTTTATTTTGAAGAATATATACTCGGGTACTTAGACCCCCCGGACGATACAATAAACCTTGGGATTATGTGGTGAATATTTATTTATACGCAGAAAAAACCAGTCATGACATGGGTTGCAATGAAACACTCGAAAAAAGCATATATTTTTTCATACATATTCACTTTGAATACCCAAACAAGCAATAAATCCCAGACGGATATCTTGTAGCATAACATCCTTAATTAAAAAGGAATATCAACAAATATATTTTTATAAAAAATATATTGAGCTTATGGCCCATTTTATGCATTATTCCCAGACAGATATGAAACAAACAACATTAAGATTAATTTAAAATAACAACCATGTCGGTTCACCGACACAACAAATAGTGAAAAAGCAATTTAGAGGTGCCGTGCGGGCTCTGGATTTCCATAAACCCAGTACCCAGTCAGCACCCAATCAGCACCCAGCACCTGTTTTTTCATACAAAAGGAGTTTACCATGGGATCATTAAGACAAATGTCCGCAAGTGAAGCAATAGCCCCTGCCCATATTCTCATCATGGAAGATGATCTAAATGTGGCCCGAGGGTTAAAGATGGTTCTGGATGAAGAAGGCTATGATGTGGACGTCCAAGATACGGGTTACGGTGCCCTGGATGCCATGGGACGATACGACTATAATCTATTGATGGCAGATCTTCGTCTCCCGGACATTGACGGCATGCAGGTCATCAAAAAAGTGCGACAATCAAATCCAAACACAGGGGTAATTGCCATGACAGGCTATGCCACCAGTGCCCTTGCTGTGGATGCCATGAAACTGGGTGCCAGGGATTTTATTGCAAAACCCTTCACCGAAGCCCAGATTAAAAACGCCATTGACGAGGCCCTGAGCGCCAATCTCAACGACATCGCAGCCATGGGAACACAATCCCGGGCCAGGGGAGAGGTCATCTCCATACAAAAACAAGAGGTGCTCAAGGTACTGAACAGAACATGTAACGATGGAAAATTCTGGAACAGCCTTATGAACAAAGGAGGAGATGCCCTGTGGGAATACACCCTCACCCCCGAAGCAAAGTCTGCCATTGCCTCCGGGGATCTAAAATGGATTAACAATAATGTGGGTGAATTAAACCAAAAACAATTGTTCTACGTTTTCAAACGCCTTGAACGGGAAGTCTGGTAATCTTGAGCTTATAAAAAAGTCCCAGTAAACCTGACGGATTTTAATGCTTCGTTGTGGGTAGGTCGGAGCCGAAATAAGGTCTGCTCGTGGCAGTTTATTAGAAAATAAAACTTCCGGGCAACCTCAGCAGAGCCCCCCCCCGATGGGTAATAGGAACCGGCCAATTGTGCCGTCTACGGTTCCGGCCGGGCCCATTGCCCGTCGGGGGGGGGCGGCATGATATATCATGCATGATATCATTTTCAATATTTGTTGTGTCCGGCAGGCCGGAGCCGAAATACGGTCTGCCTGTGGCAGTTATAAGAAACTCCCGACAAACCTGCGTTGGAACGTATGGTGTCAATGGGTAAGAACATATAGGGACGGTATGACAGATTTAAAGCAATACAAACGATTTTACCAACTATTCAGAGAGGTCAGCCAGGTAGTCCATTCCAAGACAGATCTGGACGAGGTACTCGAAGTGGTGGTATCCCGCCTTGTCCAGGGTGTTGATGCCATGGGAGGCGTTTTGTGCG
>CAYSSE010000717.1:0-1957 GCA_964433355.1 uncultured Desulfocicer sp.
TGGGTATATTCACGCGATTACTGCGAAATCCCATCCGTGGAAAGCGGGAAAATGGCACCCCCCGGGCCTTGATTCTGGCCCCCACAAGAGAACTTGTCATTCAGATTGAAAAAGATGGCAAGGATCTTGCTAAGTACACCCCGTTACGCGTTGTGGCGGTATTTGGCGGCATGGACTACAGAAAACAGCAAGAAATGCTTTCCCATCGCCATGTGGATGTCATTGCAGCCACTCCGGGCAGGCTCATTGATTTCATGGGCCAAAAAATCATAAACCTTAAAAAAGTGGAAATTCTGGTGCTGGATGAGGCAGACCGTATGCTGGACATGGGATTTTTGCCGGATATTCGACGGATTATCTATGCCACCCCCCAAAAGGATCAACGCCAGACCATGTTTTTCAGTGCTACACTCAGTCCTGAAATATTGCGGCTGGCCTCCCAGTGGACCAAAGATCCTGTTAAAATAGAAATTGATCCGGGTCACGCCGCTTCGGAGAGTGTCAACCAGAAGGTGTACATTGTCACTGAAGAGGAAAAATTTGTTCTGCTGTACAATCTCATCCACGACGAGAAGCTTGACAGGGTCATTGTGTTTGTCAACAGAAGAGACACCACACGCAGACTTGCCCATAAATGTAAAGAGTACGGTCTTAACGCAGATATTTTGTCCGGCGAGGTTTCCCAGGCCCGGCGAGTCAGAACCCTGGAAGACTTTAAAAATGGAAAGATCAAAATTTTGGTGGCCACGGATGTCGCAGCCAGGGGCCTGCACATTGAGGGCATCAGCCATGTGATCAACTATGATCTTCCCCAGGAACCCGAGCATTACGTGCACCGGATCGGTCGCACCGGCCGGGCCGGGGCTGATGGCATCTCCGTAAGTTTTGCCGATGAGAACAGCTCTTTTTACATCCCCGCCATTGAGGCGGTTCTGGGAGATTCTCTGACCTGTGTGTACCCTGATGAGGGGATGCTGGCAACCCTTCCCAAACCCATTAAAATCCGTATGGAACGGCCCACCCCGAAAAAGCGAACTTCTGCGGGTTCATCCCGGCGGCCTTCCCGGAGCAGTAATTCCAGAAGACGTCCACCAGCCCCATCTAAAAAGAAACGGCCGGTCTCTTGACATGTTACAAGGATTTGTTATAAGAAAATCCCAGCAAACCAAGGTTCTATACTAAGGATTAAGACCGTAGGGGCAGAATCTATTTCTGCACCATGTTGTGGGCAAAGCAAGATGGATTTTCAATATTTGTTGTGGGCAGGCCCGGGTCAGAATACGGTCTGCCCGTAACAACTTATAAAAAATTTCCTCCAAACGTCTGGAATCATAAGTGTTTTAATCTTCGTTGTGGTAGAGGTCTACTGCCATATATGTTTTTATATGAAAAAAAAGGTACTGGGTTTTGGGTGCTGGGTACTGGATTTGGCGCACCTTACTTTTTCAAATTTCGTTGTGGCTGGTGGTTACAGCCATGTATGTTATATAAAAAGGTAGCCTCCAAGGTTACCTCAGCAGAGCCCCCGGGGAGGGGTAATGGAACAGACCAATTGGGCTGTCTAACAGTTCCGGGTCGCTTCCATTACCCCTCCCCGGGGGCGGCATGATACCATTTTCAATTTTCGTTGTGTCCGTTAGGACATGTGGGTTATAAAAAAAATAAGGAGTTATATATAATGTTTGGTTTGGGAATGCCTGAGATTTTACTGATTCTGGCCATCGCATTGATGGTGATTGGGCCTAAGAAATTACCTGATCTGGCCAAAACCCTGGGCCGTGCCATGGGAGAGTTCAAAAAAGCAGCCCAGGATTTTAAACAAAGCCTTGACGTGGAAAGTACTATTAGTGAATTCAAGGCACCCATCACATCGGTTAAGGATGATCTCAAAGCTGCCACGGATGCCATGAATCCCCTGTCCACAGATGCAACAGGAGAGCCCTTGGATAAGAGTAAA
>CAYSSE010000718.1:0-1955 GCA_964433355.1 uncultured Desulfocicer sp.
TTGCTGTTTGGTTTGGTGCATTTCTGCAGATTCTTGCCGGTGCCATTCCTCCGGTCCTTTTGCTGGGTGGTGGACTTGCCCTCTACCTCGGTTTTGATGAGCTGAAGGATAGCTGGAAAAAAAATGATGGCGACGATGCTCCCGTAGCTGACGATAAAGACAGGATTGCCGAATTAGAAAAAGAGTTGGCAGACCTTAAAAAATAGGTATTTGATCTACCCCAGGACCAACAGATGCTTTGGCAGTTGTTCCTGGGTCCCTCCCCCCTAGCCCTTCTCCCGCTTTAGTTTTCATCCCTGCACCATGACCATTATTCATAAATATGATATCCTTGTTTTATCTTTTTAAATTCCGCCAGGTCCATGCGCCAGGATTTTTCGAGTTTATTTATCTCTTCTTGTTCTTCAATGCGCTTTTTTAAACCTTCATTGCCAAGGATAAGATCCATGGGGGATTTATGAAATTCATATTCATAAGGCGGCTCTTTCCATTGAAAGTCCGGTTTGTGATGTTTAAGAATTTGTTGTAGAAGAAGCAATGAGGTTCGGTAGGGTTTAAATTCCAGGGTATCTGTAACATGGATCTGGAATCCACGGCAGCCTTGACCTGCCCATTTCCCCGAAGTGGGCTCAAAGCAGAGGGGACGAAGGATCGCACCGGAAATATCCCGGTAAATTTCTTTGAGAATAGGGGCGGGATCAATGAATGGAGCCCCCAGGAATTCAAAAGGCTGGGTCGTGCCCCTTCCTTCGGAGACGTTGGTGCCTTCAAATATAACCTGTCCCGGGTAAACCACAGCAGATTCCGGTGTGGGAAGATTGGGGGAGGGTGCCACCCAGTAAAGACCCGTATCTTTAAAAAACATCTGCCGTTCCCATCCCTGCATGGGGATCACCGTGACATCGGCATGGATCCTATGTTCCTGGTTGAAAAAAAGGGCAAGTTCCCCCATGGTTAACCCATGACGCATGGGCAGGGGAAAGCGGCCCACAAAAGAGCGGCAAGAATCAGAAAGAATATTGCCCTCCACGGCAATTCCCCCCAGGGGATTGGGCCGATCCAGAATAAATACTTTTTTGCCGTGTTGTGCGGCAGCTTCCAGGCAATATGACATGGTGTACATAAAGGTGTAGACCCGGGTGCCCACATCCTGGAGATCAATGATTAATATGTCAACATAATCCATCATTTCTTTGGTGGGAATTCGGGTATTGCTGTATAGGCTGAAAATCGGGATGTTTAAATCTGGATCCATGCCATGATCCGATTCGATCATGTTGTCTTGTTTCTCCGCATAAAAACCATGCTGGGGCGAAAAAAGGGCCTTTAAGTGTCCGGGGAACAGGGTGTGAATAATTCTTGAGGCGTGGACAAAGCTGCCGTCCACCGATGCTGGGTTGGCCAGAAGTCCCAGTTTTTTCCCCTTGAATTCAGTGGGGAGAACTGTTTTAAGCGATTCAAGACCTGACCTGATGGGTGTATATGTCATGTGCATATCTCCTTTTTAGAATGCACTTAGCATAGATATTGACAAAATATCAAATCCAAACTAATCAGAGGGGGAATCTGGCAGGTGCTTACTGCCATGTAGGTTTTATAAGAAAGTCTCACCAACACGCTGGAATTAAAAGACTTTCATTTTTCGTTGTGGCTGGTCTTACAGCCATGTATGTTTATATGAAGATGAAGTGTCCAAGTAGCCTCAGCAGAGCCCCCCCGATGGGTAATAGGAACCGGCCAATTGGGCCGTCTACGGTCCCGGGCCGGGCCCATTGCCCGTCGGGGGGGGCGGCATGATATCATTTGGCTCCGCGTCTACGACCCAATATTCGTTGTGTTAATAAGCAGATATGTAAATTTTTTATATGAAAGAGTAGATGTGTCTAATATTCTTTCATACTTCGTTGTGGGCAGGCCAAGGCCAGAATACGATCTACCTGTGGCGGTTATATCAA
>CAYSSE010000719.1:0-1947 GCA_964433355.1 uncultured Desulfocicer sp.
ACTGGGGCATGAGATAGGGATTGCCAAGGTTGGTAACCTCAATGTGACGGCATCCAGCAAAAATCAGCTCCTCCAGGTAAAATTTTTTGGCTTCGGTGGAGATAAATTTCTCTGAATGTTGGAACCCATCCCGTACGGTGATGTCTCCGATGACTACTTTTTTTGGCATTTTTGGGAAAATTTTCCACATATCATATTCAGTCATTTAAAACTCCTATGGCTGCATGGTTTTTTGGGTGTTGACTACTTGGTTTTATTTTATTGCACTACTACAGTCATAATTTTAATTTTTTATAACTAACCTGGAATTATCAGCATTAGTAAAATTGAAGTCTAAGGCGAGTCTCCGTCCAGAGGTGGGGACAGATTTAAAAATCTGTCCCCACCTAATAGTATAGTATAGAAAAATTTGTCCCCCTATAGCGCTATAGCGTTAGAACCTGAAATTACCAAAGGAAGGTTCGCCAATCTCTTTGAGCAGACTCACTTCAAAGCCCATGGCCAGCCAGTCCCGTATTTCAGAAAATTTAAGCACCCGGTCGTTTAAAAGTCTTGCAGAGCAGTAGAAGGGATGGGCTTCACCATCGTATTTCTCAATCATTTTGTTCTGAAACGCATCCTTTTCTTCCTGGGTCATGGGGATGCCCGAGCGTTTTCGTTTGGCCTCCTCAATGGAGAGCAACACACCGCCTGCACTTTTCCCGCTCATCACCGAGGTACGGGATCGCATGGTGGAAAACAGAAAATGGGGACGATAGGCCCGGCCACACATGCCGTAATTGGCAGCCCCGTTGTCTGGTCCTATGACCAGCTGAATCCGGGGAACCTGGGCGCAGGAGACGGCCCGTACCAGATCTGATCCATATTTGCCGATGCCCGCATGTTCCGCCTCAGATCCCACCATGAATCCCGGGGCATTCATGATAAAGAGCAGGGGGATCTTTTCCTGGCTGCATCGAACGATCCACTCTGTGGCCTTTCTGGCGGCCTCGTGGAAGATGATACCCACCCCATTGGAGGCGATAACGCCCACAGGAAGCCCCTTGATTCGAATCTTACCAGTGAGAATATTACTGGCTTTTCCCACGGCAAAATCTTTTTTATATTCTACAAATACGCTTCCGTCGGCAATGCAATTGATGATGCTGCGGGTATCAATACTCTGGCCAAAGCTTACTGGCATGTAATCATAAATGGACTCAGCAGGTACCGCAGGCTCTTGTTCCTGGTATCTATGGAGGTGACTTGTCTGGGGTTTGCTCAAAGACAGAATGTCCCGAACCCGGGAGACGGCATCTGCCTGGTCAGTACAGAGATGATCCGCTCCGCCTGAAATTTGTGTGTGGGTTTTTGCCCCTCCCAGATCTTCGGCGGAAATGGTTTCACCCGTGGCCATTTTCACCAGGGGGGGGCCGCCCAGAAATGAGAAGGACTGCTTATCAATCATGATGGATTCACAGGCCATGAATACAATGTAGGCACCGCCTGCGGTGTTTCCACCGGTACTCATGGTGATCTGTTTGAGCCCCTTGGCCGACATTTTGGCCATGTTGTAGAACAGGGAACCAAAGTGCTGATCATCGGGGAAAACTTCCACCTGCATGGGAAGGAATGCCCCGCCGGAATCGGCAATGTAAACGCAGTTGATGCCGCAATTGTCAGCAATGGCTTGGGCCCGCATGTGTTTTTTTAAGGTAATGGGAAAATAGGTGCCCGCCTTGACCCGGGAATCATTGCCCAGGATCATGGTCCAGTTGCCATGGATTTTACCAAGGCCCGTGACAATGCCACCGCAGGGGACATCAGGAACGCCGGGATAATCCACGCCAAAACCCGCCAGCAGGGAAAGTTCAAAAAAATGGGTTCCGGGATCAATTAAATCCTGTATCAGTTCCCTCACCGGGCGTTTATTCTTTTGGGTCAGGCGATCCACTGCCTTTTGTCCAC
>CAYSSE010000720.1:0-1943 GCA_964433355.1 uncultured Desulfocicer sp.
TGTCACCGGCACTGGAGAAAGGGCCAGGTATTGGCTTCCCGTTTCTGGAAATTGAAACAGGTCATTAATTTCATGGTAGCGGCCAAACCGCTGTTCTCCGCCCAGGGACAACATCCCTTCCGGGGCCAGTCCACAGGGTTTATCCACTCCCCATACCAGGGAGACATGGGGTCTGAGGCGAATGTGGCGGGCTGTGTAGATCTTGCCTTCCTCCACATTTCTTGAGGCATCCATGGCAATGCCGGTTCTTTCTTCCACGGAGAACAGACAGGTGGTTTTGTCATGGGGAAAAAAAAGTGTCTTGCCGTTCTCATAGGTGGTGGTTCCCTTTAACAGGGCATCCAGCAAAACCCAGTTCCCTCCCACGGATTTGATTTCTTTATGATGCCTTACCCATCCGATAAGGGAGGCAGATGATTTTAAGCCCAGTCTCTGCTCAATCTGTGTATTAAGTGGTTGGGCTTCCGTTATGGTAATGGTGGTGTCCGTGGCTTTATCTTCTGTAAACCAGGTAAAGGGGGCCGGTACATAAAAATTACTGTGATATTTAATAAAGGGCCCCAGCACCTTGAACGGCGCTTTTTTACCAAAGGCACCGATGTGTTCGGATATGGGGTCTCCTTTTTTATATTGCCCAATGGAAATCTTGTTCTGGGCCAGCACAGCCGTGCGCATGGCTCCAGACACCACGGACACCGCAGGCGGAAAAACCTGGGTGGTTTCAAAACTGGTACCGCTGACCATGGGTTCCGCCCCCCGCAGGAAAAGCGTATCCGACGGTAAATATTCATACCATTTCATATTGTTTCCCCTCCTTTTACACCGGCGCCGCCCCGGGTGAGATACCTGGCAATAGCCGGTACCTGGCCATTATAAATCCAGCCGTTGGCCACTTCTTCGGGTAGCTGTTGTGCCCCTTCTCCCGTGGTTTTTCGGCGAAGGGTGATGCCTGCCATGTGGGCTGCCAATGTTTGGGACACTATGTCTTGTGTCTCTTTATGTCCATTGCCCGGGCAGTTTTGTATCAATGCACCGGAATGCTTGATTTCCCGGGCAAAAATCTGAATCAATCGTTCAATTTTATCCGGTGTCAGCGCACAGGCTTTTTCTGAAGTTTCTGTGTTTAAAGACGCCAGAATCGAACCCGTCATGATGCCAAATTCCGGTTCTGCCAGACGGTATATGAGCGAACCACTCAAGGTGCCGGTGTCAACGCCTTCCTGGATGGCAGCAAAGGAATCCACAATGGGGACAACTCTATCAGGGAAAAAGGGATTGGCGGCATCCCACTTCACGGTGAAATCTCTTTTATGCCCAGATCGTTTCCGGAGCCGGATGGCAACGGCATTGCGTCCCCCGGCCTCCTTTGCCCCGGCATCCAGCAATCTATGCCCCTCTTCCAGGGCACCCCGCAGGGGCTGTTTGTGATGGCAGATGAGAATGGAGGCGGAAATGGAAATAGTCTCACCTGTTCCCGGCAGCACCAGCACAGGCCGGGATCCATCGGTTTCTGGCCCCAGTTCTGTGACGCCCTGGTCAGAAAGGGTGGCAAAACGCATGTTATAGGCCTGCTGGATTTTTCTTGCCGCATCAAAGGCCTTTGACAGAGGCAGCACCGCTGCCACATCATCGCCTCCGGCATAAATCAGCTTGCCCTGGTGGGCATTGATAATCCGGGGAACGGCATACAGGGAAAACACGCCCAGGGATTCGGACAGGGTGGCATGCAAGGCCGGGGAAAGGATGCGCTGTTTATCCAGATAGCGTTGCCACATGTCCCATTTTGCCTTTAAGGTGCCATTGGTGTAACGTTTTACCAATTCGGGATGCAGGACATCCTGCCATTTTGCATCAATGGAGGTGCCGTTGACCAGATCCCCGATTTTATCCCCGTCCATCATCAGAATGGCATAATAATTGTCTGTTTCATCCCGGGTGATACC
>CAYSSE010000721.1:0-1931 GCA_964433355.1 uncultured Desulfocicer sp.
TGCCCTTCTCTCTCTCCCCTTGAAGAGCGTTCAAAATCTTCACCAAAGATAATTTTTAAATATTCCATTACAGAAAACTCCTGAAGCTGTGTTGATTTTTATATGAACACTGCGATATACAAACAGGCAGTTAATTCTAATAAGAATAACACTGGGTTCCAAGCTTGTAAAGAAGGAATACTTAGTAAATATTCTTCCAGCACCCCATCTTCACCTAAGTTTGGCCTGCTCACATAGCATTCGTATGCTACGCAGTCCCAACTTAGAGGAATATGGGGCACGGCCCAAACATTTACATTATCAACCTGAATATTTACATTCAATACCTCAAGCCCTTTTTCTCTTAGAGCTTTATAATTATTTTTTCCCACCGTCAAGCCTTAGTCCTCTGGAATCCAATTTTTTGTCCCCCATAACAGGCAGGAAAGCCCTGCAAGGCTGAAAACAAAGGAACTGTAACACACTACATTCATGCCCAGCCCATGCCACACCATACCGCCGTAAAAAGCACCGGCAACCCTTCCCAGACCTGCTGCCCCAAAAAAAAGAGACATCATGGTGGCCCGGGAGCCGGGAATCAATTCTGTACACATGGAAATAAGAGAGACAATGGTAAACTCAAACATAAAAAATATCAAAAACAGTGCCCCCAATGCCGCCCACATGGAAAATTCGGACATGGGAACTAATAAATAAGACAGGCCACTTAATAAAATCCCGCAACAAACAGATCTTTTCAAACCGAAGCGATCTGCCAGAAGCGCTGTACTCACAGATCCGCAAAGTTCTCCCACACCAATCACAGCCGTACCAAGCCCCAGATCCACCACTGAAAAATCAAACAGATTTTCCAGCCAGGCACCGTAGATGACAAAAAGATTATCATTGGCAAAACTGACGAAAAAAGCAAACCCCATGGCTCCCAATGCCCTGGGATGTTTAAAAAGAGGGGCCATGGATTTTATCAGTGCCTTAAACTTATTGGCGGTCTCTGGGATATCCGATGTATGTGCCACCCGGGAATCATCCTCTATATAGACAGAAACCAGCCAGAGACAAATGACACCGGAACCTGCCAGAACCAGAAACGGTGCCTGCCATCCCATTTTCGCTATGATAAATCCGGCCAGAGGGATGCCAGCAAGGGTGGCCACAGACCAGCTAATCTCCAGAATTCCCACCACAAGACCTCGTCTTTTATAGCTCACCCGGGTTCCTATATAGGCCTGGATGGCGGGATCAAAAAAATTCTTACCAAGGCCACTTAAAAACATGGCCACAACAAAACTTAAATATAAGGGTAAGAACCCCACCAACACCATCCCCAGAATGAGAATCACAAGCCCTGCCAACATCATGCGTTTATATCCGGTGCGATCACCAATGCTGGAGGTAAAGACACCAATCAAAGCCGTGGCTTGATTCAGGGCGATAACCGATGTCACCGCTGTCAACGGTACCCCCAACCCCCGACTGATCACCGGTGCAAAGGGATATATGAATCGGTTGGTGGTATTGATTACAGACCTTGTTGCAAAGGCCGCCAGCAAGGTACCCAATATTCCATTTTTTTGTTTATCTGTTGTCATGTGAGATCTCTCTTATCGTAATATTTTGGCAGCCTTGAAAAGTACTTTTTCTGCCCCCCTATCGTGAGCTTACCGGAGATTGGTATTCATTGCTACCATCGCAGCTATTATTTCTTTTTTTAGATCATCCTCAATTTCTTCAAAATCTTTGATTAGTCCATCGTGGACCTCTACCCTTTGCCGGTTTTCGGACCATAAACATATAAAAAAAGGGGAGTGACATTATTAAACAAATGCCACTCCCCAAGATAATCTAACTTCTACAACATTTTTAGAAGGAAATTAATTCAAAATCATCCCTCTGCCAGCTTTTTCAGCTTGGCATATTTTTCATTTACTTCC
>CAYSSE010000722.1:0-1920 GCA_964433355.1 uncultured Desulfocicer sp.
TGTTGAAAACGTTCCCTTTACCTTTAAGGTAAAGGAACGGTTTTAAATAACTTATGCTTTTTCAACATAGATTCCAGAAATTTTAATCAATTTTTTGCTTTCCAACGATTGCCAAACTTTACAATATGCGGTTCTACTCATTCCTTGATTTTGACATGCGTCTTTCCAATCTTCAGTTTTAACTTTTGCCCAGGGCCTTGCAGATATCAGCCTTGACGAACCAAGTGGAGTTTTCTCTTCTTACTGTTCGGATTTTGTGATTTTGGAATGTGATGGTGGTTATGGTAGGGTTTTTCATGGCGGGCTCCTCTGTTTAAACTTAGCCCTTTTCGTTCGACCAAAAACAAAAAGGGCAGCAATGGGGGTTGGTCGACCGGCAGAGGCACCGGCAGGCTCGAAAGCCTCCCCCACGCTGCCCAAATATAACAGACGCATGGAATAAAAAAAAGCGATCACATTTAAAATGTAGACGCTTTCCGCGTCCTCTGCTCCGGCGACCAAACCGGCACCCTGTTTTTTTCAGGGATAAATTAACTTAAAATCTATTTTTATTTTAGTCAACTCTTTTTTAAATTAGTTTAGTTTTTTTTATTCTGTGGTGGGATAGCTGTCACTCCACCCCCAAAGCCTTATACACTGCGTCCACAGGATCCGAATAAAAACCGGTCTGAAATTTTGCAAACAACTCCCCGGGTATGGTCGGGATATCCCCCACACTGCTCATGGGGATAAGAATCCGCCGGGCTCCGGCATCAAACGCCACCTGCAGGGTTTCCGCAAGGTTGGACGCCTTTTCAATGGTGCCACCAAGGCTCATGTTTCCCAAGATGATCATCCGGCTTTGCACCGGTTTGCCCATGAGTCCCGAGCAAAAAGTAATAAAACTACACAGAGTGATGCCAGGTGCTGGGCCGGTGTTCTGCATTTCCACCATGTGCAGGTGGTAAGTACCCGAGTATATATTCCTCAAAATAAAACCCATAAATATCAACGATATATCTCTGTGGAATACCGAAAAACATATGCATGGGTACTTAGTTGCTGTCACCTACCTTAGACATGGAGCTGACCCTGGACATGTTGGCCTTGAAATAGTCAAAGGCAATCTTTATGGCCTCCTTGCTCCTATTATCCGCACCGGACCCGGACATGGAAAGCTTCCCATTGCCTGCCGATACCTGAAGCTCCAGGCGGTAAAGCCCCAGATGCCCGGTGGCCCCCAACATGACGGTATGCATGGTGCCCGGATGCATGGGGCCTTCCGGAATGAGGAACCCTCCGCCCTGCTCCGGCATGCTGATAAATTTTTCTTCCAAGGTGTCGTTATCGATGTAGCTGAAATGGACATCATAGAATTCCATCCCACCGATCTTTTTCAGCTGCTCCTTTACCCGCCGCCGGGATTCCAGGGCGTAGACAAGACAACGCTCCACCGCATCCTTATCAAAACCTCCGCCTGGATAAAGAATTTTCAAGAGACCGGACACCGTCTTCCTGACGGCGATGATATCCCGTTGGTTGAGGTTGTTGCCCATTTTGAAGTATTGATCAATGGCATCGGAGAAGCTTCTTTTGCGCATCTCCCGCAGAAATTCCGCAAGAAAATCAACAATAAGCCCATACTGATTGGTGAGAAATTCCGGTTTCATCTTAGGAATTTCCCAACCGGGTAGATAGGCATGCATACGATCAAAAAAGGCGGCATCCACCATTGCATCGGGAAAGGGCGCAAAAAGATGGCTGGTCTTTACCAGGGTCTCCACACTCTGGTTGATATTGCCCACAAACACCATGAAGGCATTGGCATTGATCTGGTCCCGCCCCCTGGAAAAGGATCCCGAGGCCATATAGTCCTTCATGATTTGGACACCGTCATTGTCCTTGAACTTGATACCAGCCACCTCATCAAAGGCCACTGTA
>CAYSSE010000723.1:0-1920 GCA_964433355.1 uncultured Desulfocicer sp.
TGTTGAAAAAATTTCCTGTCACAAGACGTCAGATCCAGCGGAGGCTTCTGGAACCTAAACTTTTTGAATAATCACGATAGACAGATCCATACAATAACTTGTTCACGGCCGCTGCACCGCCGTCAAAAATTTAAAATAAATTAAAAAATGTCTGACAGGAAGTTTCAAAAAGCCTTTTTGGGACATAGTAATAATATTAATTTTAGGAGATAAATAGCATGATAGCAGGAAAAACGGAATCAATAAAACAGCGTCAGGCCTGGGTCATGGACCTGACACCCCCATTTACCCAGCATAGATAATGATGGGTAAAGGAATCAAAAGCAATCAATCTCCTCCTTGAGCATACAGCAGGCGATCCTTTTGCAGGGAGTTCCATCCGGATTGTAGGTGATATTGCCCGGTTGAATCATCTTATTCATGACGCACCCTTCGGGGATGGTAAGGCCAAACAGATCGGTCTCATTGATTTTACCGGTGGAATCAATGCCATTAATATCAATGGTAAAACTATGCAGGGGAAAGTCCTCACACAAGGGGCAGCGATAGATTCGTCCATTGGGAAAAATAAAGTAGTTGTCCGCCACAAGCCCTGCACACTGGAATTGTTCTGTATCATTTAAAAAGACTTTAGGATAGGTCACAATGATGCCCTGCCGGGCCATGGCTTCGGCCACCTCGGGCACCACATCCAGCCATTGTTCCATGGACACTTGGAGTCCATTGTTGGTGTCAGCCGATTCCCCACGGATGCCGATGACCTGGATGAAAAATCGTTCAAGCCCCCACCCCTTTATTAAATCCGGCATCCGGTGAAGTTCATGGATATTATCCCCGCTCACCGTGTAGATCATGGAGGTGGAGAAACCGGCATCCACAGCTTGTTTGACCCCCTTGATCACTTGCTCGTAACACCCTTTTCCCCGGATAGCATCGTTGGTGTCAGGGGTGGCACCGTCCAGGGAAAAACTGATAAAATCCACTTCATCCGGGGTTATCCGATGTAAAATATCATGGAACAAATACCCGTTGGTATCAATGGTGATGGATTTAAATCCCAGACGTTTTGCCTCCTTCACCGCCAGGGAAAGATCCGGATGCAAGGTGGGCTCTCCCCCCAAGAAAATCACATTGATGCTTTGACATTTTTCGGAAAAAAAATTGAGCCATCTTTTGATGGTATCAATGCTTAAGGTGTTTTCACCATGCTCTTTTCGATTGATATAGCAATGTTTGCAGGCTAAATTACACTTGGTGAGAAGATGAAAAAAAAGATTGGAAGAATCCTTTGAAAAGGCCACGGTTTTTTTATTCATATTGCAGACTCCACGATATACGTTTTATATAAAAACCCAAAACAAAACCCCCTGGATTTTAAAAATCCAGGGGGTTTTAAATATCAAAAACATTTCATAACTACAAGATATTACCCCATACACTGTTTGGACAGACTGGGATCAAAGTCCACGGGATAAGATCCGTCAAAGCAGGCCTTGCAAAAATTATTTTCCGGATTTTCAACACCACTGGCATCCAGCATACCCTCAATGCTGAGGTAATGCAGGGAATCCAGCCCCAGAAATTTAGTCAACTCTTCCTCGGTTTTGGAGGCAGCCACCAATTCACCCTTGGTGGAAAAATCAATGCCATAATAGCAGGGAAATCGGTGGGGGGGACAGGAAATGCGCATGTGTATTTTTTTGGCCCCCAGCTCTCGCAGAGTCTTGACCCTTGTTTTGGCCGTGGTGCCCCGGATGATGGAATCTTCAATGATGATGATCTCCTTGTTCCGGATCAGCTCCCGCACCGGGTTTAGTTTTACCCTTACGGCAAAATCCCGCATGCCCTGGGTGGGCTGGATAAAACTGCGGCCCACATAATGGTTCCGAATCATGGCCATTTCAAAGGGAATCCCCGACT
>CAYSSE010000724.1:0-1915 GCA_964433355.1 uncultured Desulfocicer sp.
ATTTTTCGACCTGTGCGGGTAGGTCATCGCTGGGCCTATTTGAACCAGAATCTCAGTGTTATTTATAAGGGGCGCCACTTGCAATAAATGCCTTATGGACCTCCTTGACAGTCTCGGGGGCGGTCATCATTGCCATTGCTGACCACTCCGGTTGTTTGAACGGCGCACCCCGTTTTTCCAGTTCTCTTCCCATACCACCGTATAGAATGGTAATTTTTCCGGTCATCATTGCCCCCAGAGTTCCTGAATCAACTCTCGGCTCAGATTCAGATATTTGTGTTGCATAGAATCATTGCAGAAAACCTCCAAAGTAATGGTACTATTGTAACCAATTGTCTTTAATGAATTCACTGCGTTTTTCCAATTAACAGTTCCTACACCCAAGGGCATATGATCATCGGACCTGGATCGGTTGTCAGAAAAGTGAACATGCTGGATGTGTTCCCCCAGTTCTTCGCAAAAAATCTCATGACTATCGATACCGAAGTTGGTGTGTCCAAAATCGAGATGCAGTTTTAAACCCGGCACTTGTGTCAGTAAGTTTTTAAAGATGGAAACTCGGTCAAAGGGAGCCCTATAGTTTTCAAATATCATTGTGAGCCCATATGATGCAGCCATTTCAACAATGGGTTGTAATGCCTCTATATGGAATGAGACCAAATCTTTTCTCATAGCCGGCGGACTAAAATAGCAGGGATGGATATTCATGACCTTGGCCCCCAGGGCGGAAAATATCCCTGCGCATCGCTCCAGTTCCTTGAAACAAGCGTCTCGGACACCCTGAATTGGATAGGCATATGGAAGGCAGGGGTCGGTATGCCCAGTGATAGATAAGCCATGGGCATCAAGGATCGGCCTCAATTTAGCAATATCAATGTTAGTGGCGTTAGGACCTTCAATGGTTAAATCCAAAAAATCGAAACCGGCTTTGCCACAAAACGCTGCCTCATCATAGACTGATTTTGACGGGTTGTTCATTATTCCTATTTTCATCTCGCTTTCCTTTATTTTGTAACGCCTTTGTCACTTGTCTTTTCCAAACTCAATGCAAAAGACAATGCAGGTGACCCTTTACCATGGTTATTTTCACTTCAATGCTGTTGTATGCGAAGTCCGTTGCATTTACTTTGTTTTAAAATTTTATCGAGTTGATGCTGGAATGACTCAGGAACAAATTGCCAATGAACTTAAAACTACAAAATCGGTAATTTCCAGAATGGAAAATCATGCCACGGATATTCGTTTATCTACTCTCGAAAAATTTGCCAAAGTTGTTGGAAGACATATACATGTAGCATTGGTTTGATTTCGCATTTTTATCTACTTCATTTGGCTGGTTGAAAATATTATTTCACTTTTGGTTGTATAATTTAATTGTATAGGAATTTCCATTTTATGAACTGTTAAATCAACGGGTTGTAAAAAGTCCGCCCAAAGGGCGCTAATTTAAACGAAATAGTTTGCCTTTTGAGTAAGTATTCGGCTTGGTACTGTAAATGTTTGGCCAGTGCCCCATATTCGCTTAGTTGGGACTGCGTAGCATACTATTGCTATGTGAGCAGGCCTAAATGAGTGAATATGGGGTGCTGGCCGAATATTTACCCTTTTGACCCACCTACTGCGTTGCACATCAAAAGCCCAATAATTTGGGCCTCCAAGGCTCTTATATTTATTGTGAAAAATATCGACGCTCGGGTCTGTCAACACTGCCGTAAACCACATCCTCCTTGAGTTCGCCTGTGGTAATCATAAACACCGGGGCCGGAATTTTCGCTTACAATGTGATTGCCGGCGGTACCCGCCTTGAGGATATTGATCTGTTAAGAAATGATGAGGCGTGGCTTGGTGGCTCAGGGTTTCTGAAGTTCCTCCGGGGAGACACCGAGGATAAAAGCTCCCCAGTGACGTTCCCGGA
>CAYSSE010000725.1:0-1909 GCA_964433355.1 uncultured Desulfocicer sp.
AGCCCCCGGGGAGGGGTAATGGAACAGACCAATTGGGCTGTCTAACAGTTCCGGATCGCTTCCATTACCCCTCCCCGGGGGCGGCATGATACCATTTGGCTCCGCGTCTACGACCCTATATTCGGGCCTGGTTCAAATCTGGGTAACACTTTTTAATGCCTTATATCACTCTTGCTGAGTCTTTTGGCAAAAGTGTTACCCTGGAATATGCTTTTTTGAACCAGGCCTATATTCGTTGTGCCCTATAGGGCATGGGCGTTATATCATTCCCGGTCTGCGTTACTCTTTTCAGGAGGTGATTTTTCAGAAAATTAGGATGCTGACCCGGGAAAATGTAAAGCGGCAAATGTACGGATGCTTGGATGTCCATAATTAAAATTTGCCAATGGGACGAATCACTGCATCCACTTTTAAATCTTTTTTCACTTTTTCAAGTGTCTTTTTTGCCAGGGCCTCCGTGTGAAACGCCCCTGTTCTCACAAGGGTCCACTGTCTATTTGTCTTATCCTGTAGTTCAAGCACCCGGGGGACATAGCCTTTTTCTTTGAGGCTTGTAATCACACCCTTTGCATTATCACCGTTTAAAAATGCCCCCAGTTGAATGGCGAATTTATTATGGACTGCTATTTCTTTTTTACCGGGAGACGTTGACGCTGCTGCGACGTCAGGCGGCACCGGTGCAGCAGCACTTTTCGTTGAAGTAGCAATATCAACGGGTTGGACGGTTTGTACAGGGAAAATGGTTGGTGTTGGGTTTGGGATTTCGTTTGTTGAATTTGCATGGAATTCTGGTTTCTTGCTGGTTTGAGCTGCTTTTATATCCTTTTTCATGGGATAGGAATGGATTTCAGCCTTCTGTGTTGTTGCTGGGGCTGCCTGGGAGATGGATTTGACAATGGTGGCGCTCTCTAATTTTTCCGATTTTTTTGTGGCTGTTGCAGGTGTTCCAGTCCCGTTTTCAGCCTGGGCTGCATCCTTGTCATCAAGCACCAAAAGTCTGTCCCGGGCATATTTATTACCGGTGTTCAACCCCATGGCTGCCAGATAGGATTCCCGTGCAGCTACTGGGTTATTCATCTCCACATAAATGTCTCCCTGGTAAGCAATAGCCCAATATTCATCTGGTTTGATGTCCAGCACCGAACGTAAATCCTTTAATGCATTATTATACTCCTTCAGTTCCACCCAGGAAATGGCCCGGTTAAAAAAAGCGCTGTAGTTTTCAGGATGTTTCTCAACCTCTTGGTCATATGCAGCAATGGCTTTTTTATACTCCCTTGCATAGTACCAGGCCACCCCAATATTGCTATGTATCCCTTCAAGCTCCGGATCCAGGTTCATTGCAGAGTTAAAATCCTCCATGGCTTTTTTGTACTCCTCTTTATAATGCCAGGCTGGCCCAAGGTTTCCGGTGATATCCTCCATTTGGGGATCTGGATTCAAGGCGCTGTTGAGATCTTCTATGGCCATATCATATTTTTGAAGACTTAACCGGGCCACCCCACGATTTTTATAGGCTTTGGCATTAAAGGGTTCCTGTTCAATAAGTTTGGTAAACCAAAAAACGGCATCCTGATAACGGCCTTTTTGAAACTCTGCAATACCATTGTCAAACAGGGTACTTCCCGATTCTGAATATCCATTGAGGCAGGTTGAGATCAAAAGGGAAAATAGAACTAAAATGATTTTGTAAGCCATGATAAAAACCGCCTTTCCGAAATGTTGAGCCAATTATCCATAATAAATGAACCTATAGGGTACTATGAAGATCAAAACTTTTCAATACTCAGTTTTTATTAGAAAACAAAACTTCCGGGCAACCTCAGCAGAGCCCCCCCCGATGGGCAATAGGAAGCGGCCACGAGTGGGCTCCCAGGAAATAGCCTTTGAAAAAAAAAAACTATATGTT
>CAYSSE010000726.1:0-1900 GCA_964433355.1 uncultured Desulfocicer sp.
ATCGATACTTTTTGATTCAATATTTTTTGACATACTGTTTCTCCTTGTAATCATTGAGCAAAAGGTTTCCCCCGGGTCATACGATCTACCCAGGGGAGGCTTGTTCAAAGCTGAGCGCTTAAAAAGCGCTGTCTATTTTATTATCGGATAAATTTCAACACGTCGGTTCAATGCCCTGCCCTTGTTTGTTTTGTTGGATTCCACCGGTTTTGAGAATCCGAATCCCTCGCAGGACAAACGATTTTTATCAATTCCCCTATCAACAAGATAGGTTTTTACTGCCCCAGCCCGTCTCAGAGATAAAGCTTCATTATACGTTTTGGTACCAATGCTGTCCGTATGCCCCTGGATTCTAACAAAAACATCGGGACGAGATTCCAGAACATTGACGACCTTGTCAAGGTAAGCAACGCCTGCCGGTTTGATGATGATTTTGTCAAAATCAAAATAAGCTTCATCCACCACCCAGACTTTTTCAACTATTGGAGGGGCAACAACTTTGGGCGTGATAACCGGTGCTTTAACCATGATCTTTTTGGTCAAGAAAACATCTTTCACAAACTTCCCCATACCACTACCTGTCAATAATTTATCCGCCTTGGTGACAAAGCCACATTTACCGATCCGGGCAATAGCATCCATCAGGACCATCCCTTCTTTATCATCCCCAACAAAGATGGGATAAAAACAAATGTTTGCGCCCTTTTGATCTTTCAGTGCCTGGGCTGCCTTCAAGGTTATGGGAGACTCTAAACTCAACGCCGACTGGCCGTCGCTGATAATAATAATGGCTGTTTTACCTGAGAAATCATTAAGGTCCAGCCCGGCTTTATTTAGGGCTTTATGCATAGGACTGGTACCACCAGCGGCTGTAATCAAACCTGATTTTTCACTCAAACTCTTTTGGGTATATGTTTCCATGCCGTAAAAAAGTACCGTCGATCTATCAGACACCTGCTGATTGTGTCCAAAAGACCTGAGGCCAGCATTCTGCCCCAGTTCCGGAAGGGTCTGACCCAAGCGTTTTACAATTTTACGGGCAACTGTGAATTTTTTATTTCCGTTATACATATCATCCATGGAGCTGGATGCATCCAGTATAATCAGGAAATTATCCACGGAAGAAACATACTGGTTTGAAGTAAACAGGGTTGGGGTAAAATCAGGAATAGTCTGGACCGGTTGCCGGGCGACACATCCGAATAGAAATAAAGCGGTAATGAGCGGTAATGCAATCATGGTCTTAAAAAATTTCATAATCTTTCTCCTGTTGTTTTTTTATTTGAGCTAATTCTTGACGAATCTGTGAAAAGTCGTCCCATGGTTTTTTAACCACCTTATATTGATACCGAAACACATTCCACGCACTACATGGTGTGTTCTAAAAATGAGGGCGGGACTTTTTACGAGACCATCAATTCTTGACGATAAGACTGTTCATAACAGATTTGACTCCCTTAACTGATCTGGCCACTTCCACAGCTCTGGCAGAGGCCGCGACAGAATTCACAAAACCGCTTAACTGCACTTTTCCCTTGAAAGTTTCAACATTGACCTGGAGCACCTTGAGCATCGGGTCGTCAAATATTTGTGCCTTCACCTTGCTGGTTATAACGGAATCATCAACAAATTCACCCGTACTTTCCTGATGATATGTTCCGGCACAACCGGCAAAAAAGGCAAACAGAAAAAAGAGAAGCATAAAAAAACTTGATCATCGAGTGATAGATACGTTGAAGATAGACGCTCGCAGCTATGACTGCGGCATAGACGATATCATCGACCTATTCCAGATGGATGACCAAGTTATTGTCGCTGCAGTCAGGATCCCTGCTGATCTCAAATCCCAGTTTTTTCCCCAGTGCCAGCATATTACTGTTCTCAGCTAAAACAATACCGT
>CAYSSE010000727.1:0-1890 GCA_964433355.1 uncultured Desulfocicer sp.
CCCTCTTTGCAATTAAATCCACAATACTGCGAACAACTGCCTCTCCCTTTAAACATCCTCCACCGATTTTAATAACCTTCATTGCTTTTTTTGCCTTTCTAAATCCCAGATGTAGATTAAAATTTAACTTTTTACCGAGAAGTCCCCTTCCGAATCTTTGATTCTGTGGGGGATGAATCGGCATAATTGTGTTGGTTGACATTATATTCAGTCTCTGGCATCCTTCATATCATCCAAAAAGTACTTTACACTTTTTAAAGGGCGAACACCGGAAAATGGCAGTCACCTTGTAAAAGTGTAAAGCACGAATGAAGGATGCCAAAAATGAACTCCTATTTACCAGAATTTGAAGATAAAAAAAAGGGCGAGCGTTAATTCTGTAAGGGAACAGGGTCTTTTTTTAAATTTGCCCCCTATGTTTGAACCTATAAAGGACTCGGGATAAAATAATTGTCCCAATCTCTCCCTTGCTATTTTTTTTATATGAAAAAGTAGATATTTCTAACATTCTTTCATACTTCGTTGTGGGCAGGCCAAATCCCCAATATGGTCTGCCCATGGCAGTTTATATGAAAATGAAGTGTCCAAGAACCCTCAGTAGAGCCCCCCCCGATGGGTAATAGGAACCGGCCAATTGTGCCGTTTACGGTTCCGGCCGGGCCCATTGCCCGTCGGGGGGGGGGGCGGCATAATGCCATTTGGCTCCGCGTCTACGACCCAATATTCGTTGTGCCCAATAGGGCATGGGTGTTATATGAAAACGAAGTGTCCAAGGACGAATAAATGCCTCCCGGATCAGCCCCCGTCCAATGCCCATTTCAGCTTCAAGATCGGAAAGAATCAGACGAGTCCCGGGCAGCTTCTCTCCGATCAGTATCTTATCCCGTATCTCTTCATAGGCTTTTAAGGACTTCATGGAAGATTTTTTTTCTGCCAAGGGATTTTGTCAAGCTGCTTTCCCTCTTTAATCACCTGAACAATTTCCATGGCAAGTATCTCTGCTGCGTCCATGGTTTCAATGGGTAGCTCCCCTTTAAGGGCACTGAGTTCTGTGCAAGCCACAATGGCATGTTCAGCTTTTTGTGCCAGAAGATGGGTGCATACCCGGGCATATTCTTGTAAAACAGCCTCCCCCGTATTCCCGGCTTTAACGCTTTTGATCACCTGGAAAAGAATCTCCTGGTGGTGGGCATCGGGGTAGATGGGGGTGATGTGCAGGTTTTCAAACCGTTGCTGGTAAAGCCCTGTGATGCGTATGGCCGGAGATGCCAGAATCCCCACTCTGGAACTTTGGGGATGGGCCGTGGTAACCTCTTTCACCACCAGATCAATGAGGTTTATCACGGAGATGTCAACCGCCTTGTTTACATCATCGTAATAAAAATGGGCTGTGTTACAGGGGATGACCAGAAAATCAACTCCCCAGGCTGCCAGGCGTTTCCCCATGTCTGCCATGCAGGGGCCGGGGCTTTCGCCACCGCCTTCAATGATGGCCTTGATGCGGGAGGGGATCTTGGGATTGTTGTCCACGATGCAGCGAATATGGTCAATGTCGTCCAGGGCTGGTGTGAGGCGGATGATCCGTTCCATGAGATCCACGGTGGCCTCGGGCCCCATGCCCCCCAGAATGCCCACTACTTTTTCGTTGGTTTGTGTCATCGGATGATACGTTCCTCAAATGTGTTAGGAATCAGTTTTAAATAATTTGCCCATTTGTGCGCTTAGGGACAGATTTTCTTATAACGGGCATGTCCTGCTGGACACAACGAATATTGAAAATGATATCATGCCGCCCCCTCCGACGGGCAATGGGCCCGGCCCGGGACTGTTAGACAGCCCAATTGGCCGGTTCCTATTACCCATCGGAGGGGGCTCTGCTGAGGGTACTTT
>CAYSSE010000728.1:0-1886 GCA_964433355.1 uncultured Desulfocicer sp.
ATATGCTCAGTCCCATTAAAATAGGTATCAGTTCATGTCTGCTGGGAAAACAGGTCCGGTACGACGGTGGCCACAGCCATGACCGGTTTCTCACCCAGACACTGGGCCTTTTCACCGAATATGTCGCGGTGTGCCCCGAGGTGGATTGCGGCATGCCCATTCCCAGGGAGGCGCTGCGGTTGGTGGGAGATGCCGAAAATCCCCGACTGTTGACCCAGAAGACCGGCATTGACATGACCGCTCAAATGAAAACCTGGATGGAAAAACGCCTTGATGATCTTGAGTCTGAGAACCTGTGCGGGTATATTTTCCGAAGTAAATCTCCCAGCAACGGGTTGTATCGCATCCGGGTGTATGGGGATGATGGCGTGGTGACAAGAAATGGCAGGGGCATTTTTGCAAGGGGCTTCACGGAACGGTTTCCCCGGATTCCGGTGGAGGAAGCCGGCAGGCTCAATGATCCCAAATTGCGCGAAAATTTTATTGAAAATATATTTACCCTGAAGCGATGGCGGGATCTCATTGCAACCGACAAAAGCCTTGGGGGACTGGTGGGGTTTCATACCCGGAACAAACTGTTGATTCTCTCCCATAATCAGGATCTCTACCGAGAGATGGGAAAATTGGTGGCCAATGGAAAAAATATGGATTTGGAAGAGTTGTTTGATACTTATGAAAAAATACTGCTTAAAGCCTTGGGCCTGATGAGCACATTGAAAAAAAACATCAATGTGCTCCAGCATATCATGGGATATTTCAAAAAAGTGCTGACCTCCGATGAAAAAAAGGAGCTACAGACTCTTTTTGATCAGTACCGGGACGGATATGTACCCCTCATCGTGCCCATCACGCTGATTCGGCACTATGTGTTGAAATACGATCAGCCCTGGCTTAAAATCCAGACCTATTTAAATCCCCATCCCTTTGAACTCAAGCTGCGTAATTATTTTTAATCATTTCATAATCCGGGCATCCAGGGCCAGAACCCCCTTTTCATAGACCCGCACCGGATTGAGATCCAGTTCCTTGATGTCTGGATTTTCCATGACCAGACAAGACAGGTTCATAATCAGATCCACCAGGGCATCCACATCACAGGGGGTGGTCCCCCGGGCACCGGTGAGCAGGGCATAGCCCTTGAGTTCCATGATCATTTCCTGGGCATGGGTTCGGGTGAGAGGTGCCACCCGAAAGGCCGTGTCCTGCATGATTTCTGCAAAAATTCCCCCCATGCCCACCATGAGGGTGGGGCCGAACACCGGATCATCCATGGCACCCACAATGAGTTCCACCCCTTCTTTGGCTTGGTAACAGACCAACATCCCCTCAATGACGGCATGGGGATGGGCTGATTTAATCCGGGATTCCATGCTCTTGTATTGCGTTTCCAAAGCCCGGGCATTTTTAATGTTGACACTGACACCACCGCTGTCGCTCTTGTGAACCACATCCTTTGAGACCACTTTGAGCACCACGGGATAGCCCATGTCATCGGCAGCCGTTATCAGCTTGTCCAAATTATTGCTGAAATAATGGGGAGGGTAGGGAATCTGATATTTTTCAATGAGGTTCACAGCCTGGGGCTCCAGGAGAAAGTCAGCGGTTCCGGTATCTTTTTTGGAATTAGTGTTGGCATCGGCGGGAAGCCCATCCATTTGTACACCCTGAAACGGCTCACAATCAGGATTGACCTTATCATCGCATGTGCCATGATCACAAGGAGGTATCGGAGTCGCTGACCTGCCCGTATGTTCATCCGCAGTTTTTCTTTGGAAACGGCCATATTCCATGGCCGCGGCAATGGCTTTCACGGCCCGTTCCGGCGTTGAAAAGACCGGCACGCCAGCCCGGTTCATGCGGGGACGATCCATGGCTTCATCTTCGGC
>CAYSSE010000729.1:0-1884 GCA_964433355.1 uncultured Desulfocicer sp.
TTTTTGAGACTGATTTGCCCGTTTTGGCAGAATATTCTTTTGCTGATTCGATCAAATGATCATCAAGTCTTAATGTGAGTTTTGTATTCATTGTAGACCCCCATTTTTGCGGTGACGGATAACTTATAGAATAGAATACGGCATAGCTGAGATAGTGTCAAATGAATAATATCATTAAAACGCAAAGAAATTTTTATCTGTTTGACATGAAAAGAGATTTTTTGAGGCTAATCGCGGTGCTGACCGGTACCGTGCGCCGCTCAAGCAGACGTAGTCCAGAGGGAGCCCAATGTCTCCCGTCTGCCCACAGAACCGTGCGTACGTATCCGTACACGGCTCTTCATGTAACCTTTATCCATTGCCGAATTAAACCAATCAAAAAAGATGGATAAAAATCACGAGGTCTGCTGAAACAGATATTGAGTTTGAAGAAGAAAACGGCAGATTTTATTCATTCACTCAGATCAATGATAGCCATAATTGACAGCCTGTTCCAATGCGACAAGCTCTTCGTCGGTGAGGAATTCAAAGTGCGCGGATCTTTTTCTGGCAGAAAGGCTTCCTTTATTTTGGAGGCATAGCTGGATAAACAAATCAATCAGACGGTCAGGCATATCAATAATCTCCTGAATCGCCTTCCTGGTATTGTCATATTTGGCCAAAAAATTAAGCTCTTCTACAAGCTCTTCCTCGATGGTTTTGTTTATAAACTCGTACAAAGCCTCTGTCTGGAAGGTCATATCCATATACCGATACCAACATGCCGTATCATTATCGACGGTCATTTGTCCTATTTCATCCAGCCGATAATCAATAAGTTGAAGTAAAGCCCGCGAAAAAACTTCCAGCGACGCATCGTAATCCACTGGATTCTTGAGCATGACTGCCGAAACCGGAAACATTAGTCCAGGTGGTAGCACTTTTTGTAGTGAAAGAATATTGTGTATCAGGAATCGATGGATTCGGCCGTTTCCATCTTCAAAGGGATGCAGGAATACAAAACCGTAGGCAATGGCCGCAGCATGGATGACCGGAGAGACGTTTCCCTCTTTCATTCGTTTGTGGGAAGCAATCAGCCCTTTCATCAGATCCTGTAGATCATCAGGCTTCGGACAGACAAAATGGATAATTTCCCTCTGATAGATCACAGTTTGCCCCACATAATTCTGATTAACTCGATAATTGTCGTCTTTGAATCGAGGGTCAACAATTCGGTTTTGAAGCGCTATCAGTCGATCCTTCTGGCAGAAGTCCTCTTTTTCGGCAAGCGCCAAGGATGCAATAAATTTTTCGGTTCGTTGAGCATTGGGCTTTATATTTTCAATTTCAAAGGATGATTTGGTTTCTTTGTTATACAGGTAGCCCAACGCCCTGCGAAGCAGCTCAGGAGGATGGGAAGTGACAATATCATCACATCTTTTGCGCAAATTAGCTGAATCCAATTTGGAAAGCTTTTCTGTTCTTCTGATGATCGGGCAAAAGGATTGGGGACCGAGAAGGTTGTTGACTATGCGATGTCGCTGGGATTTTTCTCCGGTCGCAATGGTGTAATATTCCTTTACCGCCAGTGCATGGACATAGTTTCCTGAGGCAATGTCATCCACTGGTAGCCGCTCACCGGTCAGGAACTCATAAAAAAACCAGATTCGTCGAGCGTATTTTCCGGTTGGCTTGGATTTGATGTATTCGGTGAGCGCCTTTTGAGGGACATGTTCAAAGATGTGGGCTAACAAGCCCAGATTGACGCCGTCATATTTAAGAGCAAACTCAAGATGGTCGCCAACTTTTTCTCCAGGCCAATATCTTATGGGATAGATATCTTCAATGATGCTATCTTGAACTTTAGATCTGCGAGTTCCAGTGGAGGATACAAAGGATATGTGC
>CAYSSE010000730.1:0-1883 GCA_964433355.1 uncultured Desulfocicer sp.
CGGTTGTGGCGGTTGGAGATGAAAAAAAGCATGAAGAGGTCAGTAATTACATTGCAGCCAACGGTTATAAAGGTGAAACCGGATGGTGGAAATGGGATGAAGATCATGTCATGAGAGCTGGCGGGGATGTCCCCATTGCCCATTATCAGGTCCAAAACGGCGAAATGGTTGCCATCTTCACCGATCCTCCGGCAAAACCCTACAAAGATTATAAATTCCAGGTACCCAGATGGATCAAAAAATAGTTGTCTACTGCTGTAGTGATAGCGTTGCAGGGTTAATTAACAACTAAAAAATTCATCCCAATAAGAATGGCCTTCCTTAATCTTCCTTGACGTTGATAGAGGAGGGCCATTTTGATTTCACAGAGGCGATTACAATTTAAGAATCGAACGTAAAAAAGGTGGCACACATGGCAAAGAAGGCAAATTCATTTGAAATAAAATGTCAACTGGGGGGATGGTTCCTCTTCATTGTGTCTGCTCTATTCTATGGGATAGCCAGTATCCGGGCCGGTGATTTTCTTGGTTTTCTGGGTAGCCTCTTTTTTTTGGTAGCCTGCTTTGTCTTTCTTATTCCCTTTGCCTTTCAAGGTCGTTCTGATTAAGCTCCTCACGCAAATATTCATTATTTTTAAATGGGTGTGACTTGTATAACTGCCACGGGTAAACCGTATTTTGACCCCGGCCTACCCACAACGAAGCATGAAAGAATATTAGACACGCCTACTCTTTCATATAAAACCCCACATGGCAGTCACCACTGCCATAACGAATATTGAAAATGGCATTATGCCGCCCCCCCCGACGGGCAATGGGCCCGGCCGGAACCGTAGACGGCACAATTGGCCGGTTCCTATTACCCATCGGGGGGGGGCTCTGCTGAGGTTGCCCGGAAGTTTTACTTTCTAATAAAAAGTACCCGAACAGATATTCCTCAAAATAAAATCCATCAACATCAATGGAATATGCCTGTGGAATACCGAAAAACATATGTGTGGGTACTTAGATTAGAGAGACCCCACATGGAATCACCAATCGGACAATTTCATATTGAACAACCGTCAAAAAATGATAATCTTTTTGTTTTTGTAAAATTTTTTTAATTAATCAAAATTTGGCATCCTTCATATGACATCAAAAGTAATTTACAGTCTTTTGGGAAAGGTCCCTGCAAATGGGGACTGATCTAAAAAAGTATAAAGGACTTTTATAAGTTCTCTGCCTGTTTTGTACAGATATTGGTTAACCAACTGAAATTATTAACCCTCGATCTTAAATCTTAATTTTGTAGGCATGAATGATTTCAATGCGTTATGAGAATTTAGGCCGTTTGAGTTATAGACGTAAATTATCATTTAACGGGCAAGGTTAAATCAAATGACACCATTGTGTTTCCGTGCATTGGATATTATGGTATATTATTTGCTTTATGTTTATTAATTAGTTAAAGGCGAATTTATATACCAATTTATCTTGGACTTCATATGGCAGCATTTTTTTAAAGGCATCTTCAATTTTACCGAAACATTTGAACAGCACGATTTTAATCGAAGACTTATTTTAAAAAAACCGATGCCATATAAGGAAACTCGTGAGTTGTAAGTTCTCTGAGTTTGCTAAGCCATTATTCTATAACTTACTGAAATCATTAGAACTGGAATTTTTATTTTGATTTTTTCACTACTAATAAATTCAGTAGGTTATGAGAACTTACAACTGACGAGTAAGGAAAGATTCGGATGGTAATGTAAATGGCCAAAACTAACCATTACAACGGTTTGGATGGAGTTTAATATAAAAAGATTTTAAATGCTTTTCATCAAGGAGAGAGAGAATGAGTAATATTTATGTGGGCAAAGAATTTGGCAACATCACCGCAGA
>CAYSSE010000731.1:0-1883 GCA_964433355.1 uncultured Desulfocicer sp.
ATGATGGAAATATCTGATTTCATATAAATGCCGGCAAGAAATCCCCTGGATACTTAAGCCCAAGGGAGGGCTTACCTCCTCCTTTTTAAGAGATGCAACAATAAAAATTGGATCTTTACGGATTAGTGTGATTTGGATAGATTGTAGTGTGCAATTCTCAGTGTATATGCATTGAAAACTATGAATTTTCAAACAAATCCGTGATGAGTCCAAAAGTTTTACCAAAGTCAAGAGAACTAATTGGATTGAGATATAATCCGGAACACAGCAGATGCGATTCTGCCATCTTTGCATTTAGGACACTTACCTGGTTTCTTGAATGTCTTCCGGTTTTTAAATTTAAATCCACAATCCAGGCAATAATAGGGCTCCACATGTATCCTTTTTTTATGACGCCGGACTGTTTTTTCTATAAAAGCCAGATGATGGTAAACATCCTTTTCCATAATGCCAACTGATTGGGATAGATCCCTTACTGTCAAAGGGCCGTTTTCGAGATGACTTATGATTTCCTGCCTGATGGTTTGTTTTCTTTCATTGCTCATAGTAAATGGCCGTTTTTTCAAGTTGAAAAATATCAATCCACATTCAGATATTCATTTATTGTGTCTCTCTCAATTGCCTTTCCTTTTCTGGCACCCGTCATCAATTATTCACTGGGCACAGATCACGCATTCACATCAACCACGATATGCCCGGTAATATTACCTTTCAAAATTTCCCCTGCGTACCGGGTAACGTCTTTGAGGGGGATTACTTTATTGATATGATCCAGGGCCTCATCCGAGATATCGGTAACCAGCCGTTCCCAGGCGGCAATTCTCCTTGACTTGGGGCACGACACCGAATCCACCCCCTTTAAGGTGACACCTCTGAGAATAAATGGCATGACAGTGGTGTTGAGTTCAAATCCACCTGCCAGTCCGCAGGCAGCCACACATCCGCCATATTTCATCTCGGACAAAAGACGAGAAAGAACCACACTGCCCACGGTGTCAACGCCACCTGCCCATTTTTGGCTTTCAAGCGGTGCAGGTTTCTGACTCCATTCTTCACCGCAGGCGATGTCCTGTGCTCCGATCTTTTTTAAATAGGTGTGTATGGATTCTTCCCTGGATCGGGTGAGGGCTGTCACCTCATAACCAAGCCCGGCAAGAATGGCCACAGCATTGCTGCCAACGCCCCCTGAAGCGCCTGTCACAATAATCGGGCCACTGTTCGTTGTTATCCCTGCCTCTTGAAGGGCCATGACCTGGAGCATGGCGGTATATCCGGCTGTACCAAGGGCCATGGCTTTTTTTGTATCCATACCCTTGGGAAGGGGAATCAAAAAATCGGATTTAATCCGGGCCATCTGGGCATAGCCCCCCCAGTATCTTTCCCCCACGCTCCAGCCATTTAAAATTACCTGGTCACCGGGTTTGAAATCCGCAGACCTTGATTCCACCACCGTGCCAGCCAGATCAACCCCCGGCACCATGGGGAACACACGAAATATTTTATTACGATTGGCAAACCCAAGCCCTTCTTTATAGTTCAAGGTGGAATAATCCACCTGGATCAACACATCTTCATCAGGCAAATCTTCAATTTTTAGCTGCTTCAGCGTTGCTACCAGGCTTTTGTCTTCTTTTTCCACCACAAGCGCCGTAAAGGTCTCTTTTTTTGTCATGCCGTATGTTCCTCCTGATTAAATGTTGTTTCCAGTATTTTTATTGACTCAAATATTTTCTCCCGCCATATCCCGCTGGTATTTATATCTATTTTCCCCGAATAGAGCGGCCTGTCCCCGGGTTCAGTTCACTATTTATACTCAAATTCAGACGAAGGAAATTCACCCTTTCGCACCGCATTCATATAATCTTCCAGCCCTTTTGCAGCCA
>CAYSSE010000732.1:0-1872 GCA_964433355.1 uncultured Desulfocicer sp.
ATGACACCTACACCAGCATTTCTAAAAAAGGCAGCTATGATGAGGATGCCACCAGCAACGTCAATGGAGCAAATCTTCAGCTTGCGTGGCTTCCCCGGGCATCGGATCGCCTGACTCTTGCAGCCCTTTTTGAAAGGGACTCCTGGGAATCCGATGGATACGCGATTGATAAAAATAAAGACAAAGAATACTTCGACATCGAGTCTGATCTTGATTTTGCCAGCATTGCCTTGGAATACAGCACACAGATCACCGATAAATTTCAAGTGGTGCTGGGATATGGTTTCCATACCATGGACAAGGATGGGGGGAATGATGAGGATGATTTCTCCTGCATGGCCGGTGTCAGCTATGATGTCACAGACAGCACCACAGTGAAGGCTTCCTGGAACCGGAGTATCAAATTTCCCACCACCAAGGAACTCTATTCCCAGGACTCAGGTAATCCTGATCTCACCGCAGAAACCATCTATAGTTGGGAATTGGGGGTTTCACAGGAACTGCCCGCATCCACTACGGTTTCCTTGACCGGTTATCTTAAAGATGCCGAGGATTTCATTGAAAAAGATGATGTGGATGAAATTTATAAAAATTATGAAGAATACCGGTTCAAAGGAGTTGAGTTCGAAGTGGTCAACACATTTATTGAAAACCTGACCCTCACCGGTAGTGCCTCTTTCATGACGTCCGAGGATAAATCTGACAACACTGAAAAAGATGAACTCCAGAATCGACCTGAACAAAAATTTTCAGTGGAAGGCAGTTATCGGTTTCCCTTTGGTCTCACGGCCCAGGCATCTTATCTTCGTGTGGCTGATCAATATTACTACACCAAAAACGCCCCCCTGGAAAAGGCCAAACTGGACGATTTTCAAATTGTTGACTGCAAAGTATCCCAGAAACTGTTCCAGGATGCCCTGGAAGTTTATTTGAGGGCTGCGAACCTATTGGATGAAGATTACGAACAAAGTTATGGATATCCCTCCCAGGGACGTACCTTTTATGTGGGGGCCGTTCTTCGGTTTTAGGGAATTCATGACAAATAATCTACCCGCCTTCACTTAAAATATGCTGTAAATACTGACCATTAAGTTTGAAAGTGGGTAGTTTTATTTCTATGAAGTCCCTTATGACTTCAACAAAAAGACTTGATCATTGATTAGAATTCAAGACAAAAATAAAAAATGGTAAAAAATGAAAATCCTTGTGTGCATAGACGACACCGATAATCTTGAGAGCAGAGGCACCGGCCAACTATCTCAATTGTTTGCCGAAGCCATTGAAAAAAAAGGATGGGGTGCCTGTACCTCCATCAGCCGCCACCAACTGTTTGTGCATGAGGACATCCCTTACACCTCCCACAATAGTTCCATGTGCTTTAAGGCCAACATTGATAAAAAAAACCTACAGCCCCTCATTGATTTCATGCAAAAGGGGCTTGAGGTTGAAAGCGCACCAGGTTCCGATGCTGGCCTATGCGTTGCAGTGGACAATGAAGAACTGAACAAACAACGTCTCATGGCCTATGGAAACAGTGCCAAGAACACTGTGTTAAATAAACCCATGGCCTATGGATTGGCCGCAGATCTGGGAATCCACCTTTCAGAACACGGGGGTACTGGCGATGGCATCATTGGTGCCCTGGCAGGGATCGGCTTGAGGCTGGGGGGCAATGATGGGCGATTCCGGGGATGGTATCATTTTGATAGAAGTGGTTCCAGCATTGGCGTGGAAACCCTGTGCAGGCATTCCTTTGTGGATGTGGTTAAACCCCTTGACGGGCCCGCACTTGGTATGGATCAGCGTGTTGTACTGGGGGATGACAAGGTAAAAATCATCCATCAGGCCGGATGTCAGGTTCTTCCGGTGGAA
>CAYSSE010000733.1:0-1861 GCA_964433355.1 uncultured Desulfocicer sp.
GGGATTTTGCAGTCGCTGAGACGGATGGAGCACACCGGGTTGGCCCGCATACCGGAGAGGTCTTCCTTTTCTCCCACCACAAATCCCGGGGTTCCCTTTTCCGCCACAATGACGCTGATGCCCCGGGGACCAGCCGCCGGATCGGTGCGGACAAACATCACGCAGATGTCTGCCACACCCCCATTGGTGACAAACACCTTATTGGCGTTGACAATGTAATGATCTCCATCTTTGATGGCCGTGGCCTCAATGGCCGAGGCATCGGAACCGGCATTGGGCTCTGTGAGGCAAAAGGCCCCGATTTTTTTCCCCGTGGCCAGATTCGGCACAAATTTGTCGTGCTGAAGGGGATTACCAAATGCAAGGATAGGATAAAGGGCCACACTATTGTGTACCGAGGCACACAATCCAAGGGCTGCGGCGGCTCGGGAGATCTCCTCAATGATGATAATATAGCTCACCGCATCCATGCCAGCCCCCCCCAGCTCCCGGGGGGCTTGGATACCCAGATAACCCAGTTTGCCCATTTTCTCAATAACTTCCCAGGGAAACCGACGATCTTCATCTATTTCTCTGGCAATGGGCATAATTTCCCGTTGGGCAAAGGCCCTGACGGAACTTCTCACAATGCGATGTTTTTCTGTTAAGAACGTATCCATATAATTACATAAAACTCCGAAAGTTAAATTGGCCTGGTTCAAAAGAGCATATGTCCGGGTAACACTTTTGCCCGCTCTTTCAATCAAGCTGTGGTGTCAAATCCAGGAAGAGCTACAGAAAGGTATTAGAAACTGTTACCCCAATTTGAACCAGGCCATTAAATTCTATTCAATATATAAACGGTTATCCATATTGAAAATTTAAGATTGATCAAAACACCGGCTACTCTGGGGGGGCAAGTTTGGGCTACCCACTTAATCCGAGACAATTTCAAAGATTTTTATGTGGATGATTAGTTTTCGACCCCTAAATTCCAGGCTTCCAAGATGCTTGATTGTAAAGGCTGTCCCGCCTTAAGCGGGTACCCATTATTTGTTATGAATTCCCCTTAGTGTCATCATAGGGTTCCAGGAATTTATCCCCATTAAAATGAATCATATGCTCTGGACGGTCTGCAATCCAAACTTCAGTCTCCCATGCAATGTCTGCAACAAATTTGCGAAAAGTCGTCTTATCCAGAAATGCGGAGACATATATTCTATCCGCTGTGCATTGTTGATTGAGTTTTTCCAGCTCTATTAGCCGTATTGGAGATACCGGGCCTGAACTGTGAACAGCTTCAATTAAAAATAACCAATTTTTATTTTTATTGTATGCAACAACACCTGGAAGTTCACCTCGCTTTAATTCAAAGAAAGAAAGAGCCTCAAGTGCAGGTCTATCAACATAAAGAAATTTATCAGCAGTGTCACCAACATACAAGATTTCTGCACCAGATCCGAACAAAGGTAGAAAGTTTTCAATTATTGCTTTTTGCAATTCATTATGCTTTCCAGTTGAAAATTTTAGTTTAATGCCGGATGGCAGCTTAACATCAACTTTTTCCAAATCTCTTTTTTGGCTCAACACCTCTTTTAATGTTTTTTTCCCGGTTAGAAGTTTTTTCACGTTTTCAGTCCACTCAGCCGTATCATAGGATCTAACGGCATTTCCATACTCTGGAGACAAACAATAACCTCTGGTTGGATCATTCCTCGCTGCATTGGGATTCGTATTGCTGACAAGTCCGTCAAGAACCAACATCTTTAGGTCTTTCCTTCTAATATCGTCATATGAGCCTGGGCTTATATTTTCTTCGAGATGCTCATTCATATGTTTTTGTGGCAAGGAAACCCCTATCCCTTTAGGGTAGGGGAGGAAT
>CAYSSE010000734.1:0-1854 GCA_964433355.1 uncultured Desulfocicer sp.
ATATTAAAATCGGAAAAATAAAACCTGAAATGCTCATGTGGCGCCAGGGACTTAATACATGGCACCGGGCAGGAGAAATTCATGAACTGATTCCTCTGTTTAACACAACCCCACCGCCCCTGCCTGGAAATTAACTAACATACCCATCCAGCGAAAGGATACCACCATGGCAAAATGCAAAAGCTGTTCCGCCCCACTTCCCCCCAACGCCATTTTGTGCGAATATTGCGGGACCAGAAATGACACCGACCTTACAGGGATACACACCTACACCACCCATGAACTGGAATCCACAAGAATCTGTCCCAAGTGTCAAATTGCCATGAAAACCATTGACCTTAAACTCAATGGGAAATTTTACATTGAGCGATGCGACCAGTGCATGGGGCTTTTTTTTGATCCTGGAGAATTGGAAGTTCTACTCAAAGCCTCGGTGAAAAACGTATTTCACATCAATCGCCAGAAACTGGACCAAATCAATGCCACCATGGCAAGACAAGATCAATGTGTGAGCTATGTCAAATGTCCGGAATGCCATAAGGTGATGAACCGGGTTAACTTTGGTTCCAGAAGCGGTGTCATTCTTGACCGATGCACCGAACACGGTGTATGGCTGGACGGCGGTGAACTTCGCCATCTGTTTGAATGGATGAAGGCCGGAGGTGAAATCCTTGACCAGGAGGTCAGGGAAGCACAAATACGTAGAAAGGAAAGAGAACAAATGGCCATGGAAAAAAAAGACACATCCCTCCAGATGGGGGGATTGCATATTTATGATAATGACTTTACCCCGGGAGGCACAGATCTATTTCAAGTTGTTAAGGGGGTGGTACGATGGTTCATGAAATAATGAAGGAATACCGTCTGAAAATGGAGGCAATGGCAGGTCCCCTTCTCATGCTGGCTGCGGCCATTTTATTCACCCTGCTTAACTTCATGATCAAACTGTTGAACCCTGAGTACACCGTATGGCACATTGTCTTTTATCGCTGCTTTGGGGGCATGGTGCTTCTTGTTTTAATGTTTGGACGCAATGGCCGGAACCCCTTTAAAGGGCACAATATTCCCCTGCTCATGACCAGAGGATGCATTGGAAGCGTGGCATTCTGCTGCCTGGTTACGGCTATAAAGATACTACCATTGTCCACCGCAGCTGTATTTTTTTACTCATATCCTGCCTTTGCGGCCCTGTTTGCCTTTATTCTTTACCGGGAAACCTTGGGGATGGGGGAATTGGTATCCATTTTTGCCGTCATTGTCGGGGTGGCGGTTCTGTTTGATTTCCATCTGGCAGGGGGGCTTTTCGGGCAGAGCATGGCGGTGGTGGCAGCCGCCTTTGCCGGTATGACCGTCACTTTAATCCGATCCTTACGTCTGCACAATGGTCCTGTGGTGATCTACCTCTATTTTTGTGCCATGGGGGCATTGATTACCCTCCCCATGTTCATTAACAGCCCCAGCATCCCTTTAAATTTCAAAGATTTTTCCATCATTGCTGGCATGATACTCACCTCGATATCTGCCCAGATTCTCATGAACCAGGGCTTTTTCCACTGCCGGGGATGGGAAGGGGGGGTTTTCATGTCCAGTGAGGTGATTTTCACCGCCATTGCAGGCATTGTGTTCCTCAATGATCCGGTTCCATGGCGTTTCTGGACCGGTGGTGCCATTATCATGGGCAGTGTGGTGATACTGGCCAGACTTAAAAAAAACAATATCCAGCCCTCACCTCCGGCCCATATCACACATCCTTCTGAAAAGGCTTGATAAATAAAGGTTCTGAGAGGGATCAGGGTGCATTTTTATATAACATACATGGCAGTCACCACTGCCACAACGAAAAATGAAAGTCTT
>CAYSSE010000735.1:0-1848 GCA_964433355.1 uncultured Desulfocicer sp.
TTATTTGTAAATATTCGGGTTGTCACTGTAAATGTTTGGCCAGTGCCCCATATTCTAGAACAGCAGACATATTCCAGACAATCCGCCGGTGGTTGTCACTGTAAATGTTTGGCCAGTGCCCCATATTCGCTTAGTTGGGACTGCGTAGCATACTATTGCTATGTGAGCAGGCCCAAATGAGTGAAGATGGGGTGCTGGCCGAATATTTACTTTTATTTTGGTTCAAATCCTAATTATATGGAGAAATTATGGAAAGTATAAAAGCATTGTCCGTGCTTGATGGAAGATACAAAAGACTGACCCATGAACTGGTGGATGTTTTTTCTGAATATGGTTTGATCAGACACCGGGTTCAAGTGGAAATTGAATGGCTTAAATTTATCCTCACCGATCTGAAACTGGCGGTACTGGATGAAAACAGGGTGGATGACATGGATGCCATTCTCAATGATTTCACCGAGAAGGATGCTCTCAGAATCAAAGAGATTGAGCGTACCACCAACCACGATGTCAAGGCCGTGGAATATTTCATTAAAGAAAAACTGGATCAAAAAGGCCTTGGTGACATCGGTGAATGGGTCCACTTTGCCTGCACATCCGATGATATCAACAATACGGCCTATGCCCTTATGCTGAAAAAAGGCAGGGATATTGCAACGGCGCTTCTGGCAGACCTGGTGGAAAAGGTTGAAGAAAAGGCCATGGCCTATAAATCCGTTCCCATGATGTCCCGCACCCATGGTCAGCCAGCAACCCCCACCACCGTGGGAAAGGAGTTTGTCAATTTTGCCTGGCGCTTCAACCGGGAGGTGACCATTTTAAAAGAGGCCACGGTGCAGGCCAAGATAAACGGGGCTACGGGAAGTTACAATGCCCATTTTTTTGTTTTTCCAGAAATTGACTGGATCGCAGCCGGGCAGCGGTTTCTCACCACCCATTTGCACCTGGAACCCCTTCTCTATACCACCCAGATCAATCCCAATGCCTCACTTTCGTTCATTCTTCACGCCTTGATTCGATCTGCGGCGGCGGTGGTGGATCTGGACAGGGATATGTGGGGGTATATTTCCCTTGGGTATTTCAAGCAGCAACTAAAAAAAGGGGAGACTGGCTCTTCAACCATGCCCCATAAGGTAAATCCCATTGATTTTGAAAACAGTGAGGGGAACATGGGCATGGCCATCTCCATGATGGAACATATGGCAGTGAAGCTTCAAAAATCTCGATTTCAGAGGGACTTGACGGACAGCACCGTTTTAAGAGGGCTGGGTTCTCTTTTTGGGTATTATATTATCGGCATTAAAAACTGCATCAAGGGGTTGGGAAAGGTGGAGTTGAATCTGGCAGCCCTGGAAAAGGATCTGGGGGCCAACCAGGAACTTTTGGCCGAACCGTTTCAGACTGCCATGCGGGTGTTTGGAGAATCCAATCCCTATGAACGGCTTAAGGATCTCACCCGGGGCCAGAAAATAGACAAACAGACCCTGGATGCTTTTGTGGATAAGCTTGAAAAAGTGCCCGCTCCTTTTAAAGAGCGCATGCGACAACTTACCCCTGCCACCTATACCGGTCTTGCGGAACGGTTGGTGGATCATTATTTCAAGGAAAAGGGTTAACCCATGGGGCCTGTGAGTACCTGCCTGGGTTTAGCCCCATCGGAAGGGCCCACTATGCCCTTTTTTTCCATGATGTCAATGATCCTGGCGGCCCGGTTGTACCCCACCCTCAGTGCCCGCTGGATACCGGATATGGATGCCTGGCGGGTGGCCATGACCACCTCCAGTGCATCTTGATATTTTTCATCGTATTCATCGTTCTGATAGTCCTGTTCCGGCTCTTCCTGCTGCT
>CAYSSE010000736.1:0-1845 GCA_964433355.1 uncultured Desulfocicer sp.
CCAGCATTGTGTGCAGAAGTTTTCGATTTGGCACATCATCGTCTACAATTAGAAAGTTCATTTTTCCCTTTTTAGTTTTGTGTTTTTATGTTGGAGGTAGCATGTATATTTTTCCAAGATATTCTGCACCTTTTCAATTTTAATGGGTTTGGAAATATAATCATCCATCCCGAGTTTTAAGAATTTGTCCTGATCACCCTTCATGGCAAGGGCAGTAACGGCGATGATCGGTATGTGCTGCAAAGACATTTCCCTGATCCTCCGGGTGGTTTCAATACCGTCCATCCCCGGCATCCTTACATCCATGAAAATGATATCAAATTCCTGTTTTGACACCGCCTCAAGCGCCTCTTCACCGGAAGCTGCCATAAAACCGTTGAGATTAAACAAGGAAAGAAACTCACCCAGGAGCTCCCGGTTCATTTCGACATCGTCCACAATCAGTGCTTTTATTTTGGTTATGCGCTTTCCAACGGGTGTGCTCTGATGGTCATCATCCTTTTGTTTAGAGAATGAATCATACCCTTCAATAAGGGGAAGCTCAACCCAGAAACAACTCCCCTTATCCCCTGTGCTTTCCAGTCCGATGTCACCCTTCATCTGTTTGGCCAGGCGTTTGCTGAGCGCAAGGCCGAGACCGGTGCCCGGAATAGTTCCTGCCTCTTTCCCCAGGCGGTTGAACGGAATAAAAAGTTCTCCCAGCTTATCGCTGGGAATGCCGGGGCCGGTGTCGGTTACCATTATCCGAACACCCTTTTCATGCATGACCGCAACAATACGAACGGTTCCTTCTCTGGAATTGTACTTTACAGCATTTGAGAGCAGGTTGATCAATATCTGTTTTAAGCGGTTGCGGTCGGCCAGAACCCTCATCAATGGGTCAAAAGACCTGCAATCCAGACATATTCCACTATCTTCCGCAAGGGACTGGACAAGATCCAGACACTCATTCATCACTTCTGAACAATCCACAGATTCCAACAAGAGTACTGTTTTCCCGCTTTCGATCAGGGCAAGATCCAACACCTCGCTAACAAGGGTGAGCAGAAGCCTGCCGCCAGAAAGTATTTTTTGGACATAGTTGGCCTGAGTCGGATTTAAGGTTTTATCCGTCTCCAGGATCTGTCCAAATCCCAGGATAGAATTTAACGGCGTACGAAGTTCATGGCTCATGGAGGATAAAAATATGCTCTTGGCAAGATTGGCTCGCTGGGCTGAATCCCGGGCCTCAATTAGAGCATCTTCCGTCTGCTTGTGCTCGGTGATGTCGCTCATCACAATTCGGGTCATTATGGCACCCTCTACATTCAGCACGGTAGTTGTTGCCAGATGCACCCAAAGCGGAAACCCATCATTTTTCAGCATTCTCAGATTGCACTCTTGAGGCATTTTGGTTTCAAAGACCTGATTGCTATGCAGGTAGTAAATATCCTGGTCCTCTTTCAGAATGAAACGAGTGAACGGCTTTTTGATAAGCGCATTCCGGTGTGTTCCCAGCAACGTCATAGCGGTGGAGTTGCACTCAAGGATCAGCTTTTGTTCGTCAATGCTGAAAAAGCCTACCGGAGCCATGTTGAAGAAGTCAAAATAACGAGTTCGTTCGTCGGCCAGTTCCTCCTGAGATTGTTTCAGCTCATCATTTTGCATCTCCAGTTCAATCTGATGGACCTGAAGATCATGAATCAGAGTTTTCATATCAGCAGGAGAGAATTTGGCAGGGTCAGCATTATCACCGGATGATGCTTCCAATACATCTTCGGCCCTTTGCCTGAGATTGGAGACATTAATCGCTTTTTGCTTTTTTTGGGGCATGGTCATTACCTTATATTTAACAATATAAAAATT
>CAYSSE010000737.1:0-1811 GCA_964433355.1 uncultured Desulfocicer sp.
CAGGCACTCCAGAATATGATGCAGCAAACACGGATGTTTGCCGACACCGTGACCAGGGTGACGGCGGATCACCCACAGCGCCATCACCCAAAACATGGCAATAATTCTCACTCCCACTTTATGCAGCCCTCCTTGAACCAGATCCAGCCCGCATCTGCCCCCCCCCAGCAATGGAATACGCCTCCAATGGCAGGCACTTATGCCCCCTCTCATGGGAATAATGAAACAGGAAAAAATGGCAAGGATATCCATGAGCAGCCCCACCAGACAAGTTTCTCTGGCCCTCCTGAAATGGCTGTTCACCCAGCCTCTGCCCCATCCAGGATATCACCGATATCACCCATGCCAGAGGCAGGCTCAACACCCATGGCTCCCAAGGTGGAAAGTCTTTCCAAGGAAGAAACACAGACCTCAGTTAAAGATCAGCAAAATATACCATCGTTGATCATGGCCTGTGTCAGCCGTCTCACCGGTTTTCCCGAAGAGATGCTGGATATGGACATGGACATGGAATCTGACCTTGGCATTGATTCCATCAAACGGGTGGAGATCATGTCCGAGCTGGAAAAAGAGCTTCCCCAGGCCAGCAGTCTCTCCCCGGACAACATGAGTACCTTAAAAACCCTGGCCGATGTCATGAAGGTCATCGCACCAGAAAGTAACCAGGCTACCTCCCAGGAACTCCAGCCCATGGCCCCCCTCAACGGCGGCTCACCCGGGACAACATCTACCCAGAGTACCCCGGCCGTACCTGTTATGGATGTGGTGATGGAGACCATCAGTGACCTCACGGGATTTCCCGTGGAAATGCTGGAACCCACCATGGATCTTGAATCTGATCTTGGCATAGATTCCATCAAGCGGGTGGAAATACTCTCCAGACTGGAAGAATCCCTTCCAGAAATGGCAGCCATCTCCCCCGATGAAATGACAGGGCTCAAAACCCTGGAGCAGATTGCCACAACATTGTCATCAGGGGTTTTGGGTGAAACCAGTCCCATGGCAACGATCCCTGAAACACCAGAGTACCCGCCTGGGGAATCAGAATTCCCTCCCCCCATGGCAGCAGCGGTTAAAAATCAATCAGAATCCTCCGAATCCTGCGGGAAAACGGACTTAAAAAAAAAATCTTTAAGACAGGTCATATCGCTTAAAAATTTCTGCCAGGGTGACATAAAGGCCGTTATCAAGGAAGAAATACCCCTGGCAAAGGGCAAAAAAGTATATTTAACCCAGGATGACCAAGGCATTGCCCTTCATTTAAAAAATATTCTGGAAAAAAAATCCATGATGGTGGAGTGCCTCTCCATGGATGCCCTGCTGGATCAGGATGATATCACTGACATGGCAGGTCTTGTGCTGATTCCTGGAAAAACAGACATGGAATCCACCGATTTTTTAAAAAAAGCCTTTCTCCTGGCCCGGAAAAGCGGTTCTACCCTCTGCCGGGCCGCCGCTGAAAAATTTGCTTTTTTTACCACCCTATCCTTTATGGATGGTGCCCTGGGATTTGGGACCAAAGATTTTGGCAATGCAACGCCTGTGACAAATCCCCTGTCCGGGGGCCTTGCGGGTCTTATCAAAACGGCGAATTTGGAATGGGAACAGGTGGATTGTACCGCCTTAGATTTACCGGCTGATCCGGAGTTTACCATGGCCCAGGCTGATGTCATGATTCAACTCATGACCGCCCAGACCCCTGTTGAAATGGGGATCAATTCCCAGGGAATTGTGGTGCCTGAAAGCATTGAAACCCCTGTAATTCCCGGAAATATTCAAGTGAACTCAAGGGATGTGTTTCTCATCACCGG
>CAYSSE010000738.1:0-1807 GCA_964433355.1 uncultured Desulfocicer sp.
CTTAGCCTTTAAATGCCAGGTGCTATTCAAAAGAACGCCCTGAATGCCTGAACTTATTGAGAACTTACGGTCACTTGATAAAATAAAAATTTTATCAGGTTTTATAGCTGGTGAAAAAAATATTCCGCTTGGAGGTTATAATGACATTGTCTTTATACAGCGATTCTAAACTAACAAACCGCTATCAGACAACGATTCCACATATGGTCAGAAAGGTTTTGCGTTTAGAGAAGAATGATAAGATACGTTATGCTGTTCAAACTGATGGAAGCGTAATGATCTTTCGTATAAACCAAGCTGAAGCTGATCCAGCCTTAGCCAATTTTTTGACCTTTTTAGCAAACGATATTAGCCAAAATCCTCAGAATATCAGTGCCATAGGCTCTGATTTGCTTAGCCGTATCCAGTCACTTGTGTCTGATGTTGAAATTGATTTGGATGCTCCACTTTCTGATGAGGATGAATAGACTTGTCAAAATCTAAGCCGTTAACAATTAATGGATGGAATATATTCGCACATTCTTTATTCTTGGATCAGGTTGAAGAATTGATAACGCAGGTTGAAATGTTACGTCGGAAATATCCTGTCGATTACAAAAAAAAGAATTCAACAAAGCGTTTGGCAGCTATCGAAAAATTGGCTTTTAAAATCATCCCAAAAAATCCTACACTTTTAGATTATCGCCAGGGAACAACCCTCGGAGATAATTACAAGCATTGGTTTCGAGCAAAATTTTTCCAGCAATATCGTCTTTTCTTTCGATATCACTTAGAAAGCAAAATAATTGTTTTTGCTTGGGTCAATGATGAAGGCACAAAACGAGTTTATAAGAGTAAAAGAGACGCCTATCGGGTATTTAAAAAAATGGTAATTAGTGGAGATCCACCTGATAATTGGAGTAAATTGCTTAAACAATCAAAATTGGAAATTGCTCGTCTCAAAAAAGTAGTCTCCGATATTTAAATCTGACAAGAAGCTGGCAGCATTCATCAAAAATAAGACCAAAGATTAACGGCTAAAAAGAATGCACACATGCTCTAACGCGATAGGGCTCCGTCTAAAGCGGAACAAGTTGCAGTCTTGAGCTGTCCGAAATCACGCTCTTTGCAAGTCCCTTATTTTACAAAGTGTCCCGACTTAGGGGGGTAGCCAACTATTTTAAATTATCCCAGTGTTTGAAAAATCATATCCGGCTGGACAGCGGAATTTTCCGCCATTTCAACGGTGGTCACCCCGGTTAATACCAATGCAGAGCGATACCCGAAATCCAGGGCACCCTGGATATCTGACTTGATGAAATCACCGGTCATCAATACCCGGTCACAGAGGATTTTCCGTCCACATTTTTCTTCAAGCAGGGCATGGGTCTTTTGGAATATGGGCGCAAAGGGTTTGCCAAGATATAAAGGATCAACCTTGATACCATAGGTTTCCAACACCCGGGAAACAAACCGACCCACCCCCCCGGCACCGATGCACAATTGCCCGGTCTTACCAGGATAATACTCATCTGGGTTGGGAACAATGAGCGGGGCTCGGGGGTTTTTCACAAAAAAATTCACCGCAGCATTGATGGTGGGTTCCCAGTCATACCCTTTTTCTCCCACGATAATGCCCTGGCAAATATCTATTTCTTCAATGTTTCTGGTGGTTTTAAGTCCTGCTTCTTCAGCAAAACAGGGCGAGCCCAGATTTCCCATAATAAAAAAAGGCGCTGTGGATTTTTCTTTGTCCGGGAACAAGCTCACCAGACCGTGGGCACAGGAGACAATCTCCCGGGGGTGAACATCAATGCCCGAGGCGTTA
>CAYSSE010000739.1:0-1807 GCA_964433355.1 uncultured Desulfocicer sp.
TCGAGATCGAGCAAAAATGAAGTATAAAGATCATTTTTTCCAAGCTGCAGAAAAACTATGGGATTGTTACCGATCTCAAACGAAGGCGTCTTTCTCCCAACGTGTAAGGAGGCTTCATGAATGGGCAACCAAAACCGCTGCTCCCGAAGTTATCAAAGGCCCTATATCGAAGTTGCACAAAAACATCACAAAATTTTCACGCGCATATGATTTCCCAGGGGCTCACAGAACCAGTAACATGATAGACCGATTGATGCAAAGAATGCATCGACACCTTTTCTCAACACAATATTTCCATGGTTCCTTAGCCACTGCAGAATTGAGTATTCGGGGATGGGTACTTATAAATAATTTTGCACCTTCGAACCCTTGGACTGTCAAAAAACATGATGGGCTGCGATGTTCTGCTGAACGTATCAATAAATTTCGTTATCATGAAAATTGGCTTCAAAATTTATTGACAAGCGCCTCATTGCAAGGAAAACGAAGCCTTCCCCCAAAACCGTTATAATCAGTATAATTATTTACACCCAGGCATTACATCTCAGCTGTATTGGTCAAGACAAGGTTAAAAAACCGGTTCGGTTAATTTCAGAATAGAAGAGAGCAACATGATTCTCAATTTTCGGCATAGTCCGCAAGATGGCGAGTGGGAGGATGTTGAACAGGCTATCTCTATTGCAAATACGCGATGTGATTATGGGGAATATTCAAATTTTTTAAGATTTTTATGATGATACAATTCCGACTATCCTGCTAAATGATATGTCTAAAAGTTTTGCAAGACAGAATTGAGCTCGGGTAATTCAAAAAATTTATCCGTCTTTTTTGGTCCCATCAACTTTTACGGCCTGTTTTGGCATGACTTTACGGTAAACTTTATAAAATGGCAGTTTTTTACCGTTAATCGTGAGCAGGACGTTATCAATTGAAATACCAAATTGGCGTTCATTTTCTTCAAGATAAGGCAGGATCAGGTCCCAGTCTTCCTGCTTTACTTCAGCGAAAACACCACCGTTTAAATGCTCATCAACCACTTTACTTTCAGGGTCTCTCAGGTATATGGCACCGCCGGATGCAAGAGAGAACAGGTTGGATCCGGGATATGGCATATCCAGATCAATGTTATTGCCGTTATCATCAAAGGTGATGCCGTTGACAATGACAAATCCGCCACCGTTAAATGGATCGCCGGCCATAAAGGACTCTGCAAGATAATCAAGGCAGGTGCCGTTGATGATTACTCGAGGGCCGCCTGTGGCATTGATCAAGGGGCGTCCGGCTGCGTTGCCATGGATATAGACTTCGCCGCCTTTGGCGCCATACATGAAAGTCTGGCCCACATCACCGTGGATTACAAATTTGCCGCGTTTCATGATTTGGCCCAGTTGATCCTGGGCATTGCCGTGGATATGGATCTGCATACCGTCAATACCCGAGGCAATGTAATCGCCTGAAGAATCATAGATATCAAACCGGACATCGTCAGTTTCAGGTCCGAATCCGCAACCGGTAAATCTCTGGCCTTTATAAGCATAGCAGATATATTGTTTCCATCCCAGACGATAAGCTTTGTTTATCATTCGAGAATCACAGTCCTGTCCTTCAGGCTCAAATTCTTTGGCATTGACCACTAGAATTTTTTCCTTACCCATGGGCGCTCTGACATCGTCTTTGGTTTCAAAATCAATATAGGCATAAACACTGTCGGCGTTATCACTGATCTTTGGTGAAAATAGAAAAATGTTAGTTAAACTTTTACGGATGATCTGGAGAATAGAACTTCTTTTCTTGTCTTTGGTTGGAA
>CAYSSE010000740.1:0-1806 GCA_964433355.1 uncultured Desulfocicer sp.
CAGGCGTATTTTTGCTTGACATTTTTTGGGTTATTTGACAATAACCCACATGAAATATTTTACGTATTGGAATGGATACGCTATCAGGCTTTGACCTTAATAGAAGCCTCTTTTTTGGATCTGTGATCCCGGAGGGGAACATTCGCCAATAGGGATCATGTCCACTCAATATCAGTGACAGATTCAAAAGAAGGATCCATGAAAAAAGAGACAGTAAAGAGCATTCGAGAACTTGCATATTACAGTAGTCTCGGTCTGTCCGTGGCCATTGCCATTTTTCTTGGGCTGTTTGCCGGGATCTGGCTGGATGGGAAATTTGATACAAAACCGGTTCTGACCCTGGTGGGTCTGGGATTGGGCATTGCCGCCGGATTCAGAAACCTGGCCATGGCGGCAAAGAGGAGCCGAAAGCTTTAATCGTATGGGTATTCATCAGCGAATGATCAAATTTGTAACCGCGGCCAACTGGTTTTTGTTTGTGGTGGGATCGCTTCTGGGCTTCATAAACACCCCGGTTAAATTTGCCATGGGGATTTTAACAGGATCTCTCTTGGTGACCCTGAACTTTCATCTTCTAAGGCACACCCTGTACAAGGCTCTGGATGCCACTTCTGGAAAATCTTCTCGTTCGATCCTTGGTGTGGTGCTTATAAAATATTATATTCGATTTGCAATAAGCGGAATTGCTATATTCGCGCTTATAAAAGGAAATATTGTTGATCCGTTGGGTCTGATTCTGGGCCTTTCGGTTGTGGTTGTAAGCATAATGGCAGCAACCGCGCTGGAATTAACAAGACTAATTTTTAAGGAGGCGGTCTAAGGTGGAGCATCCATATCTATTCTTTGTAAAGCTGTTTGAGTTGATTGGTCTGGGCCATTTTGCTCACGCCAACGTGCATGTTGTTTACATGTGGGTTGTGATGGGCATTCTTATCGGTTTTGGCTGGCTTGCGGGTAAAAATACCCAGCTGGTGCCAGAATCTGTTCAAAATGTATTTGAAGTGTTGATCTCGGGACTGGAAGATTTCATGGTAACCATTTGCGGTGAAGAGGGTAGATGGCTTTTCCCCCTGGCCGCCACTATCTTTCTTTTTGTCTTTATTGGTAACCTCGTTGGTCTTGTGCCCGGGTTCTTTCCCCCCACGGCAAGCCTTAACACCACGGCCGCTCTGGCACTTATTACGGTGATTTGGACCCATGTCATCGGCATAAAATACCATGGTGCCAACTACTACAAACATTTCATCGGACCCGTGTGGTGGATGATTCCCATCATTCTACCCATTGAGCTCATCGGACATGCCGCCAGAATTTTATCCCTCTCTTTCCGTCTTTTCGGAAACATGATGGGTCATGAGCTGGTATTGGGCATCCTGTTTGCCTTGGCCGGGGCTTTCTTTGCTCCCCTGCCCATCATGGCATTGGGTATTTTTGTTGCCCTGGTACAGGCCTTTGTGTTTTTTCTTCTGGCCGTCATGTACTTCACAGGTGCCATGGAGCACGCTCATTGATAAAGGACTTTTGTTGCGCCGGGCTGTTCCGACGTAATTTTGTGTAAAAAATGCGGGGACCTGGAAGAAGCCGCAAACATTAATTTATTTTAATCAGGAATAGGAGAAAGAAAATGGATTTTTTTACCGCATGTGTATGGGCAGCTGGTTTTGCTATTGGCGTCGCAGCTTTCGGTTGTGGTATTGGTCAGGGCATGGGCGTAAGTGGTGCTGTTCAGGGTATTGCCAGAAATCCTGAGTCTTCAGGTAAAGTAACAGTTACACTGCTTATTGGTCTTGCCATGATCGAGTCTCT
>CAYSSE010000741.1:0-1803 GCA_964433355.1 uncultured Desulfocicer sp.
AACGTTGCGCATAATCGGCACTGTAAATCACCTGAATTTCTATATCTATCCATTCTTGGCTGTTTTTATCCTGGAGCCTGAGATCAAGAATGCCTTGTTTTTCATTGGTAAATGGTTCTGATTGATCATAGGGATTCAAAATTTGGATTTTTGTGAATTTGGGAGAAGAGTCAACTCCCTCTTCATTTTTGTCATAACCCACCACGGCATTCAAAAAAGCCATCAGAGGCCCGGTATGATCCTGTCTGCCGAAAATCCATTTAAACACAATGTCGTTATATAGCTTGATCTCCAATCCGCTCTCTCCCTTAGGCCTTTAATGCCTTTAGAGCATGAATATTTTAAATAAGTTCTTATAAGAGAATAATGGATTTCTGCCTGTAGTCAAGCTTTAAATCCATATTCACATCCATGAAGAAAGAAATGTGTTGGGCTTGGTTCTCTCTTGGTTCAGAAGGCCAACAAAATTTGATGATTTCATTTTAAAAGTCTGATATTTCATCTAATTTTGAATAACCACACTTACCAGTCTATATCAGTGGGCGAAAATGGAACGTTTGAGCTTTTTGGTGTCAAATGGTTTGGGAACAAAATCAAAGGTTCCCTCGTTCATGGCCTCCCCCGCACCTCGGTGGTGGAAAAGGCGGAGATCATGATCACCACTGTCTGAATTTTTCTGTTTAGTCGCCCGAAGAATATCAAGACCGATCATTAGAATTGACAATGGTACCATTTTACACTATTATCATTTTATGAAACGTAAGCATCTAAAAACACTTGAGTTAATTTTTTCCCATCCTGTAAGTGCCAACATTAAATGGAAGGATATAGAGGGATTATTGATTTCACTTGGTGCTGAGTTGATTGAGCATGAAGGTTCCCGCATTGAGGTATTCCTTTTTGGTCAGGTTCGGGTGTATCATCGCCCTCATCCTCGACCTGATACTGACAAGGGTGCAGTGGTAAATATTCGAAAATGGTTAAAAGAAAACGAGGTCTTACCATGATGAATTTAATGGAAATTAATGGATATAGTGCTGTTATTAAGTATGATCCTGAAATTGAAATGCTCAGGGGTGAGTTTATTGGGCTAAACGGCAGTGCAGATTTTTATGCCAACAATATTGAAGATCTTAAAAAAGAAGGTGCTATTTCTCTTAAAATATTTGTAGATGCTTGCCAAAAGCGTAATATTGAACCCAGAAAGAAATATTCCGGAAAAGTTAATGTGCGTGTACCATCAAAGCTTCATGCAAATATTACCAGTGCTGCGATTGCTGAAGGCAAAAGTTTAAACCGATGGGTAGTTGACACCTTAGATAATGCGGCTCAACTTTAATTTACTTCAGAATCTGCTGGTGTGAACTCATTCCGTGATTTCCCTGCTCTTCTGAAGAATACTCCCTCTCCCATTAGATTTACCCGACAATAAACTACCAGCATATCCAGTTTAATGTGTTGATATTGCATTATAAAAAATTTTAATTTGGTAGTTTATTATCGTCGAAGTTCCCAACTATAGACGTCCCTCAATGTCAGGCACAGCCGACTTCCCCCCAAACACAATCACCAAAACAGAAAAAAATCCAACCCCCATAACCGGGAATATCTGTACCGCATGATTAATCAACTGATACCCGGCAGCATCAGATCGGGGAATATCAAACACAAGCATGGCAAACATCCCCCCCGCTTCCCAAACCCCCCAGTATCCAGGAACAGAAGGGATGGCAATGAAAAAACAGATAACAACCATCACAAAGGCCAGTTCCACAAACCCAAGGGAAATGCCAGGGACAGCCC
>CAYSSE010000742.1:0-1803 GCA_964433355.1 uncultured Desulfocicer sp.
AAAAAAAAGTATAAAACGCTTGACATGGATCTTTCCTTTGGTTAATAAAATTACAAGCGGTTCTTTTGTCAATACAAATTTGCCGTGTGGAGATCAGAAAAGCACACCTGTTATTTTTTTGAAGGCTTTTGTTTAATTCTGGCTCACGATCCAGAGCAGAGATGTTTATCACATTGCGATTGGTTTATTTAATTACGCAGAAGTCTTTTCATTTTATTTACGTTTGGTCAACCAATGGAGTCCAATATGATATTGATGAAAAAGATCTTTATGAAAAAGACAATGCTTGTTCTGCTCATGGGAATTTTTCTGGTGGTATCCGGTGTGACCATGGTTTATGCCATGGAAAAGGTAAATATTAATACAGCGACAATAGAAGGATTGAGTACCCTGAAGTACGTGGGGCCCAAAACAGCCCAGGCCATCATTGATTACAGAGAAGCCAATAAAGGGTTTAAGTCACCGGAAGATATTACCCAGGTAAAAGGTGTGGGAGATAAAACCTTTCAGGCCAATAAAGATATGATTGTCGTCAAGGATGAGTAAATTTTAATTTTTTTATTCAGGCAAATTTGAAGACCTGCTCGAATCTTATTCAGCTTGCCTGTGTTTTAAATGTGCTTTTCTGATGCCACCCCCTCCTGAAATCCGTATTTCCTACCCCTTGATAAACCTAAAATTTGTGTTATTATCCTATTTCATAATAAAAATGCAGGACTTGATCACAATATCTGCCATTATTTTAAGTCCTGGCAAAGCTGTCAGGCTTGGGTTGCACATATTTTTTAACCTTGCATGCATATCAAGGCTATTCATGCCATTGGTTTGACACCTTGTCCCGGCTTAGGTGGGTAGCCCAGAGCATTATGTTTATCACCTTGGATAGGTAAACCCACGAATCATCTAAGGGGTAACATAAATTTTGAATCAACCCCCTGAAACCACAGGAGCGTACACACACGTGGATAAACTAACACATTTTTCCCGCAGATCTTTCACAATGATTTTTTTGTTTATGGCCCTATTGATGGCTCTTTTAAATGCGGCCATGTATGTTGGCCTGCAACGCTTGATTGCGGTTCTGGCCTCGGACGGAGGCGTCGCATTTAAACTGCCCTTTGTCAACATAGATGTAGTGCTGGGCTCTTTACCCCAGCTGTCTGACTTTTTGCAGCTCCTGGTGACATCCTTTGTTTCCTGGGTGGTGCCAGTCACGGCGGTGGTGTTTCTGTTGCTTACCATTATTATGTGGCTGTTTGTCAGGGCAGGGGTGGCCGGTATCTTTAAAAATGTTGATGAGCCATTGGAACCGGAACAGACCAGTGGAAAAACAAAAAAAGATCCCGCAGAGCAACGCATGGAACAAGAGCGGAAAAGACGCATGTTTCTCCATCTGCTTTCCGTTCTCCAAAGGGAGGGGCGGTTGCTGGATTTTTTTGGAGAAGATCTCAACCTCTATGATGATGAGCAGATCGGTGCTGCCGTGAGAAGTGTCCACGAAGACTGCAAAGCTGCCATGGAAAAATACATCTCTCCAGTGCCTGTTTTGGATCGGGAAGAGGGGGATGAAATTGAAATTGAACCTGGATTTGATCCCAATGCTGTCAAGCTCACTGGCAATGTGACAGGAGAACCGCCCTTTAAAGGCATCCTGAGACATCGGGGATGGAAAGCCGGTGGAAGAGAAGTCCCTCAATTGGCGGATGTGCTGGATTCCAGTATTATTGTACCCGCAGAAGTTGAAATTGAGTGAACTACCGCTACCCTAAAGGGATAGCGGCTTCTTGTGAAGCTGCTATATTC
>CAYSSE010000743.1:0-1802 GCA_964433355.1 uncultured Desulfocicer sp.
TGGTCAATGCCGTGGCTCCCTTTGTGCTGTGCAACCGCCTGGCAGATATCATGAAGCTTGATAATACAGGCCAAAAGCACATTGTGAATGTGTCTGCCATGGAGGGCAAATTTTTAAGATTTAAAAAGGGAAGCCGCCACCCCCACACCAACATGGCCAAGGCCGCACTAAACATGCTCACCCACACTGCTGCCAGTGATCTTGCAAAATACGGCATCTTTATGAATGCTGTGGACACGGGCTGGGTAACGGATGAAGACCCTGCCACTTTGGCAAAACTCAAAGAAGATCGCCACGATTTTCAGCCCCCTCTTGATATTGTGGACGGTGCCGCCCGTATCTGCGACCCCTTTTTCCATGGCATTCTTACAGGCGAACACTGGTGCGGTAAATTTTTAAAGGATTATTTTCCCATTGACTGGTAGTCTGTGGGTAAACGGCTCGAATCCACTGTAATGATATAAAGGATGTCATGAATTCATACTTTTTTACTCGCCTTGCAATATAGCTTTTTATGTTTTTAAATATAAAAAGCCATATAAACATATTTACAAAGTCATGTAGAAGGCTTATATTTTATCCATGAATACCGAACCGAACTTTGAATGGGACGAGAACAAGGACAAGACCAATCAAGAGAAACATAGAGTATCGTTCTCCAATGCGCAATTGGCGTTCCTGGATCGCAAGCGCGTGATCTTGGAAGACACAAAGCATAGCTCTGATGAAAAGCGGTATTACTGCCTTGGTCAAGTGGGTGGCGGTGTCTTAACCGTGAGATTCACCTATCGGTATGGCAGAATAAGAATCTTTGGTGCCGGTTACTGGCGAAAAGGAAAGAAAATTTATGAACAAGAAAATCGAATACACGGATGAACCTATGTATGGAGTCAGGGTCATTTCTGACTTCTTGCCTTCCCCGGAAGAGCTTGTATTGAAAGATGAAACAGTCAAAATCACCATTTCCCTAAGTAAAATAAGTGTTGATTTCTTCAAAAGCGAAGCAAAAAAGCACAATACTCAGTATCAGAAAATGATCCGACGCCTTTTGGACGAATATACAGCTCATCAGGCTTAAATCAACACCCTCACCCAACCACATGCTTGAAAGCCACTGGCATACACCGAGTCAGCTTATTCCATCTTTTAAAAGGAGGGGGATTATCCACCAAAAGTACTTTACACTTTTTTAGAGAGTTCCCCATTTGCAGGGAATTTTTTTAAAAAGACTGTAAAGCCTTTTTGGGATCATATGAAGGATGCCCAGACAAACACAGAAAGGATCTAAAAATGAAACATGAAGCAGAAATAGACCTGGAGTTAAAAATCATCGGCACGATTCGCTCATCCATCAAAACTTTCGACCAGGCTCCAAAGCAAGGAACAGAAGGGGGTGTGGATGTCTGGATCGACATGGAGCCATTTGTGGAGAGGGCCATGCTCCGTCTGAAACCGGGCGAGACCTATCTGATTCTAACCTGGCTTCACAAAGCGGACAGAGGGTGCCTGCAGGTGCATCCCAGGGGCAATCGGGAAAATCCTCTAACCGGCGTATTCGCTACACGATCACCCAGTAGACCCAACCCCATTGGGCTGCACGAAGTGACGCTTTTGGATGTGGAAACCACCCCCCTTCGTCTCCATGTCGCCCCCATGGAAGCCATTGACGGCACCCCGATTGTGGATATCAAAAGTCAATTTTGGCCTCACAAGTAGCGTAAAATCGACGACTGGCACGGGACGCTCCGTGCCATCATCTGAGAATAAGGGCTTGGTTCTAACGTCGGCCATTTGCAGTCAGT
>CAYSSE010000744.1:0-1788 GCA_964433355.1 uncultured Desulfocicer sp.
AAGATGGTGCTGAGGCATGCAAAAAATATCTGGAATCCATGGCAAAAAAAGAAAATTTCAGTGCGGTTATCATGGATTTAACCATCCCAGGGGGCATGGGAGGCAAGGAGGCGGTTCAGCATATCCTGAACATTGATCCCCAGGCAAAGGTGATTGTGTCAAGTGGGTTTTCCACTGATCCGGTTATGGCCGACTATAAATCATATGGTTTTTCTGGTGTGGTGGCCAAACCATTTATGGTTCAAGAATTAAGTGCCGTTCTAAATGAGGTGCTCTAACAATTTGGGCGTTGGTGGGTATCCATAATTTTCCCCCATCAAAAAACAAAGTAATTATAGTGCCGGTCATATGAAATGATACTTCTTCATAATATAATTTTTTTGTAAAAAAATCTCCCTATTAGCTTATTTTTTTAAGGAAAATTTTCCATGAAAACCCATGAACTGTGGGACATTCGTTTTTTTAATCAAATTATTGATACCATGGCCGACGGGCTGTTCACCCTGGACAGCCATGGGCTCATCACCTCCTGGAATCGTGCCATGGAGGGCATCACCGGATATAGCGCAAATGAGGCCCTGGGCCAAGGATGCAATTTGCTCCAATGCAACCGCTGTTTTGGCAAGGAATGCCCCTCGGACATGAAAAAATGCGGTGTATTAAAGCATGGCACCTCGGAATCCAAAGAGTGTCATGTAAAACACCGGGACGGATATGATGTTCCTGTTATCAAAAGTGCCCGGGCCATCCGGGATGAAAAAAACACCCTTCTTGGCATTGTGGAAACCCTCACAAATCTTACGGAACTCAACCGCATGAGAAAGAAGGCTGAAGAGGCTGAACGACGTCTGGGAGAAACCCATGCCCTTGGCAACATCATCGGCAAAAGCCGGGGCATGCAGGATGTGTTTTATGCCATCACTGCGGCGGCAGACAGCCGTGCCACCGTACTAATCCAGGGAGACAGCGGAACCGGCAAAGAGCTGGTAGCCGGGGCCATTCATTATAATGGCCCCTTGTCCCAGGGGCCGTTTATCCCGGTCAACTGTGCGGCCCTGTCTGAAACCCTTCTGGAAAGTGAACTGTTTGGCCATGTCAAAGGCGCCTTTACCGGCGCCCATCGGGATCGAAAGGGTCGCTTTGAGGAGGCCCATGGGGGCACCATTTTTTTGGACGAAATCGGGGAATTATCCCCGTACATGCAGGTCAAACTGCTCCGGGTACTCCAGGAGAGGGAAATCCAGCGGGTGGGGGACTCCCGAAAGATAAAAATCGACATCCGGGTGTTGGCGGCCACCCATAAGGATATCTACCGTCTCACCCTGGATGGTCAATTCAGAGAAGATCTTTATTACCGTCTCAAGGTGTTTCCCATCCATATCCCCCCCCTTAAATCCCGACGGGAGGATATCCCCCTTCTGGTGAGAAGGTTCATAGATAAAAACAACGAACGGGAATCCATGAGCATAAAGAATATAAGCCGCAATGCCATGGAAAAACTCATGGAATATCCCTGGCCCGGAAATGTCCGTGAACTTGAAAATGCCATTGAACACGCCTTTGTTCTATGCACATCCCAACAGATTAAAACCCGGGATCTTCCCCTTGAAATTAGAGAAAAAAGGGAGTGCCTTGAGATCCCCTCACCCCGGGCTGTATCCCCGATGCCAGCCACTGGGGAAAGGTCGCAGCCCAAGTTAAGCCGGGAGGGTCTTGTAACTCTTCTCCATGAATGTGACTGGAACAAGGCCGAAGTGGGACGGCGCATCGGTAAAAGCCGAACCTCTG
>CAYSSE010000745.1:0-1785 GCA_964433355.1 uncultured Desulfocicer sp.
CCCATCGGAGGGGGCTCTGCTGAGGGTGCTTGGACACTTCATTTTCATATAAAACAATCATAGGCTCGTGGTTCCCGGGTTTTAATTGGTAGCATGTACCCCTTATGTTTTTTAACTGGATAGTATAGAAATTTCCATTTTATCAATTATTAAATCAATAACTTATAAAAAAACTGCCAGATAGGATGCTAAGTTCATACGATGTACAGCGGCAAATAGAAAATCTGCTGATGACCTGGAAATCATGGAAAAATAAGGTAAAATTTTATGACCCTTGCAGTGATACCATCTCGATATGGCTCCAAACGTTTCAATGGAAAAGCCCTGGCCCTGGTGGCGGGAAAACCCATGATCCAGCGGGTGTATGAGCAGGCCACAAAAGCTGGCTCCATTGACCGGGTGGTGGTGGCCACAGATGATAATCGGATTTATGATACAGTCATTGACTTTGGGGGAGAGGCGGTGATGACAGCTTCCGATCTCAAGTCCGGCACAGACCGGGTATGGGAAGCCTGCCAACAATTTTGCACCGATGACAATGAGGTCATCATCAACATCCAGGGGGATCAGCCCGTATTTTCCCCGGAATGTCTGGATCAGCTCACCGCCCCTTTTAACGATGGCCCACTTCTTAACATGTCCACCCTGGCCCTGGAAATAACCGATCCCAAAGACCTCACCGACCCCTCGGCAGTAAAGGTCACCCTGGACAAAAATGGCTTTGCCCTGTACTTTTCCCGTTCACAAATTCCCTTTCCAAGGGACGGTAAATCCCAGATACCCACTTACCGGCATTTGGGGTTTTACGCCTATCGAAAATCATTTCTAAAAACATTTACAACGCTTGGGGAAAGCCTTCTTGAAAACACAGAAAAACTCGAACAGCTCCGGGTGCTGGAGTATGGGTATAATATAAAGGTGGTGATCACTCGCCATGACTCCCCCAGTGTGGATGTGCCCGGGGATATCCACCGGGTTGAGGCAACTTTCTTTACACCATGATTCCTGTTCCTGTACATACAAAACTTCACCGGGGATTTTCCATTGGATCCACCGTGGCTCTGGGAACAACGACCTTGAACCTGCTGGCAGACCTTTTGGAACGTAAACCCCAAAAACAGATACGCCTGCTGGAAGGACGGGCCACCGTACGAATAATCACCCTTGGGGAAACAGGCTCTGTTGTAGTAAAAACCTGCCTCCGGGGGGGATGGCTTTCTCGATTTAACCTGTATCAATATGTTCGGTGGGGTAAAACAAGAGCCAAAAGGGAATTTGAATTTCTTTTCCATGCCCGCAATGCCGGGGTACAAACCCCTGCCCCCGTGGCATATATCACCCGGGGAAAGGCATTGTACCAGGCATGGCTGATCACCCAGGCCATAACTCCCCACAAAACTTTTGCAGCCCTTGCCCTGTCCCTCCCTGAAAAAGCCTTGGATCTATTACCTGAGGTATCCCGAAACATAACCCTTCTTGTGAATGCCGGAATATTCCATGTGGATCTTCACCCTGGAAATATCCTGCTCACTCCAGATGATGGTCTTTATATTATTGACTTTGACAAAGCAATTTTTTTTAATGGGCCACGGAAAAAATTAATACAAAAATATAAAGACAGATGGTCAAGGGCCATTTTTAAATATAGACTTACGGCTTCAATATCTCACTTATCGCTGAAATGAGGAGAAAGGACTCCTGGACGGGATCATTTAAAAATCTTATTTTTCCAGATTTTTTTATTAGAAAATAAAACCTCCGGGCAACCTCAGCAGAGCCCCCCCC
>CAYSSE010000746.1:0-1767 GCA_964433355.1 uncultured Desulfocicer sp.
GGCATGTCCTGTAGGACACAACGAATATTAAAAATGATATCATGCCGCCCCCCCCCGACGGGTAATGGGCCCGGCCCGGAACCGTTAGACGGCCCAATTGGCCGGTTCCTATTACCCATCGGGGGGGGCTCTGCTGAGGCTACTTGGACACTTCATTTTCATATAAACTGCCACGGGCAGACCGTATTCTGGCCCCAGCCTGCCCACAACAAAGATTGAAATTTAAGCCAAAATAAAATTGACGAAGGTATTGGTTATTCCTTTATAAAAAGGTCTAATGCTTCAATGAAAACAATGTCCTCTTTTTCCATCACCTCGATGATGGCCTTGTGCATGCGTTTTTTGTGTTCACCGAAAATGCCCCTTTTTTTCTGAAAGGTAGCGGCAAAGCCCAAGGCATCTGCCATGAGTTCTTTCACATTGGCACTTGCCTTTTCAATAATATGATGCTGTTCCAGCTCATCGGCCCCCACCCGTTTTCCTGTGAGTTTCAGCTCATTAAATTTATATTCAGGCATGGCTTTTCGAACAAAGGCAATCATCCCCGGCAAAAAGGGAATACTGATATCTACCTCGGGAAAACAAAAATACCCCCGATCCCTCTTCATGAACCGAAAATCACAGGCACAGGCCAGCATGGCCCCATTGCCAAAGGCATGGCCGTTAATGGCGGCAATGGTGGGCAGGGGCATCTGCAACAACCGCTTAAAAACACGATTGGTGGCATACATAAAGGCTTTCATGGATTCAAAATCATTTTCCTGGAGTCGTTGACCCAACCATCCAATGTCCACCCCCTGGGAAAAATTTTTCACGTCATCGGATGTTAAAACCAGGGCGTACACCCCATCGTCCGCCAACACTTCATCAAAAACCTCATTCATCCTTGTGGAAAAATCAAGATTCTGCAAATTCGCACCGTTTGACAGGGTGACAACGGCAACGGTTCCCTCTTTTTTCCAGTTTGCAATGGCCATCTTTTCTCCTTGAATTTCATATTCACATTATTTTTTTTGTTTTACAAGATAAACATCGTTTAGCAAACTTTATCTCAATTCATCATGGATATCAAGATAAAACACCTTGATCCATACCTCAAAAATTAGATTGACAACCCCCGTTTTTTCTGAGTATCTTCACTGTAAATAATCGCTTGGTTTATAGAATTTAACCAAAAGTTCATCAGCATGCGAAGCATGTCTGTTGCAACTTTTGGTTGGAAGGCGAGCGCAGCGAGTCCTTCCAACCATTTTATCTGTGACTCTGCTTTTTTTATAATAAAGTCCCATCAACCTGACGGATTTCGTGCTTAGTTGTGGGCGGATCAAGTTCAGAATATGGTTCACCCATGGCGGTTTTTATATGAAAATGAGGTGTCCAAGTAGCCTCAGCAGAGCCCCCCCCCCGATGGGTAATAGGAACCGGCCAATTGGGCCGTCTACGGTTCCGGGCCGGAAACATCAACCGTCGGGGGAGGCATAGTACCATTTTCAATATTTGTTGTGGCAAGTGATCTTGCCATGATTCTTATGAGAAGAACCCTAAATCGTCTTTATTTCTTTGAATCTTTTTAACTAAGAGAGGTTCCTGAAACACACCAAAAGCGGATGCCATAAAATCTTCCATAGCGTTACAGTTGAAAACAGACGCTGAATACCGTATCAAACACTTGATTGCCGGAACCAGTTGATCATGATGTTTCCATGGTGCTTGCAAAAAAATGAAATGGTGTGCCCAGGAATCCCGGGAATGGATAATGATCATTGG
>CAYSSE010000747.1:0-1767 GCA_964433355.1 uncultured Desulfocicer sp.
GAGATTGCGGATAATTTTGGCATTCGGGGATTTAACGAATTATTTAAATCAGGCAAAACCCACGGTGGGGGCTTTTTCATGTTTGGCACCTTTGGCCACCACCGTGGAAATCGACCGCGCAGTTCCAACAAAAATATCCTCCAGGCAATTGGTAAAACTCTTTTGAACAATGTGCTCTCCCAGACGTTGAAGGCACCTGATATTGAAGAAAGTATTAACAGTCTAAACAGTTACGACACAATTACCCTGTCTGAGTCCCACGTAAAAAAAGGGGGGCCATATGCCTATTATCATAAGAAACAGGATAGAAAGCTCATTGTGAAAATTCCTGAAAACATCCAGGAGGGCCGCAAAATAAGGTTAAAGGGCCTGGGTAAAGAAGATCCTGTCTCTGGAGAAAAGGGAGATCTTTATCTTACCATTTCCATCAAAAAGAATTTAATATCAAAAGTGAAAAAGTTTTTACTCAAGTAAGGGAGCATTCAACTGTAGCCGTTTTCTTTGTTCGAGCCCTGCATTAATTTAACCTCATTTCCAGGCGATATAAAGGGGCTGGAAGTTTTTCAGAGGTAAGATAAAGCCATTTCCCATCCAGACTTAAACACATGGCCTCCCGCTGGATCAGGGAACCCAGGCCCACCAGGGGAAGGTGGATTATCCCAGGATCACCATCAAAACAAGAATTCCAGGTCTGGTGATTTTTTTTTGAATATAAATAGGCATGTTTATAGGTTAAGATTACCAAGTGCTGTCCATCCGGTGTTATATCCATTGCCGTGGGCTGGGATCGATTCCGGCCATAGGGCTGGATGAGATCTTCTATGTTGGGCTGGGGAAGGGTGGAGATCCTGGCAATTTTTTTAGCCGTCACAATGCGCTGCCCCGGTGTGGGGAAAAGCGGCAGTGTGTACAATTGCGGACACTCCTCCCGTTTGCTCAAAAGCAGGCATTGTTTCGCAGCCACATCCACAGTAACCGCCTCACAATCCCTGGGGCCGTCTTCATACTGAAAATTAATCTGCCACTGGATATCGACGTTTTTGGGAAAAATACCATGGTTCGTTACCACCGGTTCTTCAATAATATAGAGGGTACATTTCTTTCGTTTCCCTTTGTTGTCACCGGTATCGGCGATCAATAGATAGGGTCTCTCCTTCCATTCAAAGGAGGCCATATCTTCCCAGTCAATATTTTTTGCACCGGCCACCTGCACTTGGCCCAACCCCTTTCCATTATTTGATACAGCATAAATAACAGCATTATCCCCACTGTCATTGTTCAGCCATAGCCGATCATTTTGCCGGTGTGATGCTGCCATCCCCGAGGCTTCATCAATTTTTTTATTGGAAATATTCCCCACAAATTCTGCTTCGCCAAACACGGCCTTATGGGAGGAGAGATGGCTCTCCCCGGCAAATGCCAGGGAAAACATGCAAAAAAAACAGAGACTGCAATAGAAAAAATTACGGAAATTAAAAATTGTTTTATTCATTAACCGCCCTCAATACCATATCCGGACTACCTGAAAGGGTCGCCACAATACTACGACCCAGAAAAAGTGGAATACCACCCCCGGTATTTACCACCCGATCCTCAATGTCCATGGCAACGGTTTTACGACTGGTACCGGCAGTTCGTCCCAGCTCCTGGACATGATCTTTAAGATATTCAATGGCCCAGGCTTCAGCCTGGCCAATACTGATGAACTGTTTATTCCCGGCCACGCCCTCCACAACAAAGCGTCCAAAACTATTCGTCTTTATGGAG
>CAYSSE010000748.1:0-1760 GCA_964433355.1 uncultured Desulfocicer sp.
CCTTTTTTGATGAGGTCATGGTCATGGTGGATGATGAGGCAGTGAAGCAAAATCGCATGGGATTGCTCTCCTCTGTGGCAGAACTGTTCCAGAACATTGCAGATTTTACTTTAATTTAATAGTATAGGAATTTCCATTTTATAAACTGTTAAATCAGCGGGTTGTAAAAAGTCCGCCCAAAGGGCGCTAATTTAAGCTGGCCATAACAAGGCTTTAAAATGGTACTATGCCGCCCCCGGGGAGGGGTAATGGAAGCGACCCGGAACTGTTAGACAGCCCAATTGGTCTGTTCCATTACCCCTCCCCGGGGGCTCTGCTGAGGTAACCTTGGAGGCTACCTTTTCATATAACATACATGGCAGTCACCACCAGCCACAACGAAAAACGAAAGTCCTTTAATTTTAGCATGTTGTTGAGACTTTCATATAAAAAATTTATGTTTTAAGGAGTTAAAAATATGGCAGGTTATGATCCTGAAAAAGATGAAACATTAAAGGAATGGAAGTGTGAAGAAACCGGTTTAATGCTCTCCATTCATCAATATGCCGGTGGTGAAGCAAAACTTCAGATCGGGCCCAGAATCTTAAAGAAGAAAGATGGTACAGACCGGGCACCTTCCAAGGCGGGTCGTCTCGCCATTGAAGATGTGATGTGGATCTACGACATAATTGATGAGGTTAAGGATGAGCTTGCCGACGTTGTCGGACCTGAATAGCCCCTCCCTGGTTCCCCCACTGGGGGGCAGAAAGGCTCCTGACATCACCGAGCTGGCTGTGATGGTCAGCACGGTGCCTGATGTCAGATATATTAAAAAAAGTCTGGGTCAACCCCGATCCAGATCTTTTTTCATGGGAGAGCTGTTCTCGGCACGAACCTCCAACGTAAAGGCGTATCCAAAACAGGGAAACCGGGAAAAACAGAAAAAAAACCTGGATATCAGGGAACCCCCTTCCAAGGAAAGCATGGAAAAGGATGTGCCGGAAAAAAAGCCCGGTGTAATTGTCGGAGATGAACAAACAGCCGTATTTGCAGGCCCCTACATAGGCGCACCCTATGCGGTGATGCTTCTGGAATCCTTGATTGCCCGGGGGGCACGGCAAATTATTGTCATTGGCTGGTGTGGTTCCATTTCACCGGAAATGAAAATTGGAGACATTATCATGCCCCATGCCGCCATTTCCCACGAGGGCACCTCCCAGAACTACATGGACTGCAAAGAGCCCTACCCTGTGATACCTGTTCCCTCTTCCCCATCCATATCCCCTGGCCTCACTGAAAAAATAACCCAACTTCTTGGTGAAAAGCAAATACCATTTAAAACCGGATGCATCTGGACCACCGATGCCATCTACCGGGAAACCGCAGAAAAGGTGGCTTTTTTTCATGCCAAAGGAGCCAGGGCCGTGGAGATGGAATGCTCAGCCCTGTTTGCCGTGGCTGCCCACCATAAAGTGGAGCTTGTTTCCCTTCTGGTGGTGTCTGATGAACTTTCTAAAACCCAATGGAAACCTGCCTTTAAATCCAAGATCTTTAGTGCCGCCCGGAAACAAGTGGCCAACGCTGTGATTGATTTTTGTGATCAAAATAACGTTAAATTTTAAAAAATGGTGCCGCAATAAGGGGGTTATCATACCCTTGGTCTGCTCACGACGAAGCATGAAAAAATGTTAGACATATCTACTCTTTCATATAAAACGGGCATATTCTGCTGGACACAACGAATATTGGGTCGTAGACGCGGAGCCAAATGGTATCATGCC
>CAYSSE010000749.1:0-1759 GCA_964433355.1 uncultured Desulfocicer sp.
GAATCAAGAGGGCGGGCCGACGTCATGAGCATTGATGCCCAGTTAAAAGAGCTGGAGCAGTCCAGCGCCAACACCCGTCGACTTCTTGAAATCGAAAAAAAATCCATGGGTATCTCCGCCCAGGAGTTAAAGCGAAAACGAGGACTTTTTCAAAAGGGATACATTTCTGAATCGGAAGTGGAGAGTGAAGAAAAACTCTTTTTGGCCCAGCAGACAACGGTGAATAATTTATAGAATACCTTAAAACTTATCCCATCCCAGCGCCGGGCACTTTTGGCCCAAAAAGATTCTGGTGAGTTCACCGTGACAGAGCGTCAGCTGGACGTTGCCAAAACCGAAATTGTAGCCCCCTTTGACTGCCGCCTCTCTGAGGTCAATGTCGAACTCAATCAATACGCAGCCGTGGGATCCCTGATGCTGAAAGCCGAAAGCATTCATAGTGCTGAAATCCCAGTGCAGGTTCCGCCCCAAACCTTTATGACGCTTCTTCCCAAAATGTCCCGCTCCTTCATGCCCGGAGAGATGAGCATGGAGATGATCAGAAAAGCCATCGGCATAACCGCCCTGGTACGACTTCCCATCAACGACCGTAACATAACCTGGGAAGGACGATTTTCCCGGACCAGCGAATCCATGGATATGACCACCGGCGCGGTCACCATCTCCACATGGAACGGGGAGAAGATGCCGTAACAGCAGCCACTCTTGCCAGTCGGGAACGGTTCCGGGCGGTGCTGCTCACCTCTGTAACCACCATTATGGGCCTGCTACCGCTTCTATCCGAACAAAGCATGCAGGCGCAGATCCTCATCCCTCTGGCCACCGCCATCGTGTTCGGTCTTTTGGCCTCCACGGTATTGGTGCTCTTGGTGGTGCCGTCACTGTATGCCATTCTGGGGGATTTCAAAGGATAATAACTGCCACGGGCAGACCGTATTCTGGCCTCGGTCTGCCCACAACGAAGTATGAAAGTCCGTCAGGTTTGCAGGGACTTTCCTATAAACCCACATGGCTGTAACCACCAGGCACAACGAATATTGAAAATAGCATTATGCCGCCCCCCTCGACGGGCAATGGGCCGGCCTGGAACCGTAGACGGCCCAATTGGCCGGCTCCTATTACCCATCGGGGGGGCTCTGCTGAGGCTACTTGAACACCTACAGCCATTTGATCAGCCTGGATCAATTTACTTATTTTGCCCAGCCTGTTTTGGCTTTTATGCGCCCTTTTTCATCACGGCCTGTGGACTTCAAAAGAACCGCCACATATCCTTTATCATAAACTGGGTTATCTTTAACCGGTGAGCCCAATGGGAGTGGAAAAAGTTTGCCACCTGTGGTGGATGGGCATGGGCTGCCACCCCTGGATTTCACAAACCACAATGGTATAGGGGGTGAGATGAATTTGCTGGCCCAGGAATTGTTCTGTTTCACTAAAACCCAGCCCCCCTTCAAAAGAGGCCATCGATCAGAAAACAAATTCCGCCGAAATTATTCCGAGATATTCTTCCACGACCTTTACCCATGAAGAAAATTAGGTTATAGATAGAGCCAATGCCATAGAATGGCGGGGTGTTGTCGTTCTGTACATTTCATATTTTTTATAAGAAAGTCTCCCCAACAGGCTGGAATTAAAAGACTTTCATTTTTCGTTGTGGCAGTGGTGACTGCCATGTATGTTTATATGAAAATGAAGTGTCCAAGTACCCTCAGCAGAGCCCCCCCGATGGGTAATAGGAACCGGCCAATTGAGCCGTCTA
>CAYSSE010000750.1:0-1749 GCA_964433355.1 uncultured Desulfocicer sp.
AGAAAAATATATGCATATTTCAGATAATTGCACCCTAATCCTTTAATGGAACAGATGTTGGAACTTCTAATGCTATGAACAATCCTTCTTCTCATAACCTGGTGGACGAGCGCCTGATTTGGCTGAAAAAAGAGGTGAAACACCTCAAACAGGTCCATGAAAAACTGATGGAAAGCAAACGCATGCTCTCGACACTTATGAACAACCTGCCGGGCATAGTGTACCGGTGCACCAATGACAAAAACTGGACCATTGAGTTCATTAGCCACGGCACCTATGACCTGCTGGGGTTTGGACTGGAAAAACTGAAAGGTGACCCGCTCTTTTCCTTTGTCGACTCGGTTCATCTGGAGGACAGGCAGAAAAACCTTACCATGATCAAGGACGCCTTGAAAAAAAAGACATCCTACGAATTGGTGTACCCTATCAAAACCACTATCGGTGGAGTTCACGGGAAAAATGATAAAGTAAAATGGGTTATGGACCGAGGGGAAGGGGTTTTTACCGCCGGTGGTGAACTCATCGCCCTTGAAGGGTTTATCACGGACATCAGTGATCAGAAAATCAAGGAAATAAAACTGAAAAAGGAAAATATTCTTCTTCGATCCAAGATGAAAGAACGCTATAAAAGTGGGAATATTATTGGAAAAAGCCCGAGTATGCAGCGGGTCTACGACCTGATTTTCAGAGCGGCCTCAAGAAATGCCAATGTGAGCATATATGGAGAGTCCGGCACCGGTAAAGAACTCGTTGCAAGGGCCATCCATGATTCCGGTGATCGGCGGGATAAGGCATTCATACCCGTCAATTGCGGCGCTATTCCGGAAACCCTCATGGAGAGTGAATTTTTCGGGCACAAAAAGGGGGGATTTTCCGGGGCATACTCTGACAAAAAAGGAGTTCTGGACCTGGCGGACTCCGGCACGCTGTTTCTGGATGAGCTTGGGGAAATCAGCCTCAATGTTCAGATAAAACTGTTGCGGGTTCTGGATGGACAAGGATATAGGCCGGTGGGTGGCAGCAGAATTAAAACCCCGGATACCCGGATCATCTGCGCCACAAACCAGGACATTAAAAATCTCATCACCCAGGGAAAGATGCGGGAAGATTTCTTTTACCGGATTCATGTGATCCCTATCTACCTGCCCCCGCTGCGGGAGCGAAAAGAGGACATCCCCTTGCTGGCAGATCATTTTTTGGAAAAACTCAGCCCGGATAAAAACTACTATTCAATGCCACCCAGGTTGAGAATTGCGTTTGAGAATTACACCTGGCCGGGAAATGTCCGGGAACTGCACAATTTGCTTGAACGGTTTGTGGTATTAGGGGAGACTGACTTTATAGACGAATTGGATAAAACCGGTCCGGATCAATTAATCCCCGCTCCTGAAACCCTGCTTGACACAAACCAAACAAACTTTAAAAAAGCGGCTGAGCAATTTGAAAAGAAATTTCTCCTCCATATTTTAGAGAAATGCCGATGGCGAAAAGGGAAATCTGCCATGTTAATGGGGATAACGCCCAGAACCCTTCAACGAAAACTCAAACATCACAATATCCGATAGCGGTTTCCGCCTTACGGCATTGGACAGAATCATTTTGTTACGACAAACCTGTCGCCCTGGTGCCGATCCAGGAACCGATGACTTTAAAACCGGAGGCGAATTACCCTTTGGATACCAGCGCCGTTTTTCATGATCATACTGAAAACAATCCTTCTGAACTTAACCGGAAGTATCTCAAAACCTG
>CAYSSE010000751.1:0-1747 GCA_964433355.1 uncultured Desulfocicer sp.
ACCCCTCCCCGGGGGCTCTGCTGAGGTAACCTTGGAGGCTACCTTTTCATATAAAGAAAGAGTAGGTAAGCCTAACACTCTTTCATTATTCGTTGTGGGTGAACCCGGCTCCCAAATCCCGGTCCGCCCGTGGCGGTTATATTGACATGTGTGGGATGTGTCAGTTCCGAAAACTTGACCATTAGGGTGGATCTCTTAAACATCGATTCTTCGAAATGATCAATTCCCGGTAACCCAATAAAGCACATCCAATAAACGATGAGGTGACATGCCACCTCAGTAAAGGTAAAGGAGATTTAAAATGGAAAAATCCAGCAAATTGACGTTATGGACTCTGGTGATGCTTATTTTTGTTCCCACTTTCGGGTTCAGCAACATTACAAACAATGGCGTGGCTCTGGGACCGGCATCAATACCTTCGTGGTTGCTGGTATGCGTTTTATACTTTCTGCCGTTAACGGCGTTCATTGCAGAGCTGGCCTCGGCCAATCAGGATAAAGGGGGGGGAATTTACAGCTGGATTGAATGCAGCCTTGGTGAGAGATGGGCGTTTATCGGCACCTGGTCATACTACATCGCCGGTCTTTTTTATCTACAATTTGTCTTCTCCAGAATTCCCGTCGTTGCATCATGGGCTATATTTGGAGAGAATAAATTCAGCGACGAAAATGTTTCACTACTGCCATACATAGCCATTTTCCTCTGTATCGCACTGACCTGGATTTCCACCAAGGGGGTTCAAAAATTTTCTAAAATCAGCAACCTTGGTGGCAAGTTGACCCTGGGAGCCACCGTCCTGTTCATCGTTTTTGCCATCCTGGGGTATTTCACAGGTACCCCGGCTGCCACAGACTTCAGCGCAGAAACCATCATCCCAAAAATCAATTCAAACTATTTTTCGACCTTTTCCTGGTTATTGTTTGCAGTTGCAGGCGCTGAAGTTGCAGGGACCTATATCAGTAAAATAGATAATCCGAAAAGAAATTTTCCACGGGGTGTGTTTATTGCCACTTTTCTTGTGGGGGCCTCATATGTGGTGGGATCTCTTGCCATGTGTCTCATTGCGTCACCACAGGTATTGACCGATGCGGGTCTCAAAGATGCCAATTATATTGTTTACAAAATTCTGGCAGAAAACTGGGGGCTCAACGGCAGAATCATCGTTCAGATTTATTCAAGCATATTGACCATCACTTCTGTTGCCGCCTATATTCTGTGGATCGAATCTCCCATCCGTGCCATGTTCTGCGATGTTCCTGAAGGAACTTTTCCCAGGTTTTTAACCCAAAAAAACAACTCAGATATGTTGACAAATGCCCTCTGGACCCAATGTGCCATTGTGGTCGTTCTGATTGCTGTGCCATTGTCCGGCCTTAATTCCATTGATGCGTTTTTCAGACTGATTACCGACCTCTCCTCACTCTCCCTGGTTATCCCATATATCATTCTTGCTGTGGCCTATTTTACCTTTCGTGTAAAACGCATGGAAGCCCCCTTTACCATGTTTAAACAAAATTTCCTTGCCTGCGGTGTTGCCATTGTCGTATTGCTAATAAGCGCTGCCGGTTTTATCGGTGCCGGCATGGATTACCTGGTGGATGCTGAAACAACGGGGGCAGCTATGAAAGCCATTCTGACAACCTATGGGGGACCCCTTATCCTCATCGGCGCCGGGTATGGTTTGAGGATGGTGATGCGTGCCAGACTTAATTCAAAAACAGCAAGCACACCTGTAATCGCCGATTAG
>CAYSSE010000752.1:0-1745 GCA_964433355.1 uncultured Desulfocicer sp.
GATACGGTATCGGATTTATAGCGGTGCAAATAGATGAGGGCATTGAAACTGCCTTTGGGGGATGAAAACAGCCGTATATGGGCCGTTTTTTGTACATCTTGACATGGTAGGTGTAGAAATCCTTGAGGAAGAATTTCCGAATATCCTTGCCAATGGCATCTTCCAGGGTAATTCTCAGGTCCAGCTCATCCAGGCTAACCATAGTTTTATATATCCCCAAAGGATTTGTCTATGTCCGCATCATACAATTCACTGAAAACAGCAGAAATGGCATTCCGATCAATTTCCCGGTAATCATCTGCCATTTGGCATTCCACCGCCCCTGAAGAATACCCATGGTACAATGTGACAAACCGGACATGATCCTCTTTTCCTTTTTCCATGAGCAGATCAAACCATTTCAGAAACACATAATCATGGGTGACCAGAATAATTTGTTGCCCATTTCTGGACAGCTCCAATAAAATTTCAACAAGATATTTGACCATTCTGGGATGCATGTTGGCTTCGGGTTCATCCCACAGGAGCGGCCCGGAAATGCCCGGTTGAATGGCCCTTGTTTCAAGCAGTCGGGAAAGAACCCCGATTTTACGAAATCCCTCGGCCACGGCATTGGCTGAGTATTCATTTCCAGCGGATTTAAAGGTGACACGTCCTCCGCCGTGAAAGATAAATTTTCCGCCCAGGATATTTTCAATCTGATCTATTGCCCACCGGGACTTTTCGCTGAGCTTACTTTCCTGGGCAAGGGGCAGTTGCAGCTGGGAAATGAGGTCACAGTAGGTCACATCAAATGACAATTTAAACTCGTTATAAAGACTGACAAAGCCCTCCATAAACGACAACACCTCTTTGGTGGGGATAAAAACAGGTTTATGGGTATAGCCTTGGTAATCTTGATTTTCCTTGAGGGAAACCGTTTTTGAATTGTTTCGAAAAGTCAGGTAAAGACTTTTATTGGAAATAAAGTCAGCTTTAATCTCCGCGTTTTCCTTTGCCCCGTATTTGTGCAGTTTCCCAAGCTTGGCATCCAAGGGCATCAATGTTTTCTCAAGCTTATCCGTCACTGCCCTTTCAAGATCTTCCCTGCTGACCTCGGGAGTATCCTTTAATGACCCCTTGCCTGCACAAAGGGAATAAACCGCTTTTAATAAATGTGTCTTGCCGGTTCCGTTTTCCCCGATGATGATATTAATCTTTGGAGAAAATTGAACATCCAATGTATTAAATATAGTAAAATTTTTCAAACTTATATTTTGTATCATAGCTGAATTTTTTTCCCCTGTTTAACTTGATGATGCAGTGACCGACGAAGGGAGTCCAGATATTGTGATATATCATCTTCATTCTCCAGCCAGGCCCTGCCATATTCAACCTGGATCTGGTTCATTCTAACGAATTCTATAGTTTTTGTCCCATTTTCCGATATTTTATGCTCTTTATCCTGCTTTCCTGGCTTTGAAGCATCACCAAAATCCTTTCCCCTGGAGGGTTGCCGATTCCAGGCCCCCATGTCTGATAACAATCCGGGGTATTTGTCATCCTCAAACCGCCTGGCCATATCTGTGACCACTGGAATAAGGCTTTGCTCCTGCACAAGTTGCAATAAATTTTCAAAGGGTATTTTTAATTTTTGCCGTTTTTCATCCGATAGCTTTTTAAAATCATCCATGCCCATCATTTTATTGAGCAGGGCATTGATTTTATCTGTGGATGCCTGTTTGGATTGTTTCAGTGTTTCATCA
>CAYSSE010000753.1:0-1727 GCA_964433355.1 uncultured Desulfocicer sp.
AAAAATTCAACGATTTTGCAACAGATTGGTGGGATGAAAACGGAAGGATGAAATCTCTTCATGATATCAATCCGTTACGACTTGAATACATTATGCGACAAACAGATCTTAAGGGCAAAAGGGTGCTGGATGTGGGCTGCGGTGGCGGGATACTCACCGAAAGAATTGCAAGGCAGGCTGCCGCCACCATCGGCATTGATGCATCATCGGAGATGACGGCCATTGCCCGAACCCATGCAAAACAATCAAACCTTGACATCCACTACATCGACACGGACATCGAACATATCACCCGGTTCACTGAAACGGGTTTTGACGTCATTCTCTGCATGGAGCTGCTTGAGCATGTGCCAAGCTATGAATCGGTCATTACGGCGTGCAAAAATGCCTTGAATCCCGGTGGAATCCTTATTTTTGCAACCATCAACCGCAACCTGATGTCCTTTCTTCTGGCTGTGGTGGCTGCGGAATATGTTCTGGGGCTTTTGCCCAAGGGTACCCATGACTGGGCATCATTGATCAAGCCTTCTGAACTTGCCCGTGCCTGTTCTGATGCTGGATTAAAACAGGTTGATATCACAGGTTTTTCATACAACCCGATTACCCGGAATTACTATTTGTGCAAAAATTCCATGGTCAACTATCTGGCAAGCTTCACCGCTGTTTGACCCCTCCGGTGCTCCGGTTGTTTTTGCCCGGATCACAGCAGGCCTTCTCAAGAAATGCGATTCCCTGCCTCACAATGTCAAAGTCCATTTCATGGCGTTCACATTTTTCCCCGATGCCATGGGGCATGGTAAACGTCAACCGGCCCCCCAGGTGCTGCCGGAACTCTTCAAGCCCGTTTTCTATTTCAAGGCGGCCCGAAGTGTCCGTGGCCTCCAGATACTCGCTCCACACCGGAAGACCGCAATTTATCAGTGCGGTGATGATTCGGTCCAGTTCGGCACGGGAAATCAGGGAGTGTTGCCATGCATAATAGGAGTCAAGCGCAATGCCCACTGAAACTGCCTGGCCGTGCCCCATGGTGAACCCGGACAGCATTTCAAGTTTATGGGCAGACCAGTGGCCATAATCCAGCGGCCGTGATGACCCAGTTTCAAAAGGGTCACCGCTGTGGGCGATGTGATGAAGATGAAGCCGGGCACATCTTTCAATGGTCTCTTCTATGGCCTTTGGGTCTCTTTGTTTCAGCAGCGCACAATTTTCCTCAAGAAATAAAAAAAATGCATTGTCTCGTATCAAAGCAATTTTAAAGGCTTCCGCCACCCCCCCGATAAAATGCTCAAAGGGCAGGGTTTCCAAAAAATTATAGTCATTGATCACCGCTATCGGCAGATAAAATGTGCCAATACAATTTTTTTTACCATACTGGTTAATGCCGTTTTTAACACCAATTCCCGCATCGTTCTGGGCCAGGGTTGTTGTGGGGATGCGCACCAACTGTATCCCTCTGTGAAAGATGGACGCGCTTAATCCCGCCATATCCAGAAGGGCTCCCCCGCCCATGGCGATGAGCACACCGTGCCTGTCTATGTCAGAATCATCCATGGCCTTTGTTGCCCGGTGCACATGGTCCCAGGAATTTTTTACCTGTTCACCGCCGGGAAAAACCACAGGTTTCCAGGCCAGACACACAAGGTCCTTGTGGTATTCAAACCACTGGGCTATGTCATTTAAAAGCTGGGGATTCTGGCGGGTCAGCGCATCATCAATCATCACCACTA
>CAYSSE010000754.1:0-1726 GCA_964433355.1 uncultured Desulfocicer sp.
GACACTTCATTTTCATATAAACTGCCACGGGCAGACCGTATTCTGGCCTCGGCCTACCCACAATGAAGCGTAAAAGAATGTTAGACACCCCTACTCTTTAATATAAAAAACGGCCATAAAAAATATCAGAATTTCATGGATCGAATTCAGGCCCTTCCATAGAGTTGTTTGACCTGAATGCGATCAATGGTGCCATCTGATTTTTCCGGCATGGTATCAACAAACTCCACATAACCGGGTTTTTTGTACCGGGCAATGCGCTCTCCCACAAAGGCAATGAGGGCAGGAGCGTCCAGATCCGCATCTGGTTGTTTCACACACACCGCCTTGACCCCTTCGCCAAATTTGGGATCAGGGACGCCGATGACGCACACCGCCACAACATCTGGATGCATCAGTACGACCTTTTCCACCTCGGCGGGGTAGACATTTTCTCCACCGGGTTTGATGAGTTCTTTTTCAGGTTTTCTGCCTTCAAACCACAGAAATCCGTTTTTGTCAATTCTGCCCATATCACCGGTGTGGTGCCAGCCGTTTCTTATGGTTGACGGGTCAAGGTTCCCCTCTTTTCTCCAGAATCCCTGGAACACCACAGGTCCCCGAACGGCAATTTCTCCCGATGTTTCACAGGGCAGGGCGGTGTCATCATCGTCCAGTATGGCAATATTTGAAACCGGGCATTGTTTACCCGCAGCGCCGGGCATGAGGGCATGATCGGAAAGGGTGACAAATCCAGAGGTTTCACTCTGGCCATAGAGTATCCAGAATCGTGCCCCGGTTTTTTGGGTGAATGCCGTTATATTGTCCGGGGAGTCAATGCCGGTGACATGGTTGATGGAAGCAAGATCGCCTTCATCCATGTGATCCAACAGGGTGGAGAGGATGGGGGGAAAGCTTGCCAGGATGGAAACCCCTTCTTTTCGGGCCAGATCAATGGCGGATGGGGCATCAAATTTTTCCATGATGACGTTTTTACCTCCCATGTGCAGGGTGGCCAGGGCCAGATTCATGCCGGTGATGTGAAACAGGGGAACCATATTGAGGTAGGCATCTTCCCGGGTAAGCCCCATGGTAAGACAGGTCTGGAGGTTGCTCATGACCATGTTTTCATGGGACAGGGCAGCTCCCCGGGGATGACCGTCCACGGCGGCGGTGTAGATAAGGCAGAATATGTCTTCCCTTTCCGGGGGATTTGGCGGGGGATCTGTCGGGGCCAACTGAGGTGATGCGGTGTCTTTAATCAACTCAGCCCAGCTAAGGTGGGTAGGGTCTGTTGCGGATATGGACACCGGAGTGCCGGTGAACTGCCGGGCATTCATCAAGGCATATAACTGTTCTTTGCGGGCATCATCAAAGAATAGTAGCTTTGCCCCTGAATCGTCCAAAATATAGGCGATTTCATCCAGGGACAGCCGCCAGTTAATGGGAACCAGGATGGCACCCATGGCAGCGGTAGCACCATATAAGACCAAGTATTCCAGGTGATTCATGGCCAGGATGGCAATGCGATCCCCCTTGCCGATCCCCTGATTCAAAAGCCCCTGGGCCAGCGTATTCACCTGTTCCAAAAGAGATTCAAAGGTCAGGGATCTATTTTTTTCTGTGATGGCAATATCTGTGGCATAGCGTCTGGCGTTCATTTCAAAGATATCATAAACTGTAAAGCTTTGTACCGACATGTAAATCCCCCCGTTTGGCAATGAATCGTCAGCAATTTTAATTTTGG
>CAYSSE010000755.1:0-1719 GCA_964433355.1 uncultured Desulfocicer sp.
ACCATTGGAATGAATATCAGGATCCTGAAAAAAGCCCTGGCATAAACATCCACTCGCATCTTATAGGCGACCTTTTGGTCAGTTCTGGGATTATTTCCCGGCCCCAGTTGGAAGAGGCATTGGCGTTTCAGCAACTTTTTTTTAAAGAGGCTCCGGGTGAAAAGGATCTTGACCGCGCAGAACTGGTTTCCAAAGCTCGAAAGACACGTCACAAGGTTCCCAGGCTGGGGCAGATTCTTGTGAAAAAAGGGTTTGTCAGTGAGAAGGATCTGGCACTGGCCCTAGAGACCTCGACCAAGCGGGTCAAAGATTTATGCCGTTTGGACAGCAATAAGCTGGCCATGGCCCTTGAGAGTGGGTTTATCATAAACTCCACCCTTGATTTAGTGGAAGTCCTCGCCCTTATCATGAAACATGCCAGTATTGTCACAGATTCTGTTGCCAGCACCCTCATGCTCATGGATGAAAAAACCGGAGAACTGGTTTTCAGTGTTCCAACGGGCCCTAATGCCGATGAGTTAGAGGATATCAGGATACCACCGGGAGAAGGTATTGCCGGCTGGGTGGCGGAAAATGAAAAATATTTACTGGTGCCGGATACCCAAAAAGATCCCCGATTCTATTCCGATATTGATGCAATGACCGGGACAAAAACCAAGTCTCTCCTGTGTGTTCCCATGAAATCAAAGCGGAAACTCATCGGAGTCCTGGAAGTGATCAACAAGCAAAATGACTCCGTCTTTGTAGAGGAAGATGCCCTGTTGCTGAGTTTTTTTTCCCACCATGCCGCCATTGCCATTGAAAATGCCATGTTGTTCAACGCCATGCAAAATCGTCTTGAAAAGGAAAAAAGCATTGCTCAAAAGGTTGCCGAATCCGAGCGTTTGCGATCCATCGACACCTTGTCCGGTGGCATTGCCCATGATTTTAATAATATACTTTACATGATTGTCGGGAATTCGGAACTGGCACTTGAGTATATCCCAAAATCGAATCCAGCATATAACAACCTTGAAGAAATTAAATCTGCCAGCCTCAAGGCAGCAGGTATTGTAAAACAACTACTCAACTTCAGCCGCAAGACGGATGAAAAACTGATGCCCATAGATGCTGTCACCGTTATTAAGGACTCCTTAAAATTTTTGCGGTCAACCATCCCCACCACTGTAGAAATTCATGAACACATGCCGGACGATGAAATAGTTATTCTTGCTGATTCAACCCAGATCCATCGGATAATGATGAACCTGTGTATCAATGCTTCCCAGGCCATGGAGGAAACAGGGGGAACGCTTAAGATCAGCATAGAAAAGATATTCTGTGAAGCAGAGGATATGAAGGCATTTCCTGATCTGATCCCTGGCAATTATCTCAAAATCACAGTCAATGACACCGGCCCCGGCATAAGCCCTAAAATTATCAACCAAATCTTTGATCCCTATTTTACAACCAAGAAAATGGGTAAAGGATCGGGCATGGGATTGTCTATTGTGCTCGGTATTATCAAAAATCATGGCGGTGCTATTTGGGTTGACAGCAGCCTTGGCAAGGGTACCGCTTTCATTATCCTGTTTCCGATGGTAGAGAAAAAAACTGTGATCAAAGCAAAGACAGAAGATGAATATCCTTCGGGCACTGAAACGATTCTTTTTGTTGATGATGAGAAATCTATCACTGACATGGTTCAACAAGTATTAGAAAAACTGGGTTACAAGGTTG
>CAYSSE010000756.1:0-1713 GCA_964433355.1 uncultured Desulfocicer sp.
TTTGTATGGCTTCTGCCATGACATGGGCGGCACTGTGCCGCAAAATTTCAAGGGCATCTTCATCCCGGGTGGTAATAAACTTTAATCCACAGTCGCAGGTGATCTCACCGCTTAAATCCATGGGTTGACCATCCACCTCCATGGCCACACAGCTTCGGGCAAATCCTTCGGAGATGGTCTTTGCCACATCCATTCCAGTGGGAAAGGCTTCAAAAACCTTTATACTATTATCAGGAAGTGTTATGTTAATCATTGATTTTAATCCAATATTAAAGTGTTTAATTAAAATTTTATATGAAAGTCTCAACAACATGCTAAAATTAAAGGACTTTCGTTTTTCGTTGTGGGCAGGCCAAATCCCCAATATGGTCTGCCCATGGCAGTTATATATGAAAATGTTGGTAAAATAGAAAGTTATTGTGGCATCCTTACATATGAGCCCAAAAGCATTTTACAATTTTTTGGGAAAAAGCTCCTGCAAATGGGAAATGCTCTAAAAAAGTGTAAATTATTTTTAAAGGATGTCGTTATCTTCTATCTTTGTTGTGGGTAAACCCAGGCATCAATCAGGTCTGCCCATGGCAGTTATTTATAAACTCCTGTAAAACCCACTGTAAAAACAGGAGTTTTAATCCGGCATGATACCTTTAAACGTATTCATGTCGCTTATGTGTGGAAAACTCAAACATTAAGGCAACTGCCTGAAACGGTCAAGAAAAAAATGATTGATTATACTATGATCAGCTCAGATGAGGAGTTAGCAAGTATATGTAACACGCTAAAAACAAAAAATCAAATTGCCATGGATCTTGAGGCGGATTCCATGCACCATTTCAAGGAGAAGGTTTGTCTGATACAAATTGCCGATGATGCACAAAATATTATCATTGATCCGTTGGTCATCACTGATTTTTCTCCTTTGAAATTGTTTTGTGAAGATCCAACCATCACCAAGGTCTTCCACGGCGCAGATTTTGATATCAGAACCCTGGAAAGGGATTGTGATGTTCGGATTCACACCCTTTTTGACACAGAGATTGCCTGCCGTTTCCTTGGCATCCAGCGGCGTAGCCTTGCCGCCTTGTTGAAAAAACATTTTGATCTCTGCCTGGATAAGCGATTCCAGAAAACCGATTGGTCAAAAAGGCCCCTGTCGGACGAGATGATCACATACAGTATCAATGATGTGGTAAATCTTCTGGAACTTTCCCAAATTTTGAAAAAAAAGTTGGAGGACTGCGGCAGGCTGGCCTGGGCCCAGGAGGAGTTTCAACTCCAGACCCTTGTAAAGCATGACAATAATGCCACAGATCCCCTTTTCATGAAATTCAAAGGGGCCGGGAAAATGTCCCGTCGAGGTCTGGCTGTTCTGGAACAGCTACTCCATGTCCGCATGAACATTGCCAGTCAGAAGAACCTTCCTTTATTTAAGATCATGGGGGCCGAAACCATTTCCCGCATGGCCACCATCCGTCCTGTTACCCTTGTGGAACTCAAGCAGTCAAAGGCTCTGAGCCCCAAGCAGATGGGAATGTACGGTGATAAATGCCTCAAAGCCATTCTGGAGGGTCTTGCCGTTTCTCCCGATGGGCTGCCGGTATATCCCCGTAAAAAAGCGCCGGATATGGCACCTGAAATTCCGGGAAGAATCCGTGCCCTTAAGGAGATGCGGGAAGAGATGAGCAAGAAAACCGGCATGGAACCGGGATTTCT
>CAYSSE010000757.1:0-1710 GCA_964433355.1 uncultured Desulfocicer sp.
TTAGCTCTTTTTGTATTAAAAAAAGGTGTTCAGGGCAGTTGCCGGGGACGGCATAAGTACCCGAGTATATATTCCTCAAAATAAAATCCATAAATATCAACGGTATCTCTCTGTGGAATACCGAAAAACATATGCATGGGTACTTAGTACCATTTCCATTATTTGCTGTGGCAAAGGATCTTGCCATGATCGTTATTCAAAATTTTCATAAGACCCTGTTGCCAGTTCTTCAAAACGGGTATATGCACCGACAAAGGCCATGTGGGCCGTGCCAATAGCACCGTTCCTGTTTTTTGAGATGATGATTTCTGCCTTGCCCTTGTTGGGATTGCTCTCTTCTTTATTGTATACCTCATCCCTGTATATAAAAGCAATGATATCGGCATCCTGCTCCAGGGCACCGGATTCACGCAGATCAGACATAAGGGGGCGTTTTTCTGCCCGCTGCTCCAGCATGCGATTGAGCTGGGAAAGGGCAATCACGGGGATTTCAAGCTCCTTGGCCAGGGCCTTGAGTGCCCGGGAGATCTCGGCAATTTCAAGATCCCGGCGATCGGAATGAAAAGGAGCCTTCATCAACTGGAGATAATCAATGATGACAAGACCAAGCCCCTTGTCCATTTTAAGTCGACGGGTTTTGGCCCGGATTTCCATGGCCGTGATATTAGGGGTGTCATCAATGAAGATGGGGACTTCGTTGAGAATTCCTGCAGCGTCCGTGGCATTTTGCCAGTCTTCCTGGCTGATAAAGCCGGTCTTCAGGCGGTTGGAGTCAATGCGTGCCTCGGATGTCAGCAGTCTCATGGACAGTTGCTCCCGGGACATCTCCAGGGAAAACACTGCCACTGGTACCTGTTCTTCCACGGCCACATTGCGGGCTAAGTTCAGGGCAAAGGCTGTTTTTCCCATACTGGGACGGGCCGCCAGAATGATGAGATCTGATTTTTGCAGACCGGATGTGAGCTGATCAAGCCGGGGATATCCGGTGCTCAGGCCGGAAAGGCCACCGCTGGAGCCCTGGCGCTCTTCCAACATATCAATGTTCAGGTTGATGAGATCCCCAAGGGTGCTGAAGTTTTTGCTGGATTTGGATTCTGAAATATTGAAGATGGCATTTTCTGCAAAATCAATGATATCCACCACATCCCCCTTATCCTTCATGCAGCGCTCCACAATGGCGGTGGCGCTTTTGATCAGGGTGCGAAGGGAGGCTTTGCCTTGGATGATCCTTGCATAATGAAGGGCATTGATGGCCATGGGGGCTGCATCTGCAATGGCGGCAAGAAAGCTTGCGCCGCCGATCTCTTCGAGTTCATCTTTTTCCTTTAGCCGGGTGGCCACGGTGACAAGGTCTGCCGGTTCATCCCGGTTAAACAATTCAATGATGGCCTGGAATATTTTTTCGTGGGCTTTTTTGTAAAAATCTTCGGGTTTGAGGGCATCCACCACATCCAGAAGGGTGTCATTATCGATGAGAACCGCACTGAGAAGGGATTCCTCTGCTTCCAGATCATGGGGAGGGGTTTTATTGAGCAGGGGATCAATGTTTTTTTGTTTGGGATTTACCACAGTATTGGGATCTTTTGGGTTAGAGGGTGGTTAAACAAGTCTCCGGTAAATCCTCTGGCTTTTTTACTAAAAGGCAGATATTTTTTGGGTACTGGGTACTGGGTACTGGGTACTGGGTACTGGGTACTGGGTACTGGGTAC
>CAYSSE010000758.1:0-1699 GCA_964433355.1 uncultured Desulfocicer sp.
ATAGATTTTTCATCATCAACAAAAAGAATCGTTTCAGTGCCCGAAGGATATTCATCTTCTGTTTCTGTTTTGATCACAGGTTTTTCCTCTGCCATCGGAAACAGGAGGGTGAAAGTGGTACCCTTGCCAAGGCATCTGTCAACCCAAATAGCACCGCCATGATTTTTGATAATACCGTGCACAATAGACAGGCCCATGCCCGATCCTTTCCCCATTTCCTTGGTTGTAAAATAGGGATCAAAAATTCGGTCGATAATTTCAGGACTTATGCCGGAGCCGGTGTCGCTGACTGTGATTTTGAGATAATTGCCTGGGGCCAGGTCAGAAAACTCCTTCACATCCTCTGCGTCACAGATTGTCTTTTCAATGCTGATTTTAAGAGTTCCCCCTGTCTCCTCCATGGCCTGGGAAGCGTTGATACACAGGTTCATCATTATCTGATTGATCTGGGTTGAATCAGCAAGAATTATTATATCATCGTCCGGAAACTGTTCATGAATTTTTACGGTGCTGGGGATGGTTGACCGCAAAAATTTTAGGGAGTCCTTAATAACGGTGACAGCATCTATGGGTATCAGTTTCTGATCCGTCTTGCGGCTAAAGTTAAGTAGTTGTTTTACAATACCTGCTGCCCTGAGGCTGGCAGATTTGATCTCTTCCAGGTTGGTATATGCTGGACTCCATTTTGGGATATCCTCAAGTGCCAGTTCCGTGTTTCCGACAATCATGTAGAGTAGATTATTAAAATCATGGGCAATTCCACCCGCAAGATTCCCGATGGATTCCATTTTGCGGGCTTTTTGAAGTTGACTCTCCAACTGCTTTCGTTCCGTGACATCTTGAGCTGTTCCAAACATCCTATGGACACCGCCATCTTTCGACTTGTCGGCTGAACCTATCCCATGCATCCAACCTATTTGACCATTTGATCGCAATATCCGAAATTCTATATCAAAATGTATGCCCTTGATACTTAACTCTTTAATTGAACTATTTAAAAGGTCCCAATCAGCATTATAAATAATGTCTTTATGAGCCATAAAAGAGGGTTCACTCTTTTCCGGGTCAAGTCCAAAAATATGAAATATTTCTTCGGACCACATAGGGGTTCCTGAAGGTGAATCGAACTCCCAGTGTCCTATTTTTGCGACTCGTTGAGCTTCCGTCAGGAGTCGTTCGCTATTTCTCAGTTTCAATTCGACCCGTTTTCGCTCATCAATTTCTGAAGCCAGCTTTCTGTTAAAAAATAATAAAGCAAGGGCACCTATGCCAAGAAATGCAATGATTGAAATTGTCGCAACGATGACCTTTTTTAGCCAAATGTAATCAAGATCAGAGCGGGGATCGTATAAAAAACCTTCCAGAGAAAAATCGGCATCAATCAATCCCAATTTTTCATAAGTTGCTTTGATGTGGGACCATCGGCCTGGATTCATATGGCCGATTTCAACCAGATCGGGCATCATAATTTTTCTTATCTCTTCAGCCTCGTAGAGTAGATGATCCCGATTTTTTTTCACACCGTAGTCTGTCAAGAGCAGGTCGATTATTTCCTCAGGATGATTCATGGCATATTCCCATCCGAGAATAGAGGCTTCTAAAAACGCCTTGACCCTCTGTTGGTGATCCTCTACCTCACTTTGAGTAGTAAACAGGCAATCACTGTAAAAATCCACACCGTATGTTTGAGGGGAAATAA
>CAYSSE010000759.1:0-1697 GCA_964433355.1 uncultured Desulfocicer sp.
GGAGACAGCCACAACGTATCCATGACAGGCTTTTTAAAAAGAGCCAGATCCGGGCAATTTTGGGCCATGACCGGCAGATCATGAAATAGGATGTTGTGACCGACAATGTATTCGGCCCCATGGGCAAAGGCATCCAGATCATTAAGCGCGGTCAGTGTATTGAATCGTCCTTTTCTTTCAAATATCTTCTCCCCTTGCACAGCCCCCATGTGAACGATGTCACCCCGGGGGATCATTTCCAGATCAAGGAAGAGCATATTGGGTAAATCAACTGAGGCATGGGCCTTTATGTCGGCATGAGGATCGTCATTCATGGAAAAGGTTTACCAGTAAGGCATTGGTTTGATCAAGTGTTTACTTGCTATTCATCAATATTGGTGGAAAGGTACCGCGATCATCATGGGGAGGAATTCAATACTTGCTATTGGAATACATCCCCCCCGTCCAATTTGTTTGACAAGACCTATTAAGAATACTAATATTAATGCTAATAATATATATTTATTGATGATAGAATCATAAGGAAGTCAGAAATTTCTAATTTACCACTTATATTTTTCAAAGTTAAATATATCGGTTTTTCAACCGGATTTGCAGGTAAATTGATTTTTTCTGACTCCTAACCTGGACAAGCCAGAGCCAAAAATGGTTTTTTATTCTCTTGCCAAAATAACACAAAAATAAGAGATAAGAATCTAATGTTGACTGAGAAACGAATAGGAGGCAAGGGAATGACAAATTTGATTTTGACAGACATAACGGCCAGCATTTCTGAATTTAAAAAAAATCCCATGGGTATCGTCGCCGAAGGAGAGGGGTTTCCAGTGGCAATCTTAAATCGAAACAAACCTGCTTTTTACTGTGTTCCTGCCAAAGCATATGAACATCTCATGGACAAACTGGAAGACCTTGAACTCAATGCCTTGGCTGATGCGCGTAAAGGTCAACCTGAAATAGACATTGAACTTGATGAATTATAAACTAAAATTTAAAAAAGAGGCATTAAAAGAATGGGAAAAACTGGATGAGAGCCTGCGAATCCAGTTTAAAAAGAAACTTGCGGAACGTCTTAAAAATCCTGTTGTTCCGGCTTCAAGATTATCAGGAAAGCACAATCGATTTAAAATAAAACTTAAAAATGCGGGGTATCGATTGGTTTATGAAGTCAGGAATTCAGAGCTTATCGTGGTGGTCATAGCTGTGGGAAAGCGAGAAGCCAACAGGGTCTATAAAGCTGCATCAACCCGTTAAACGCGATGATCAAGTGTTTTTATGGAATATATCCAGAATGGCCGGATATCTCTTAACTTTCAGATAAAAGGACGATTTGATGAAAAACGAAATAACGGCATCCCCGGCCCACGCCCATGTCTCCTATGAGCTGGCAAAATGGTCCATTTTTGCCATTCTTATTTTGACCTATATTCTGGTCTATTTTCACCGCATGGCCCCAGGGGTGGTATCTGAATTTCTCATGGCCGAATTTCATACCACCGGCACCCGGCTGGGGGCGCTTTCGGCCATCTATTTTTTTGTGTATGCCGTCATGCAGATCCCTTCGGGCGTAATCGCCGACACCCTTGGGGCACGCACCTCCATAGTGTTTGGTAACCTCATTGCCGGTGTAGGATCCATCTGCTTCGGCCTTGCCGGTTCCTTTGAGATGGCCTGTGTGGGCCGTTTTTTTGTGGGGCTGG
>CAYSSE010000760.1:0-1684 GCA_964433355.1 uncultured Desulfocicer sp.
CCAAATGGCATTATGCCGCCCCCCCCCGACGGGCAATGGGCCCGGCCGGAACCGTTAGACGGCACAATTGGCCGGTTCCTATTACCCATCGGGGGGGGGCTCTGCTGAGGTTGCCCGGAAGTTTTATTTTCTAATAAAAACTGAAGCGGGGTTTTCAGCTTATAAACCCGTGCGTACGTGGCGGGTGTTTATGCTCTTGTGGGGTGTCTGATCACCCCATTACTCAATCGTTCCTTTTTAAAAAATATATTCAGGAGAAATCATGGAGATTAAGAAATTCGGCGTAATCGGCGCAGGCCAGATGGGTAACGGTATTGCCCAGGTGGCGGCTGCCAGTGGACTTGAAGTGTTGATGAGTGATATCAAGGAAGAGTTCACTGCCAAGGGTGTGGCGAACATCACCAAAAATCTGGAAAGAAGTGTTAAAAAGGGAAAACTGGAACAGGCTGAAATGGATGCCATTCTGGGCAGAATCAAAACCACCACAGATCTTAAGGATATGGCATCGGTTGATTTTGTGGTAGAAGCTGCCGTGGAGCGCGAAGACCTTAAGTTTAAAATTTTCGAGGATCTCGATGCCATCTGCCCCGAACACGTTATTCTCTCCACCAACACCTCTTCCATTCCCATTGGCCGCATTGCCGCCAGAACTAAACGACCCGACAAGGTCATTGGCATGCATTTTATGAATCCGGTGCCAGTGATGAAGCTGGTGGAGGTGATCAAGGGTCTTCCCACATCGGAAGAAACCTTTAATTTGACCTGGGAGTTGAGTAAAAAATTTGGAAAAACCCCGGCTGAAGCCAATGATTTCCCCGGGTTCATTGCCAATAGAATTCTCATGCCCATGATCAATGAGGCAGTGTTCTGTCTTTACCAGAGCGTGGGAAAACCCGAAGACATTGACACCGTCATGAAACTTGGCATGAATCATCCCATGGGCCCCCTGGCCCTGGCCGATCTCATTGGTCTTGATACCTGCCTTGCCATCATGGAGACCCTGTACGACGGGTTCAAGGATTCTAAATACAGACCCTGTCCCCTGTTGAGAAAATATGTGGAAGCCGGGTGGCTGGGACGAAAAGTGGGTAAGGGATTCTACGATTACAAGTAATCTGTTCATCCGCTGTTAAATTGTTCAATTCTAACGCCCGGGCCGTAAATTGGTTCCGGGCGTTTTTGTTAAGGGCATTAGAGGTGACGTTCGGGGCTAACACTGGCCACAGCATTCCAGCATAACGATGATTTATGCAAGGCCCACGTTGTGATTCTGCCGCCTGAGTGTAATCATGAAATCTCATTGAACTGCTTTCTATTAATTCTACATTGTGATATTTTATTTCAAGGGGGTAATCACAATGCGGTTCCTTTTTTGGGGGGCACCAGTCGGATTCCGTTTTTTCATCGACGGTACAGGGGGGTGACGCTGTGATTCCACCCGTTTTATTAGATGGGTACCACACCCAACCATGGAGACTCTCCTGAAAGAGGGACAGAGGGCAAAGAATAATGGGAAACAATATATTAAGATATTTTATATGCGTGGCTGTCTTCACCTGTTTTTGTCTGACCTTGTCCATACCCAACGGCATGGGCCAGGATAAACCCTTGGAAAAGGCGTCCCTGTCTATCCAATGGCTTACCCAATGTCAGTTTGCCGGGTACTATGTGGCCCTGGATAAGG
>CAYSSE010000761.1:0-1677 GCA_964433355.1 uncultured Desulfocicer sp.
CGGGTTGTTTCCGATGCGGCTTCATCTTTTGGCCGATAATGATGGCATTTACTACAGTCGTTGGTTAAATTTGCATGGCGTTTATGGGAAAATCTGACAGGCCCATAATGGTCTTCCCGGTCTTTGAGAATGGGGCTGTCCATCAAAAAATAAGTATCTTGAACATCATCCAGGGAAATGCCGGCATCAATCAGCGACATCTTCCGGGCAATCTTATGGTCATCCTTGTATTCCTTAATAAAGGGGACAACCTCCTTGGCCCTTTCCTTAGCTCGTTCCTGATCGGGTGCTTTCCAGACCTCTGCCATACACAGGGCAGTCGTCAGGATCGCAATACCCGCGAATAAGATAATCTTTTTTATCACTGCGACACCTCCTTGGGTGCCTGTAAAACAGGCAGATAAGTCACAACAAATCTATAGATAAACATCAATGTTGCGATAAGCCCCAGAGTGACCAGAATTTCGCCGAAGGCGGGGAAATATCCATTTTCACTCAATGGCGGTTTATATCCTACGATGAACACATTAATCCGGTTCAATGCCACACCAAAGACAATCAAGGATGCGGCAATAAAAACACCTCTTCTGGAGTTTCTGACCTTATCAAAAAGAAGCATTCCCCAGGGTACCATCACGCCAAAGAGTATCTCCACAACAAAGGCATTGGTTTGGTAGGTTCCTTCCAGAAGGTAAACATAGGTTCCCCTGTAAATCATATCCCCCAGTTTGAGGAACATGTAAGTTCCCAAAAGGAAAATGGTAATCCGTGTCAGGGGAGTCAGAATGTTCATTTCTGAATCCAGCTTAAATGAAGAGGTAACAAGGGTTGTTTCAAAAACCACCATGGGGTACCCCACAGCAAAGGCCGAGGTAAGAAACAAAAGGGGTAACATCGGTGTATACCACAACGGATGCAGCTTTGTCGGCGCCACCAGCATGAGAGACCCCAGACTGGACTGATGCATGCAGGAGAGGACAACCCCCAAGATGATAAACACCCACATGACTTTACCAATGATGGCATCCCCCACTTTCAATATGCCGTCCACCACACCGTTGAGTGAGGAGAGGATACCCGGAAGGTTGACCCGGCCCTTGAACTGTTCTGCAACAATGGGGAAAAATTCAAAATACAGCACATGAAGGTACACCATCACACACATGGCCACCTCAAAAAGGACTGAATTGGTGTTCCAGTTGAATATGGGTTTCCAGATGGCCCAGGACCGTCCAATATCCACGAGAAGGCCCAGAACCACAAAGGTGTACCCCAAAACAGCCGTTAAAAGGGCTGGCCGTGTAATGGCTTCATAATAATGTTTGCCTGCAATGTGGGCCAGAGCAGCCGTGGTGAACCCACCGGCAGCAAGGGCAACACCGGTTGCCACATCCACTCCCACCCACAGCCCCCAGGGCCTGGCATTGGTCAGATTGGTGACATAGCCGATGCCGCCGGTAAATCTGGCAAGAATGGAGATGGCTCCTGCAATCATAAACACCAGCATGACCAGCACACCGGGTGTCCAGAATTTTCTATTTAAAGGACTCGCACGATGTTCCATCAGGCGCCTCCTTTATCTTCAGGGGTTTCCACACCTTTGTTTGATTTATACATGAATGCTCCCAGAACGCTGAAGAGTGCTATGGGTGACCATAGATAACTGAACAGCGAATG
>CAYSSE010000762.1:0-1674 GCA_964433355.1 uncultured Desulfocicer sp.
TCGGGGTGGAGTTCTCCAGCGAAAAGCGCAATATAATCGCCTTTGATGTTGATGGAGCCTGTGGAGTGGGACTATGACGGCTAACTGTCTAAAACGGGAGAATTTGTAATCTTGAGGTATCCAAAATCATGCTCTTTGCAAGTCCCTTATTTTGCAAAGTGTCCCGGCTTAGATGTGTAGTTGTCTATGACTACTTTACCAGAGGTTCCATAACCCCCATGGCCGCATTCAAATTCACCAAAGCAATCCGGTACAGAATCCGGCTGGCCGCAGCCGCCCCCGAAGCCCGTACCAGATCGGTCTGGGCCTCATTGAGCCGGGTAAGGGTGGCCACCCCGGCCTGGTAGGCCTTTTTCACATGTTTCCGGATTTTTTCAGTGAGGGCCCGGGTTTGTTCCTGGTTTTCCCACGTGCTATAAGCTGTGTCAGCGATGTTCAAAGCTTGTTCTATTTCAGCCCCCATGGCAAGGATTGTTTCCCGGCGTTTTTCTTCCACCCCCCGAAGATCAGCGGCCAGAGCTTCCACATTTCCCTGACGTCTTCCCCCGGTGTAAAGATCCCATTGCACATTCACCCCGGCATAGGTGTTGTGCTCCTCTTCATCCACTAATAGTTTGTCCTGCTGATATAGGTATTTCAAGCCAGACACAAAATAGACCCTGGGAAAATAACTTCCCTTTTCGGCCCGGAGTTTTTCCCTTAACCCCAAAATCCCTGCATCTATTGCCTTGAGATCCGGGCGGGAGACCATGGCCTGTTCCAATGCCCTTTCATAGGTTTGTGAATGTTTTTCAATAGTGCGGGATTTTGTTCCAGGGAACATTTCCGGTGTTAGAACTTTTCTCTCGGGAAGGGCCATCAAACGAACCAGGGCGGTACAGGTGAGCTTAAAATCCCGCTGGGCCGCCAGATAATCACTTTGCGCCTGGAGTGCCCTCACCGAAAAATTCATCACTTCGGCTTCAGGGGCCGTTCCCACCCGCCATTTTATCCGGGCATCCTTTTCCAGGGTTTCATTGAACTGCTGATTTCGTTGGGCAATGGTCATTTTTTCCAGGGCCAGGCGGGCCTGCTGAAATGTGACAGACATCGCCTGTACCAAAAGTCGTTGAACCTCATGACGTCCCTGCCTTGATTGTTCAATGGCATGGGTGGATGCCAGAATATTGGCTTCCCGGGAAAACCCGTCAAACAGCAGCCAGGCCATCTGAATACCGGCTGAAAATTCGTTAAAGGCTTCATCTGCGCGTACGCTCTGGGCCCAATCTGGTACGACCGTGGCCTGGATGGCCGTGGCCCCGGCAGTGCCGGTGATGGTGGGTTTCCATGCCGATTCCGCCTGGTGTAAAACAGCCTTTGCCCCTTCAATGCGCTCCTTTGCCTGACCCATACCAGGGTTATTTTTAAGGGTGATTTCACAGGCCCGTTCCAGTGTTAATCCCCCGGTAAGCAGTAAAGGATCTGCTGGTGTGGACGGGTTTTCCCCGGCCTGGGCCATGGCCACCTGGAAAATAAAAATCATCGTAATCAATATAGTATATTTCATAAAAAATCGGCAAGGTCATCCCTGAGTTTTAAGCCCAGAGGAGGAAGTGCCGTCTCCATTTTTTTATTGTACTGGTTTTTTTTATATGAAAATGAAGTGTCAAAGTACCCTCAGCAGAGCCCCCCCCC
>CAYSSE010000763.1:0-1660 GCA_964433355.1 uncultured Desulfocicer sp.
GGATAACCGTCTCCACCGGTGGCAATAAAATTATTCAGGGCAACGGTGTAAACGTTTGCATCCACCACAGGTTGTCTGTCAACAGAGAGCTGAGTTATTTTTTCTTTTTCAAGGGTGGCCAAAATTCCCCAGGTCTGGGCAAAGCTGCCATGTCCGGGCGGAAGTGAAAGCACCTTTTCCAGATATGTTTTCAATTCTTTGCCCGTGAGGGTAATTTGGCTGATGGTATTGCCAAAGGGATTAATTCTGATTAAATCTCCGAAGGTCACCGGTCCTTTTGCTAAACTGTCCCTGATCCCCCCACTGTTTTGAATACCGATGTCACACCCGGCAATGGATGTCATGGCAAAGGCCACCAGATTGCCAAGGTTGGTTGCCTGTTCTCGAATCACATCCCGGTTACCTTCAAAATATCCGTCCACAGAGCCAATTTGTTGCTGTAATTGTTTTTGTACCTTTATAGCATAAGGGGCAAGAAGGGCGGTCATCTGTGCATTTGGGGGAATTTTTTCCTGGAGGGTTTCATCCGTTGTCTGCTCCACCGGGTTTTTGATAGGGTTTTTATTTTCCAGATTGACGGGAATCAATTGATATTTTTTTAAAATCACACCGGTTTCCCGGGAGTATTCCAAATCCGAGCGGGAGAGATATCTCCCCCAATTTCCCGCTTGGACAATGAGCGTATTGTTGATTTTACCAGGGGATGTCAATGCTTCGTGGGTGTGCCCTCCGGCAATAAAATCTATGCCCTCAACTTTTCGGGCAAGGGTGACATCCCCGGGGGCATCAATGCCATGATTCCCATCTTCGTAAAATCCCATATGGCTGACCACAATGATTATGTCACTTTGTTGCTTCAGCGTTGGCATGAGATTTTGAATAACGTTCACCGGTTCTTTAAAAATCAGTCCTTCCACATTTTCTCGGCTGGTACGCATGGGTGTATCTGTTGTGGACAATCCCACAATTGCCACTCGTAAAGTGCCCATCTCTTTGATGACATAAGGCGTAAATGCAGGCGTTTGATCTTTTTCCAAAAAAATATTGGCAGATAGAAAGGGGAAATTGGCCCATTGTATCTGTTGCTTGAGAACTTCAAGACCTTTATCAAATTCATGATTGCCCACAGCCATGGCGTTGTATCCCATGAGATTCATGGCTTTAATGTCAGGTTCAGCCTTTAAAAAATCCGATTCCGGTGTACCTGTGTTGATATCTCCACCGGAAAGCAGCAGCAAATATCCGCCATTATTTTGCACTTCCCGGCGTATTTTTTCCACCAGGGTCATCCGGGCAGCCATGCCATACTCTCCCTTACGATTGGCCATGAAATGGCCATGGTGATCGTTGGTGGTCAATATGGTGAGTTGTTCAGCGCTGAGCACCACAGAATGTGTGGATACTATAATTAGAAAAGTAATAATCAGCACTGATATGAATTTACGAATTGGCAAAACAATCTCCTTTACTCATGAGTCATAAGGGAGTTAATGAAAAATAATATACCCAATATAAATGAGATTCATACCGACTCTTCAGAGTGCTGTATGCAAGAGTGGGTAGTTTTATTATGATGAAGTCCCTAAGTTTGTTATCCGGTTTTTTTATAACATCCATGCCCTGATGGACACAACGAATATAGGGTCGTAGACGCGGAGCC
>CAYSSE010000764.1:0-1659 GCA_964433355.1 uncultured Desulfocicer sp.
AGAGCCCCCCCCCCGATGGGTAATAGGAACCGGCCAATTGTGCCGTCTACGGTTCTGGCCGGGCCCATTGCCCGTCGGGGGGGGGGCGGCATGATATCATTTTCAGTATTCGTTGTGTCCGGCAGGTCATGGGTTTTTACATGAAAGTCTCAGCAACATACTGGAATTAAAAGACTTTCGTTTTTCGTTGTGGCTGGTCTTACAGCCATGTATGTTCTATATGAAAGAGTAGACGCATCTAACATTCTTTCACGCTTTGTTGTGGGCAGGGCAAGGCCAGAATACGGTCTGCCCGTGGCAGTTTATATGAACAGATACTCAGGGACTGGTCAAGATTCCGTGCGGGCCAGATAAAACAGGGCCGCACATAAGAATAAGAAATTAGCGGCCCAGGCACTGACAAAGGGAGGCAGCATACGACCATAGCCAAGGGAGGTGGTGAAACTGTACAAAATCCAGTACATAAAGGCCATGCCAAGCCCCATGACAATGCCCAGGGGCAGGTTCTCCTTTACCGCTGGGCGCATTCCCACAGCAGCTCCCATTATAGCCATGATCAAGCAGATAAAGGGAAAGGCAGTTTTTCCCAACAGATCCACCCGGTAGGTGGTGGCATCATAGCCTTCCTGTTCCACCTTTCTGATGTGGGCCGCAAGTTCGCCAAACCGCATTTCATCGGTCTTCTTCATCATCTGGCCCAGATCCTCGGGCAAAATACCCATGTCTACAATTTTTTCATCATGTAGGGTCACCTCTCCGGTATCATCACCCGGGGTAAAATTTTGAACCATGACGTTAAAAAAATACCACTGCCCCTTCTGGTACACACCGGAGCGGGCGTCCATACGTTGGGTAACCTCAAAATCATCATCCATGCGGGTGAGGGTAATGCCTGAAAGGGTTCGATCCACAGGATTAAAAAATTTAAAATGGGCAATGGTATCATCGATTTTAATCCAGATATTTTCCCGGGTGGCATGGATTTGATGTTTTTTTTTGATCACGGAGTATTTAATGTAATTGGCCTTGGCCATGGTCACAGGCACCAGAGTTTCCCCCAGAAAAAACATGGAAAAGGAAAGCAGTATCCCGGCCACCACAGCGGGTCTCACCAGATAATAAGCGCTGATGCCCCCGGCCCTTAACGCCAGAAGCTCATTACTGCGATTCATGAGCCCAAACACCACAATAACAGCCAATATCACCCCGGCCGGGGTGAACTGAACAAACATGAAAGGGGTCTTTAAGAGTACATACCCCAATGCGTCCACCAGTGAAATTCCTGCTTTAAAAAATTTATTGAGATTGGTCAGGTAATCCACAGTCACAAATATGGCCAGCACAATGAATTGAACCATACAAAAAAACCGCAAGAATTGTCCCATCCAGTATCTATTTATGATGGACATCTGTGTTACCTTTTCCGTTTCCACAGGGTAAAAGGGTTTGGAAAACGCAAAAAACGCTCCCCTGCCACCCGCCTGATCAGATAAACCGCCATGCCCCCCATGACAGCGTTGGGCATCCACATGGCCGCAATGGGCGGATAACTGCCACTCTCACCAGCCGACCACCCCAATGCCAGGAGCATGTAGTACCCCATGAAAAAAACCAGGGCAAGCCCAAACCCCGGGGCATGGCGGGAGGAGAGGGACTGTA
>CAYSSE010000765.1:0-1655 GCA_964433355.1 uncultured Desulfocicer sp.
AGTTCCTGGCTGGGCATGCCTTCTTTTAATGGATTGTCCTTATGGTAGGTGGCAAGACGTTCAAGGACTTCCTGGGCAATGATGTCAAAAAGGGCGCCATGGATGTAAATTCGTTGCTCTTTATCGGTCTGGATAAGACGTCGGTTGGCCAACATTTTTTGCAGGGTGGCCTCCAGTTTTTTATCTGGGATGCTGGTCATTATCCTTAAATCAGCAAATGAAACACCGGCAAATTTTCCCTGTTCCGCAAAATAGGAGAGAATCATTTCCTGATCCTCTTCCATGAGGTAGGCCATTCCCTCTATGGCCTGGGTGTCGGAGAGCTTATGCTTTCTGGCAACGGGGTTGAGGATCTGACCGCCGCCAATGGTTTTTACGGGGGAGTAGCTGCGGATGACAAATCGGTCGCCCTTCATGAGGCACACCGGCGTTTCCAGGCGGAGCTGTACACAGGCGGTGTCACCGGGAGTGAGTTCCGCCCGATCCAGGAGCACCATGTATCCGAACACTTCGCTGGTGCCAGAATGGAACCGCACCCGGGTGCGGGGTTTGGCTGGTTTGACATTGCTGGAGAGAAAGAGAAGTTCGGCATCGGCCATGTAGCTGGGATGCAGGGTGTTCGGGGTGGAAAGTATGTCGCCCCGGTCAATGGTTTCCCGATCCAACCCCTGGAAGTTGATGGCGGTGCGGGAACCTGCCTTCACCGTGTCCACACTGCTGCCATGAACCTGTATGCCCCGGACCTTGGAGGTGACGCGGGAGGGGAAGATCATTATATCATCCCCCACATTCACCTTGCCCGATGCTAGGGTACCGGTGATCACCGTGCCAAACCCTTTCATGGAGAACACCCGATCCACGGGCAGTCGAAAAATGGCAGAAGGGGTTCGGGGCGGGATTTTATGACACAACTCATTGAGAATTTTCTTGAAATTTTCAAGGCCCTCCCCCGTGGTGGAAGAGACAGGGATGATGGGGGCATCCTCCAGAAAGGTGCCCTGGGTAAACTCCAGGATATCCTCCATGGCAAGCTCCATGAGTTCTTCATCCACCATGTCTATTTTGGTCATGGCAATGAAACCGTGTTTGATGCCCATGAGCGTGCAGATTTCCATGTGCTCCCGGGTCTGGGGCATCACCCCCTCATCGGCGGCAATGACCATGGAGACAATGTCAATGCCACTGGCCCCGGCCACCATGTTTTTGACAAATTTTTCATGGCCCGGCACATCCACAATGCCCACCACCTCTCCGCTTTCCAGGGGAATGGAGGCAAATCCCAGCTCAATGGTGATTCCCCGCTGTTTCTCCTCCTTGAGCCGGTCGGTTTCAATGCCTGTCAAGGCCCGAATGAGGCTTGTTTTGCCATGGTCTATGTGGCCGGCGGTTCCCAATATGATCTGGTCCACTGTGTCTTCCCCTCTATTTTTTTGAGTTTCGTTGTCGAATCATCTGCATGAGGTATGCACCTGCCACAAGCCCCCCACCCAGGGCCAGGCCGTGGAAGATGGTCCATTCCGGGCGAAAAATTTTTGTCAGCAAAATACCAAAGGCCATGCCCAGGATCAATCGTACAATAAAAATTGGGAAACTGCTCATGTCTGTTTTTTATCCTTCATCAAGGTGAGCTGGCGTTAAAAGAAACACCAGAGTAG
>CAYSSE010000766.1:0-1654 GCA_964433355.1 uncultured Desulfocicer sp.
TAATGCTCTGCGGTATGTACAATCCTAAATCTTAGTCTTGACTATGCAGTAGCCTCAATTGAAAAATTAAACCAGCAAATTAATGTCTAAAATTCTAATTTTTGTCTAAAAAAACAAAATTTTGAGAGCAGATATCTTGGGATTGCAGGTTTTCAGTGCTATTTTTTATGTTGGCCACCCTGTTCCCCCCGGACAAAGCTTCTGATAAGCTGACCGGCCAGGGAGTAGGAGTGGGGGATCTTGGGCAGGTTATTATACGAAAACCAGGCTGCTTCAACAATTTCATTGGGATCAATGTTTATTTCGCCGCTCTGATATCGGGCAGTAAATCCGATCATGAGGCTGTCCGGAAAGGGCCAGGGCTGGCTTTTTACATAGCGGACATCCGAGACCCGGATACTTGTTTCCTCAAACACTTCCCGCCGAACGCACTCCTCTAATGTTTCTGAGGGGGAGACAAATCCGGCCAGGACCGAAAACATCTCTTTATCAGGAAAATTGACCCCCTTACCCAAAAGAATTTTATCCCCTTTTGTTACAGACATGATGACGGCTGGAGAAATCCTGGGATACGTGGTGAGATGACAAGACGGACAGATCCGGGCATGTTCATGCGTCATGGGCCGGGTCGGGCCACCGCAACGACCACAGAACCTGGAGTTAAGATGAAGGTCCAGCACTTGCCGAGCATAACCGGCCATTTCCCTGAAGGTATCGTCAGAGCCGAGAAAGTAGGCCCTCAGATTTATCTTTTCAAAAGGTTCCGGCACTGTTTTTGATTGAAGCTCGGCACAATAGCAGGGCGTGCCTTTGAACGTGCCGAAGAAAAAGGCCTCTCCCATGGAAAACGCTGATGCATGGGGTTTGTTCATTTCAGGTACGTTGAAGCCGTTCACGATGATGTGCCGAAGATCCAGAATAAAATAGAGGGCTTTTTCCGGTTGGTGGTCAGGTATGATAGCATTCGGAATAAAATTCATGGCCATGGAAGTATCACAGACCCGTGGATTTGTCTATAATTCGACCTGTGATTTGTGCCCACTTTTTGTTATAAACGGTGCACCCATGATTGCCCAAAACGCCCGGTAGCGTCAACCCTGCCACGATTTGAATCTTATCATGCGACCTTATTATTCCTTGTCCCCGACAATGAGAAAATGCTTTGGCAAGTCAGTGTGTATATTTACATTATTAAACTGTGACTTCAGTAATTGATCTTTGATTTGTTCAGGTAGACACCTGATCGATAGAGGCGGACCCTGGAGCATATCTTCTTTTTTCCAGTCGACTATAAAAATTTTACCGCCGGGCTTAAGTAGTCTATATGATTCATCAAGTATCATGGTCGGGCTGTCTAACTCATGGTGCAGGGCTATCATAAACACCAAATCTGCAATACCGCTATCAAGTGGCACAGAATTTTCGTTATTTTTTACGGCAATTATCTTTGGATTCTTTGGCGTAACATTTTCCTTTATCCAGGCAACCATTATATCGGATATATCACAGGCGTATGTTGTCACAGGCCTAAGTTGCTCGTGAAAAGCCGTGCTAAAAAATGCAGTCCCGGCACCGATTTCAACTATGGTTTCAGATTCTCCCATATTCAGTTTGTTCTGAACATAATCAGGAGGTATATCCATCAATCGTTGGG
>CAYSSE010000767.1:0-1632 GCA_964433355.1 uncultured Desulfocicer sp.
CCACTTGCCGTGGTGGGGTAGTCATCGATAAAAAACACAAATCTTGGAATTTTATGATAGGAAATCTGATCCTTACAAAATGCCTTGACCTCTTCATCTGTGGCGGTTTCTCCGGGTCTAAGCTGAATAAAGGCAGCCACTTCTTCTCCATATTTTGTGTCTGGAACTCCCACCACCTGGACGTCTCTGACTTTGTCAAAGGTATAGAGAAATTCTTCGATCTCCCTGGGATAAATATTTTCTCCACCCCGGATGATCATGTCTTTAATTCGGCCGGTGATTTTGCAATATCCATTTTCATCCATGGTGGCAAGATCGCCTGTGTGAAGCCAGCCGTCTTTATCAATTGCCTGGGCGGTGGCCTCCTCATTTTTGTAGTAGCCCTTCATAACATGGTATCCCCGGCTGCACAGTTCTCCCTGTTCGTTGACGGGCATTTCCTTATCAGTGACGGGATCAACAATTTTAACTTCCACATTGGGCAGTGCCTTGCCAACGGTGGATGTTTTCAATTCCAAAGAATCGTTGTCACGGGTTTGGGTGATGCCGGGGGAGGCTTCTGTCTGACCGTAAACAATGGTCATTTCCTTGGCACCCATGTCTTTGATCACCCGTTTCATCACCTCAATGGGGCAGGTGGAGCCAGCCATAACGCCTGTTCTAAGGCTTGATGTGTCATAGCTTTTTTTGTCCATCTCTTCAAATTCGGCAATGAACATGGTGGGAACCCCCAGAAGGGCGTTGCACTTGGAGGCTTCCACGGTTTTAAGGACATCCACCGGGGTAAAGGCCACCACCGGGGCCATGGTGGCTCCGGAAACCATGCAGCACAGGGTGCCAATGACACAGCCAAAACAATGGAAAAAGGGAACCGGGATACACATGGCATCGTCTGGGGTCAGGTTCATACAGGTTGCAAGGCTTGAGGCATTACCAATGAGGTTGGTGTGAGACAGCATAACTCCCTTGGGAAAACCGGTGGTTCCGGATGTGTACTGCATGTTGATGACATCATCGGGATCCAGGGAATCCAGGCGTTCTTTAAGTTGTGCATCGGTAACTTTCTTGCCCATCTCCATAATGTCATCCCAATTGTACATCCCGGGGATTTTTTCTTTTCCCATGTAGATGATGTTTTTCAGGAAGGGAAGTTTGGGATCGCTAAATTTACCAGGCTCACTGTCCTTGAGGGTGGGGCAGACTCTGTTAATCACTTTTAAATACTCATCGGCATCCCTGACCCCTCCGGTGAGAATAAGGGTGGTGGTATCGGACTGCTCCAGAAGGTATTCTAACTCTGCACTTCTATAACTTGTGTTCACCGTAACCAGAACGGCCCCCATGCGGGCGCTGCCATATTGGGTGTAGACCCATTCTGGAATATTGTTGGCCCAGATGGCAACCTTTTCACCCCGCTCGATACCAAGTGCCATGAGTCCCTTGGCAACTTGATCGCAAATATCTCTAAACTCTTTAAAATTATACTTGATATCCAGCGATAAATACTCCAGAGCACTGTTGTCTCCCAGGTTGTCTGCCAGCATGTCTACGATGTTACCAATAGTGGTTTTGCCTATTTCAATGTCTGGTTTTTGCATTTAATCCCTCTTTAAGTAATAGTTATAAATACTT
>CAYSSE010000768.1:0-1622 GCA_964433355.1 uncultured Desulfocicer sp.
GGGTGGATCTTCCCCTGCGAAGCATCAAATACGTCATTGCCGGATTCTTTCTCTGGAGTATTTTTTTTAAAATGCCCGCAAATGCCCTTGAACAGTTCATCCAAAGCCCATACAATACCTTTGCGGACATTAAAATGCTGAAACTATTTACAGAGATCTCCACCACATCCCTCTGGGTGATCACGGTACTGGTGGCATTATCCATCCTCATCCGCAATTTCTGGTGCCGTTATCTTTGCCCCTATGGTGCAATACTGGGAATCCTTGGGAGGTTCAGTCTGGGAAATATTCGGCGGAATGAAAGTAACTGTATCCAATGTGGAAAATGTGAAGCGGTGTGTCCGGGCAATATATCCATCCTGGAAAAGGCAACAATCCACTCCCTGGAATGCTCTGCATGCCAGAGATGCGTTGAAACCTGCCCCAGTAAGGATGCCATTGGTTTTTCTCTGTTTTCCGGGAAAATCCCCTTGAATCAGAAAAAAATAGCTCTGATTCTCCTTCTACTTTTCACTGTGGGAATCTCCACTGCCAGACTCACTGGGCACTGGCACAACAAAGTTCCCATGGAGGCGTATAGACAATATGTATTGCCAAAGCCCCTGCCCAGCATGTCTATGTCACCTGGTAAAATAAGCCCGGAGCAGATGGAAAGGATGATAAAAAAAATGCGAGCATTACAGGCAGCGCAATCGGAAACCCCATGAATATTAAAACAGCCAACACCATTTTATATTGCAACAAGTGGAAAGAGACGGTGGCATTTTACGTCCTGGATCTAAAATTGACGGTACTCCTGGATAAAAAATGGTTTATGGAACTCAAACTCACCGAGTCAGCCCGGTTGAGCATTGCCGATGCCGCAAAAACTTCCATTAAAAGCAGCAATGGAAGGGGAATCACAATCAGCATGGCCGTGGATGATATTGAACAGACACGCCTCACCCTTTTAAAAAGGAATTTGGCCCCCACAAACATTAAATCATGCTGGGGCTCCAGCGTGTTTTATCTGTATGACCCCGAGGGCAACAGGCTTGAATTTTGGTCATGATTGAGTAGCAGCGGCGGGGGTCTGTTTAGTGCTGTGTATAATTCATGCGACCACAATCTATCACGGCAATCATCACCAGGTGATGCTCAACCATGTAGAAAAATAGGGGACAGACCACGTTTTTTTGAGCATTTTGCCAAAAAATCGACATGCTTTATCAGCCCATTATCACCTGTTGATTTATGTGGGGGGCACCGGCATGATTCCCCCAAAAGCGTACACTACTTTTAATGAAATATAACCGCTACTCAAAAATAGAGACACTGGGGGGAAAAAACGTGGTCTGTCCCCTATTTACTCTGTCCTGAAACTATTCTTTTGATCACCCCCCATTTTGTTCACAGCCTGTGAATAGACCTGTGAATAGATCCATTTCCCTCATACCAATGCCCATGAAAGATAAAGTGCATACGCAATAAATTTTCATCTGCTGTTGACTCGAATTTTGAAATGGGATTTAATACGCCGATGATTATTCAAGAAACTGGAAAAATAGGTAATGGATTATATGTGGTAGGGTCTGCAGGCGTACCGGTTTACCTTTTAGACGGGCCTGTACCCGTGTTGTTTG
>CAYSSE010000769.1:0-1622 GCA_964433355.1 uncultured Desulfocicer sp.
GCGTCTACGACCCAATATTCGTTGTGTTCAGCAGGACATGCCCGTTTATATGAAAATGAAGTGTCCATGTCCAAGTACCCTCAACAGAGCCCCCCCGATCAAGTTTGAGTATATTATTTGTCGGAACCTTTGATGTAAAGACCCCGGCTGATGTTCTGGATTACTTTTTTCTGTTTTGCCTGCTGGATGATGTTGCGTATCTTTGTGTCGGCAATGCCGGTACGCTCCTTAATTTCCTTGAATCCCATGCCTTTTACTCTTCTGCGTCGGATGATGCCCACCACCACATCGTAGTCTGTGACGGTTTTTTGCTTGGTATTTGCCGGTGGGGATGTTGTCTTTTTTGCCCGTGTTGCAGGTTGTGCCGGTATAGAAGGCGGTACGGCTTTTTTACGTCTGGGACGTTTGGTGGATGTGCCCGGTGATGCGGGTTTGGGTGGGGGAACGGAGCGGGCTCTTTTTTTCCCGGGTGACGGTGACGGTGATGAAGGCAGATCCATGTCAATGCCAAAGGTGGCCGAAAGATCCGCTTCACTGATGATGCGACCAGAGGTTTTTTTCTTTGCCCGTTGCAGCAGCGTTTCTGCCTCGCCTTTGACGGCCTGGGACACCAGATCTTTCATTTTAACCCCCCTGAGGGTGAAAAAGAGAGACGGATCATAATCCAACCGTGCCCCTACACCGTAAAGGGTTGCGGCTATATGCTTGCACATGTAGGCACTGTCTGGGCAGGAGCAGTTGAGATCTATTTCATCCGGTGCCGGAAACATGCCGCTTTTGGGCTGGGTCAACAGGGTCTCCATGGTTTTGGGAAGTTTACCGTCCACGATGTTCTGGAGAGAATCAATCTGGCCCCGGCATTCCGAAAGAATTTTTTGCCACACCGATGATTTTATCTTTGAGATTGAAATTTTAACTTCATAGGGCCTGGACGTGGAGCCCTGGACCAGGGAAAGGATTTCTCCCTCCTTGATTTTAAGATCCAGCACAGAGCCATGACGCACATAGGATCGGCCCCTGCCGATGCGGTTGGAATAGTCAGCGTAGCTCTCCAGGTTTTTATTCCAGGAGATGCCCCACCAGGAGGAAGCAATCTTTGTTCCATTTATTATAACGGGGGAAATGTCCGAATCTTTTTTTTTCAACTGCTGAATTTTTTTTTCGGCCTTTGCCCGTCTCTCCCCGACACTGACATATTCGGGATATCCATAATTACTTCGTCTTCTATATCGGCTCATTTTTTTGTTCCATTTTAAATTTTCGGGTAAATATTCGACCAGCATCCCATCTTCACCCCAATTTGCCTAATCATCTAACATTATAAGCAGTCCCAAACAGGGAATACAGGGCACTGGTCAAACATTAGGTGACAACCGAGAATATTTATATTTTCAGGGTGAACAGCTCCATAAGTTCTCTATCATCCATGGCGGTGATCCAGGTGCCTTGGGAGTCGGAGATAATCTCATCGGCCAACTTTTTTTTCTGTTCTATCATTAGGTCAATTTTTTCCTCAATGGTTCCCCGGGAGATGAACTTGTGTACGATCACCTTCCGGGTCTGGCCAATGCGAAAGGCCCTGTCCGTGGCCTGGTTTTCCACCGCCGGGTTCCACCATCGGT
>CAYSSE010000770.1:0-1608 GCA_964433355.1 uncultured Desulfocicer sp.
ATTAAACCGTTGCCAGGAGAGAATAAATTCCCATGCGTTTTAACGAAAGCCGCCTGGTGCGGCTAAAAGATAATATTCAAAGTATCATTGAAAAATTAAAAGTTGTCCCTTCCCGTCAAAAAGAAAGAGCTTCTTTAGTGGTTACTGCCTGCCGGGAGTGCCTGGATCATGTACCAGCCACAGATACCCCAGTGTACGTCCACATCATGGGCACAGACAAATCCTTTAAAACCAGTTATCTTCTGGATCTGTTTGACCATGAAGCCCTGGGGGATCTTTTTTCAGTCAAGGCCCATAACACCTCGGAAAACACCGCCGTCCCCTGCCTGGTGGAACCGTCTGATGCCGTGAATCGCCTGGTGATCCGGCAACTTGCCATCAGCACCGGGCAGATCATCCGGGATGATATCACCCCGGATATCTTTGGTAAGCTGTACGACCTCTCCCAGGGAGCCGTGCCCGACAATTATCTACTCCAGGTTTTGGTGCCCGCCTCCCAAACACCCATGACCTTGCCAGTAATTGAGTACCCCGGGATCAAAGAGGGGGCCGATGCCCTGGAAGCCCAACGGGCCCTGCACAAAACCTTTGAAAAAAATCTGGTGGATAATCTTATCCGGTTTCCCGGTATCCTGGTGGCCTGTTTTCAACATAAAATTGCCATCCCCCTGGGCCATCCCATGGATATTATTTTGAGAAAATACCGGGAGGTGCTGGACACCGGCCCCCTGGAGCGTAAGTTGCCCCTGGTGGTATCCCTCCAGGGGGAGAGCGCCATTGCCGGATATTGTGGCAACACCCATGTGGAAAAAGACATTTCCACGGATTTCAAGAGCTACACCGCCTTTGATACCATGATTCAGCTGGTGAATCCCTGTAATGCCCGTTATGCAGTGACCTTTGGTGCCCCGGGTCCCTATGTGGATGGCTGGATTGAATGCTTAAGCCGGTACAAAAACCTTGAAGAGATCCAGGAGAATATCACCCTGGATGGGGGCATTGCCTGGTCCAGGAGTCTTCTTGAATCCATCTGTGGGGGGGAGACCATAAGGGAAGCCCTGGATATTATCTTTTTAATGCCCTGGATAACCCAGGCGGAAAACTGCATCACCGATGCCATGGCCGCACTCAATGAGATCGAAACCTACGATGAGGTAGCTGAGGTCAAAGAAAAAATGCGTCGGATCATTGTCCAGGGTCGGTATCACGCCATCAGAACCTATTTTAATAATGAAATGGCCACCCAGGTAGATGGCATTGTGGGCAATCACGATCGGTTCTGGAGTTCTGTTTTTGCCCAGTATCTCATGCAGTTTTTTGACGACGACGGCATGTGCCAGCGGGTGTCAGAAGAGCTGTGGCAAAACATGAAACAACGGCTGGACGGTGGAAACAAGGGCTTTTTGGGCACCCGGGAAGAAGATCTGCCCTATATTATAATGAACAGTGCTGAATTGTATGTACCCAATGCCCTGATTCGGGGAGATATTGCGGTCATGGGAAGAGCACTGGAGGACGAATAATGTTGTTTGATTTTTTTAAGCGAAAGAAAAAAAAGGTGGATGATTTTCAGCTGGAGCTGGCAGATGACAACCGCCTTTACTACGA
>CAYSSE010000771.1:0-1602 GCA_964433355.1 uncultured Desulfocicer sp.
GGCACACAGGGATATTCCCTTGGAGGGAAGCCACAACTTTTTTTTCAATATCAGTCAGCATGGGTTTTATTATGTAGTTTATGGTTTCGTTGTCAAGCACTAAATCCTTTGGGATCATTTTTAACCGATTCTTGGGTTTAACTCATTCATAAAAATCCAAAAAATTTTGGTCTCCTTCACATGACCCCCAAAGATCCATGGGGTCAAGTTTGGCTTATTGGCATTATCACAGTTTTTGCAGTTTCCATGATTTTTAGTCTATAACGCCAATAAGCCAAGCCTGACTCCCTATCCCTCCAGGATAAAGGCTCAGATCTGTTCTGGAAAAAGGGACAGAATAGATGCTTCAGAAGCGTTGCACAGCCCCCTTTCCGTGATGAATCCAGACACCAGTCGGGCCGGGGTTACGTCAAAGGCATGGTTGGCAGCCGGACTGGTGGCCGGAGGCACCATGACGGTTGCGATTTCACCGTTTTTATCCAGCCCCTGTATGTGGGTTATTTCATGGGGATCACGGGTTTCAATGGGAATTTCGGCAACGCCGTCCCGCAGTGTCCAATCAAAGGTGCTGGAGGGCAGGGCCACATAAAAGGGGACATTGTTGTCCTTTGCTGCCAGGGCCTTGAGGTATGTGCCGATCTTGTTTGCCACGTCTCCGGTGCGGGTGGTTCTGTCGGTGCCAACTATGACCAGATCTACCATACCGTGCTGCATGAGGTGGCCCCCGGCATTGTCGGTGATGACGGTGTGGGCAATGCCGTGTTTGCCAAGCTCCCAGGCCGTGAGCCGTGCCCCCTGGTTTAAAGGACGGGTTTCATCCACCCACACATGGATGTCAATGCCTTTGTCAAAGGCCGTGTACATGGGGGCTGTGGCTGTGCCGTATTCCACCGTGGCCAACCACCCGGCATTGCAATGGGTTAAAATATTCACAGGGCCGTCTTTCTTGGTGCGGCTGATCTCTTCAATGAGAGAAAGGCCATGGATGCCAATAAGTCTGCAATTTTCTGCCTCTTCCTCCACAATGGCCAGAGATTCTTCCAGGGCTGCGGTTATTCTTGCTTCATGGGTTTCATGGGGTAAAACTATCTGAAGTACCCGATCCACCCCCCAGGCCAAGTTCACCGCCGTGGGACGAGAGTCTTTTATTCGTTGGCATTCATGGATGAGGCCCTTGTCATTCATCCCTTTGCCTTTGTTTTCAAAAAGGGCCACGTAAACCCCAAAGGCGCCGGTGGCACCGATGAGCGGGGCTCCCCGGACAAACATCTCCTGTATGGCTTCAATTACGGCATCCACAGAGTCAAGATTGGCCGTGATGAGCTCGTGGGGCAATTTCCTCTGGTCAATGACCCAGGGGGTTTTTGATGCAGCATCAAACCAGATGGGTCGCATCTCTTTTCCATCCACATTCATTTTATTTCCATCCTTAATTTGTCGGCAAATAGTTGCAACTTTAAGTACCCGAGTATATATTCCTCAAAATAAAATCCATAAATATCAACGGTATATCTCTGTGGAATACCGAAAAACATATGCATGGGTACTTTATATGAAAATGAAGTGTCCAAGTACCCTCAGCAGAGCCCCCCCCCGATGGGT
>CAYSSE010000772.1:0-1595 GCA_964433355.1 uncultured Desulfocicer sp.
ATATCATTTGGCTCCGCGTCTACGACCCAATATTCGTTGTGTCCGGCAGGACATGGGCGTGATATCAGGGCGTATGAAAACAAGAGATAAAAATTTAAATTTTTATTATTTCAGGGGACTGGTTGCAGTACTCCATGAATTTAATAAGGTCAGCAGGGGCAATGGTCGTGGTGGCAGTGTTCACCAGGGGGTGAAAATTAAGCAGATCATTTTCCATCAGCTCTTCGTCCAGTATGATTTTGACAGGCTGATCCTGGATGTTAATCACAGCAAAGGGGGTTACTGACCCGGGAATCACACCCAGCACCTCCATGAGCAGGTCAGGTTTACCAAATGAAGGACTTTTGGCCCCTATTTTTTTTGCCAGTTCTTTGATTTGAATGGATTTGTCTGAAAGGGTGACCACCAGGAACAGATTCTTCTTTTTATCCTTAAAAAATAAATTTTTACTATGAACGCCTTCAATACCCTCATGGTGTTGATCCGCCTCTTCAACGGTGAAAACCGCTGGATGTTCATGGTTCACATATTTAATACCAATCTTTGATAATACGTCCAGTAATTCATCCTGACTTTGCAGCATGTTGTTCCTCCCTTTTAATTCATTCATATTTGGAAAAATAGACAGTATGTAGCGCTGTGAACATTGAAAATCAAGTCATAATCTTTTTTATGATAACCTGCGTGGCAGATTGACCTACCACAATAAAAATTTAAATTCTAATTATTCCAGTATTTTGGATGTAATTTCATATAAACTGCCACGGGCAGACCCTATTTTGGCCTCGACCTACCCACAATGAAGCATTAAATAATGTTAGATATGTATACTTTTTGTATAAACGGGCATGTCCTGACGGGCAGACCGAATGTTGGGTCGTAGACGCGGAGCCAAATGGTATCATGCCGCCCCCTCCGACGGGGAATGGGCCCGGCCCGGGACTGTTAGACAGCCCAATTGGCCGGTTCCTATTACCCATCGGAGGGGGCTCTGCTGAGGGTGCTTGGACACTTCATTTTCATATAAAAAAAAATAGGAAAAGATTGCAGGCTTGATATTGACTTGGATGACAAGGAAAACTATACTGGCTTACAAAAGTCAGCACCAAGACCAATGGCTCCTATTGGAATAAAAAATATTTCTGGTAGGAGTTTGTTTTTTAGCTCAGGCCATTAGTCATTGATGTTCAACAACAAATGGCACAAGAGGAGTTTAATCGTGTTGCAAAAATTATTATGCATTGCATTCGGTGGTGCATTGGGGGCATTGGCCAGATATGGCTTGTCCGGTGTCGTCCAAAAATGGCTGGGATCAAGCTTTCCCTGGGGAACGGCCGCAGTGAATATTCTGGGCAGCTTTTTGTTCGGTGTACTCTGGGCCTTTGCCATGGGCAGAGGGAATCTTAATACTGATATTAGATCCATGCTTTTTGTTGGTTTTCTTGGTGCATTTACCACCTTTTCCACCTTTATTTCCGAAACAGGTCAACTGATGGTCGCCTCTCAGATGCTCATGGGGATGGGGAATGTCATGTTTCAACTTCTGGCTGGAACTGGAATGTTTTTTATTGGCATGGCATTGGGAAGGGCCATAT
>CAYSSE010000773.1:0-1588 GCA_964433355.1 uncultured Desulfocicer sp.
ATTATCTGTTTCTGGACTTCGTCAAGCTCGCCATGATCAAACTGGCCAAAGGCAATAATCTGCCTGTCAGTAAATTCAAACATGAAATGATATGTCTGGGGAAGCCCATCGGGTTTTTTGATGTTAAGGGGATAACTCTTGCCAGGACTCTCCTTGATTGTTGCCAGATCAAACTGATTATGGAAATTTACAAGAATACTTTTAAATGAGCGCCCCTGAAGATCCTGCCCCAATTGGGCATTGGCAAAAGCGTTGGCTTTGAGTATCTTCCCATTTTCTGACAATACAAAAACAAGGTTTGCCGATTTTTCCACAAACTTTTCATAAACATCGGGCTGAAAGCTTTTTTTCTCAGTATTCATTTGCGTGGCTCCATGTCTCGGCCTCCAGTTCATCAATAGAACTGATATAATAAACCTTTTTAAATTCCTTCAATAATGCGGTTTGATCACCGCGAAAGCCTTGTCCCCCCACAATGATATCCAGTTCAGGGAAATTTTCGCGTATGGATTTAACGGCTTGAATCAGGTGAGGTAAATTAAACTCAATCCCCAAAGACAGTCCCACCATGTCGGGTTCGATTTCATGGATAAACTCCACCATTTCGTCAATGGGGGTGTTGGCACCGAGAAAGTAGCTATCCCACCCATTCATTTCAAGGATATCCGCAACCATTCTTCCCCCAATTTGGTGGTACTCATTTGCGATGCAGGAAATGATTGCCTTTTTTGAGGTAAGTCTTTTTTTGAATAAAAACGGATATACCAGGTTTAGCAGACTTTCTGTTATTGCCGTGGCAAGGTGTTCCCTGGCCACAGAAAGCTTATTTACTTCCCAAAGTGTGCCACCTGATAAAGCGTGGCCCGAAACAGCTGGAGATATAAATCTTTAATGTCGATGCCCTGGTCCAGCAGATCCTGCACAATTTTTGAGCACGTGCATCTGTCCCCTGCAATCAGCGATGAAAAATAGTGATCGTATAGTGTCTTGTTGATCATTTGTAGTCGTCTTTCCTCATTTTAGGAACCGTCTTAAATAACTTGTTCATTTCAGAACACGCCACCGTTTGTGCTGATATTGTTTCTGTGAAAAAATACGGACTGTTCACTTATGGTAAGGATGGAAGCAATTTTTTTACTGAATTTTGGCCTGGTTCAAAAGAGCATATGCCAGAATAACACTGTTTCCATGTCTTTCACCTTATCAAATAGATAAGTGCCCACACATATGTTTTTCAGTATTCCATAGGCATATACCGTTTATATACCTGGATTTGATCCCGAAGAACATTTGCTCGGGTACTTAGGAACTTCGACGATAATAAACTACCAAATTAAAATTTTTTATAATGCAATATCAACATATTAAACTGGACATACTGGTAGTCTATATTCGGCTAAGTCCCTTATACTCATCTGATATTTACAATATTGATTTTACATGAGAGATCAAAATTATCAAAAATGTTACCCTGTTTTGAACCAGACTGTATTTTTATGAGATACTAATCACTTTTTGTGCGGTATCCCATCTCTTCCAGTAGTTCGAACAATTTTTTCTGCTGAAAGGGTTTTACCAGATAATATTC
>CAYSSE010000774.1:0-1579 GCA_964433355.1 uncultured Desulfocicer sp.
TCGGCCAAAAGGCTGAGTATCTGGAGCCGTTTTATGTCTTGCTTGGGCATGGGGGTGGGACTATGTGATCTGTCACCCGAGCTGTCTGGCCACTACTGTTTGAATATCACTGATCAAAGAAGGGGTAGAACGTTTAGTTTTTTGTGATTCATATGCATCATCCACGTTCCTTCCGATTTCAATAATCTTTAAAATATCTGAAAAAGTAGGTACATATTTCCATGTGACCTGGATATCAAATATGCCGGGGACCTCTTCAACACGACTGAAGAGATCAGATGACGACAGTGCTTCTTGCAATTCGGTATATGCTTTGCCATGAATATCCCCCAGGCGCAGGGTGGATTGAAAGCGTATTGTCTTTTCAATTGGTTTTTTTTCATGCGCTGCATCCTGTTTTGAAATCAGGGTACTGAAAGTAGTTTGTGTTCTGTCAATTTCCTCCCTGCCCTGTAAAGCATTTTTAAATTCAAAGGCTTCATTCAAAGTTCTTGGGGCAAGAATAAACACAATTTGGGACCAACTGAGTGCAGAAAAAACAGTGTCACCAGTCCGCCATAGATTATTTTCTGCCAGAGATTTTAACAAGGATAACACTGGATCAAGGTCGGTACCGTTTCCTGAGTTGCTCTGGTTGCTATTTTTTTGAGTTTGGCAAAAATATATCCGACTGGTTTTTATTCGAATTTGGACAGTTAGATGCCAAATAGCGTCTTCCTTGTCCCCGTTCGACTCACAATCTTTCCCCTTTTTATCATCCTTATCTTTCTCATGAAAAACCATCCATGGGCATATCACCATCTCTTCACTGAAAATACCCATATCACAACTTAACAAATCCACTGTTTCTTTTGCTTCTTTTTTGCAACTTTCATTATCCAGCATCAAAGCATAAGAGGATCTTCTTGAAAAACCGGCACGGCTTGACAATAACACAGAAAAAGGAGCAAGTGACCAAAAGCTATAACCTTCTTCCTGGTCCCACCGCCAAGGCTCTGTCTGCCTTAAACCTTCAATGTGGTTTTCATAAACATCTTTATCCCTGCAAAAAGATTCCAGCCGCCATTTGACAAAAGAGAGTTGTCTTGTTTTATGGGCAGCTTCATTGTATGGAATAATGCTGAATTTCCCGCCAACAGTAAATATATCAGCTTCTTTTCCTTGGGAAGGGGTTTCCAAAACAGAAGAGAAGCCACTCAAAAACCCCCTTACCAAAAGTTGGTAATACGACCCCATGATGGTTTTATCTTTATTTTCCATCCCAACGACTGTTGCCATATAACCCGCCCAAACAAAATATTCTAAGGGAACTGACTGATCCAGCGGGTAAAGCCATGGTGTTTTACTTTTATTCTTTATTTCAACATGAAATGATTTTCCATGAGAATCTGTGTCTTTCAGTGGCAGGGCCTGATTCAGGAATATTTCCATAGCCTGGCCCAAAGTGGGCAATTTTTCCCCTGGAGGGTAAGCGCTGTGCCAAAGTGAATAACAGGCATCCGCTTTGTTCAATAAATTACCGGCAGAACAGAGACCTGTAAACTTTCGTCCATTAAAACCGTCAGAGAGTTCCAATTTT
>CAYSSE010000775.1:0-1578 GCA_964433355.1 uncultured Desulfocicer sp.
TCATGTCTATGATTTTTTGTATCGATGGTCTGACATGGCCTTTGTGATGAAGGTCAACAGTCGCAGTTTTAGCTGGCTGCAAACCCAGAGTCGGGAAGTCCTTGCCTATTTGTGGCGGGCGGGTGTGGATCACCTCTTTCCCCGACGGTGCATGGGGTGCCGTGGCTTTATTCCCCCCGAGGCGCTGGAGACCCCAACACGGGAAGATGCCCCATGGATATCTATGGGCGCATTACCCAGGGATGCCATGTTCCAGGATCATGCCACCGGGATGAATCCAGATTTTCTCCAGGAGCAGTTTCATACCCTCTTTTCTCCTTTTTTTTGTCTGGAGTGCCGGGCGCAAGGGGTGGCACCCCTTGATTCTCCCCGGTGCCCACGGTGCGCTGGCCCCCTGGTGGCGGTGAAGCCGTCTGGCTTTGCATGCAGCCATTGCGCCACATCCTCGACGGACATTGGCCGGATTCGGGCTGTGGGAGCCTATGGACAAAGTCTGCTCAGCGCCATTCATCTGTTAAAATATAATGGAAAAGTGGCCCTGTCGCGCCCCCTGGGTCAGCTCTTATTTATGGCCTTTTGCGCCCATTTTGCAGGATCTCCCCCGGATAAAATCATCCCCATTCCCCTGCATCGCTCCCGGTTGGTCAAGCGGGGGTTTAACCAGGCATTTCTTCTGGTTCGGGACTTTGAAAAAAAATGGCAACAGCTTAACGGAAATAGCCCACCCTGGCAGGTGGATCATCGCCTGCTGAAACGGTGTCGGAAAACCGCTTCCCAGACAGGGTTTAACCGGGAGGCCCGCCGGGAGAATTTGAAAAATGCCTTCCAGGTCACCTCCCCCCGGCGGGTAAAGGGAAAGGCCATTTTGCTTGTGGATGATGTGTATACCACCGGGTCCACATGCCAGGAAGCTGCCCGTGTGCTGCGCCGTTCCGGGGCGGCATCTGTGGATGTTCTGGTACTTGCCAGGGCTTGATTGGTTTTGTGGAAATATAGAGTTCTCACAGCCCCAGACAACTGACTTGACCGGAACACTGGGAACCAAAGGGGTTAGATTGTTGCCCTATGAGACAGGGAAAATGCGATTGAATATTAAAAATTTGAAATTGATTAAAAGAAAGGCGTTGCCCGGGCTGGGAAAGACCCTCCGGGATCAGGGCCGCACCATAGTTTTTACCAACGGCTGCTTTGATATCCTCCATGCAGGCCATGTCACCTACCTCCAGGCCGCTGCAGACCAGGGGGATGTGCTGGTGCTGGGTCTGAACTCAGATGCTTCTGTGCACCGCATCAAGGGGCCATCCCGGCCGGTGATCTCGCAAGAGCACAGAAGCCGGGTGCTTGCGGCGCTTGCCTGTGTGGATCATGTGGTGATTTTTGATGAACCCGATCCCGGGGAATTGATCCGGGAGCTCAGGCCCCACGTCTTGGTCAAGGGGGCAGATTGGGCCGAAGCGGATATCATAGGTGCAGATACGGTGAAACAGAATGGGGGCAGGGTAGAGCGCATGGTGCTGGAACCGGAAATCTCCACCACCATCATCATTAATCGCATTGTGGAACGGTTTTCATGATGGA
>CAYSSE010000776.1:0-1578 GCA_964433355.1 uncultured Desulfocicer sp.
AGGGCCAGATATCTCCGTATGGGGTCATGTGGGCATTGGAGATACCGGCATAACAGGGGATTACCTGCCTTTCTTCCTTCATGATCCGAATGGCCAGTTGGTAGTATACCAGCCGGAACGCATTGGTAAGCTTTTGAAACATCACTTTTTTGTCCATGTCCGAGCGAATGGAGGAGACAAAAAAGCGGATGGCCCGGTCATAGTCTTGGGCATTGGGGGTGATGGGATCGTTCTGGTTGCACATTTCAGACCGTTGTTCTGCAATTTCGTTGCGGTAGCTGTCCGGGGAAAGGGTTGAGGTAATGTACCGAGAGATTTTGGCATCCTTCATATGACCATAGAAATGCTTTACAGTCTTTTGGGGAAAAACCCCCTGCAAATGAAGACTGCCCTGAAAAAGTGTAAAGTCATTTTGAAGGATGCCAAAAATTCCCCATATATCTGCCCAAGGAAGCCTGTCCCAAAAAAGTCCGTTGCCCCACAACCATATCATAGGTTTGCATTTCTGCCAGGAGCTTTTCAATGTCTTCAGGCCTGTGTTGCCCATCCCCATCCATGGTCACAAAGAAATCACCGGTTGCCACCCTCATACCCGTCTTAATGGATGCGCCATTACCAATATTATATGGATGGGAAAGCACCTTTGCCCCGGCGTTTTCCGCAACTTTAGCGGTGTTATCAGATGAGGCATCATTCACCACAATGATCTCAAAATCAGGATATGTTGTTTTAATGCTGTCGGTTCGATAGTTTTTTAATTAATAAAATCAATGGATTACGTCTTTAAGTGTAAGATTTCAAAACAAATGCCAAATTCAGAGCAAGCCCATTTAAGGTTATCTATCTGATTTTATTGATAAAATAAAAATATAATTATTTCAAATACTTGAACGCAACTTATTGGAATAATTAAACAAACAAATTCAATATTTGGTATTCAAAACCATCGAACCGACAGTTAATGCTTTTACTCGATGTTCAAGTTTTTTTTAACACTCTAATATAATTACATAATATTATATTAGCTCTTAAATAAATACCTTATTGGCATGATTTTTAATACATAATAATATCAAATATTTATGATTTATTGATAATTTTAGGTCACAAAAAAACATCATCCACAACCATAGTGTTTACAATGGTTGCACAAAAACTTGAACATCGAGTTTTAACCACATCTCCAATGGATGAAGCTTCATTAAAAGCGGGGATGATGATCGATACCTTCATAAAACTCCATTATATCGGGGTCTGACCCCGATAAGGTTCTGTTATTAAAAGAAAATTGATTTGTAAAATCTCAAATTTGTCTCTTAAATCCCACTTTTCGGGGTCAAAAACAGCATTTTAAAGTTCTCAGCAATTTTCATGAAATTTTATCAGATTCCACCTCAAAGCGCACCACATTTCGTTTATCACTGGAAAATTCCACCCCGATCAGGTGGATTCTCGCCCCATGAGTGCGGTACTTGTCGGCATAACCTTTGTCTTTGATCTGCTGTAAAGCCCGACCCTCGGCAAGCAGTTCCACAACTTTAAATTCGAAAATGTAGATATGTGCGCCCAATTTCACCG
>CAYSSE010000777.1:0-1570 GCA_964433355.1 uncultured Desulfocicer sp.
GCATCATCACCCTATTCGGCCTGTTGTTTTTTCTGGCTGATTTTTTCATAGGCTTTTTTCATGGTTTCCGCCAGAAGATCAATATCTGCAGGTTTTTGGAGATAGGCAAACGCCCCCAACTCCATGCAGCGTGCCTTATCCTTGTCTGTGCCATGTCCGGTCAGGATAATCACTTCTATACCTGGCTTGCTCTTCTTGATTTTTTCCAGCACCTCAAATCCGTCGATACCGGGCATTTTCAGATCCAGTACCATTACCTCTGCGCCGTCTTCCCTGTTGGCGGTATCCAGGGCATCTTCACCGCTGTACACCACATCGGAATTAATCTGGCGCATCTGTAGACGCTGGGAAAGGGTCTGGACAAACTCCTTTTCATCATCTACCAACAGCACGTGTAGCGGGGTTTCAAAATCAAATCCATGGGTGGTACCGGATTTATAGTATTTTTTGCCGATGCGGGTATCCACGCTGGTGACACCATCAATTTTTTCTGCGATACCGGTTATTTTTTGCTTAAATTTGTTGAGCAGCAGCACGTTTCGATCAATGGTCACGGTAATTTTTCCATCATCAGCAAAAACACTCAAGCCGCTGCCAGTGGTGGCCAAGGCCAATTCCACATCCGCTGCCAGCGCAAGATTAGCCGCTTCCCTCTCTATTCGGTCCACCGGCATGGCCGTTAGGTTTTTGTAGTGTTCTGCAATCAGCTCAACCGTCTGGTTCACATCCAGTTTATCCGACGGGGCCACAATATCGTACAGGCTGTCATCCCAGGCTTTTTTACCGGTCAGACCGTTGACCCATAGTATGGCCAGTTTGTCCGCTTCATTGACCACTTCCCGAGCCCCATCCAGGGGAAGGTTAAAGTTCTCTTCACCTGTTTTGATACGGGTCTCCTTGTCGGTGACGATAAGGATCCTTAGCGCATGGGTGATCCAGGTTGGAATCAGGTGACCCATCACTCCGTTGAAAATGACATTTCCCTTGACGACGTGGTCTGCAACCGTTTTTTTCAGCCCTGCCAGAATTTTTTCTTTTTCATGGGTTAAGTCATTAAACGGGATTTGCTTTGAGTGGTAGACCTTTTCAATGGTGTCTTTGTTGATGTCAAAGGAAGCTGCTGTCATGTCCATGAGTTGTTCGTCGGTTACAACAGAAAGGTTCAGATGGGACGACAACTGCTTAACCACGTCCTTGGAATGGGTAAAATGGGCTCCGGTTACAGTGATAATGGGCATGATATTCTCCTTCTTAAGTTTCTGGCATTTTTTATTCATTGCTGGCATTGTGTGATATGTTCAGTATTCTGAAATATCGCTGCCAGGCAGCGAATAACTCTCTGTTTGAAACTAGTGTATATAACCAAAATCCTCGCCAAAGTAAAGAAATTCTATCATTTGATGGGCCTGTAAAAAGTCGGCTCATAAAATGGGCTCTTCGTGGATTAGTGTGATTGGAATATGATTGCCGCGTGCAATCTTCAGTGTTTATGCATCTGTGGATATGAGTTTTCACACTATAGTGCCGGTCACATGAGCTGATACTCGCTGAAAAATATTTTTTCAATCAA
>CAYSSE010000778.1:0-1570 GCA_964433355.1 uncultured Desulfocicer sp.
CACTTAAAACATCTCTTTACTCAATTCATTCACTAACCAGTTTTCAAAGATCAAACTTTTAATTTCTTAAAACAAAAAATCTTTTTGAGAAAAGCCGCTCTGTTTGAACAAAGTTTCCGTCTCAAGAAGACTCAATGAAACTACATGAATATTTAACGCTTGTCAAACCTTTTTTTACACAATAAAAATATTTTATACAACCGTTTGAATTAACCGGTTAATATCAGCCCCTGGGGCAGGCTCTCCCCATAAATTTGGCTTTCTTCCCTGGATTCAATGGGGGTTGCCTGCTTTACCATGACAAGCATCTCTCTTCCTGCGCCCATGGTATCAAGCCATGGGAGAACCGCATCGATAATTTCCACAGACACATCCCGGGTGCGGTCATCGGTCTTTCTGACCATCTGGGCCACCGCCGACACCACCGGCCCTTTCTGCTGCCAGGACATCTTCATTAATTTTTTCACCCATGCGCCCACCTCCCGGGACGGTACCACCCGATCCACCGATCCGTAGAGCAACTCCCTGGCACCTAATCGGGAGGCAGCCCATAGATGCTGCCGGGGGGTTTTGGCAGGTCTCATGCCGTTGAGTAATTTTCTGCCCAGTACAACTTTATCTTTTACCAAAAGACGTTCCATATTGGCAGCCGCCATCCACATTTCCGTCAATTCCTGGGGTGGTAATTTCTTTTTGGCGTTCCCCTCTGAAACCAGAATGGAAGAGATGTCTTGAAAAAACTGGCGTTGCTGACCCGCAGTAAGTCCCCCGGCAATGCGTCTACAAAAAACCCACCAGTCAACGGTGTTTTGTCTGGATTTAGGAAAGGTGACCCCACCCAGATAAACTTTCCACAATTTCCTCACCCGCTCTTCATCAAAGGCATCCCCAAAGCCCGGTCGAATGCAAAATCCCGTTAAATTAAGCCATTTCACCTCATGGGTCGGGCTGAATTTCCGGGCTTCGGAACCCTCAATAAGGGCATCGGCCATGCGTCGCAAAAGAGACAGGGGCCAGAGTCCCTTTTTCTGACCAAGGATGGTTTCAATGGATTTGGTAATCTGTTGAACTTTGTTGATGTCTTCTTTATTAGAAAATGCAGCTTCTACAGCTTCCAGTGCCCGGGCAACCCGCTCCTCATCAAACACCTCGGTCTCCCGGGTTTCCGCCCCCCCCTGAACATCCCGCAGTTGAAACTGAAGTCTCCACCGATGGGAACTGATACTGGAGCGGCACCACATGGCAAGGGTTCCAAGCTCCGTGTACTCCGGCTCTATGGTTACTGGAATACGACGTTTTTCATCCCGTTTTCCAAACCGAATCACCGTCTGGAGCGGGGTCATGGCAGTGAGGGTATCATCCACCTGAACCACATCCCCACTTTTATCACCGGATCTGAAGCTTGAGCTGAACATATTAAAACTCACCGGTTGATTGGTCAAAACCTCAAAGGACATTTCTGGCAAAACAATGGTGGAGCCTTCATCCAGGCCCCGTTCCACCACGCAAAGAGCCCTGGCTGAATTTTCTGTCTTATCCCCAGCAGTATTCTCCCCATGATTTATATGAA
>CAYSSE010000779.1:0-1569 GCA_964433355.1 uncultured Desulfocicer sp.
AATAAATTCAATCTGTTATAAAAAAATGGTCGAACCGATGGTTTATGTCTCTCCCAGATAACTTTTCCGGATCTCATCGGAGTTAAGTAAATCTGATGATTTCCCCTGGTGAACAATTTTTCCCAGTTCAATCACATAGGCCCGCTGGGTTATTTTTAAGGCTTTTTTAACATTTTGCTCCACCAGCAGAATCGATAAACCGGTTTTATTCAGTTCCTTGATGGTTTTAAATATTTGATTTACCAGCAATGGCGCCAGCCCCATGGAGGGTTCGTCAAGAAACAGTAATTTGGGACGCTTCATCAATCCCCTTGCAATGGCTACCATCTGCTGTTCTCCACCGCTTAGGGTGCCTGCCTTTTGCTTTCTGCGATTCCCCAGAATGGGAAATAAGTCATAGTATTTTTCCATGTCCTGGCGAATTGCTCGTTTATCTTTTCGTCCAAAGGCTCCCATTTGTAAATTAGTCTCCACCGAGCGCTGGGTGAAAACCATTCGTCCCTCGGGCACGTGGGAAATACCCATGTGAACGATTTTTTCCGGGGGAAGATTATTCAATGGTTGGCCCAAAAAGGAAATGCTCCCCCCGGTAACCTTTATTAAACCGGAAACCGTCTTGAGAAAGGTGGTTTTCCCCGCACCATTGGCACCAATAAGAGCCACAATTTCGCCGGGTTTAATCTCAAGATCTATCCCAAAAAGCGCTTTGATTTTTCCATATCCAGATTCCAGGGATTTAACTGTCAGCATTAAAGATCTCCTTCATCGCCAAGGTAAATCGCTTGGACCTTTTTATCATTCTGAATTTGTGTAGGGGTTCCTTCGGTGAATTTGGAACCGTTTGCCAATACAATAAGTCGTTCTGCCACGGACATGATGAACCGCATATTATGCTCAATGACAAAAACGGTGATGCCGTTTTGTTGCACAATTTTGATATAATCGGCCAGGGCATCCATCTCATTGGGGTTCATACCGGCACAGGGTTCATCCAGGAGCAGTAGTTGGGGGCCTGATACAATGGCACGACACACTTCAACCAAGCGCTGTTTACCATAGGGCAGGTTTTTAACCAATTTGCCATGCACCGCTGTCATGTTGGCGGTTTCCAGGACAGCCATGGCCTTTTCCCGGGCCTGGGCTTCTATCTTTCTTGTTCGCATAAAACGGACGTAAACATCCCACAAAGAGGTCTCTATGCGGCAATGGAGTCCAATGAGAATATTTTCCAGGACTGTAATGTTGGGAAATACCCTCAGATTTTGAAAGGTTCTTGAAATTCCCTTGTTTGTGATGTGATGGGCTTCAAGGCCAGTGATATCTTCACCGTTAAAAATAAAGTTCCCGGTGGTGGGGGAATAGATACCTGATAAATTATTTATAAAAGTGGTTTTTCCAGATCCATTGGGACCGATCATCCCAACAATTTCTCCTGTGTCAACGGTGAGGCTGACATCATTTAAGGCAATTACGCCTCCAAATCTCTTTCCAATTTTTGTGGCAGTCAAAAGGCTCATCCACTAACTCCCTTAATAAGCGATGGGTATCGTTTCAAACGAGTAAATATTC
>CAYSSE010000780.1:0-1568 GCA_964433355.1 uncultured Desulfocicer sp.
TCAATGCCCTGGTGTACCGCCTCGGCCGTGGCCGTTAATCGTGACACTATCCATTTTTCCGGTAAAGACAGATACGCCACATCCATTTCACCCGGGCCTTTTTCCAGGTGCATCAGGGTAAACCGGGCCGCATTCCATAATTTATTCACAAAATTGCGATATCCCTCCACCCGATCTTCGGACATCTTCACATCCCGTCCCTGGGCGGCAAAGGCGGCCAGGGTGAACCTGAACGCATCGGCACCATACTGGTCAATTACCTTTAATGGATCAATGACGTTGCCCTTGGACTTACTCATTTTCTTGCCGTGCTCGTCCCGAACCAGGGCATGGATGTAAACCTCTTTAAAGGGCACTTCACCCATAAAATGAATCCCCATCATCATCATCCGGGCCACCCAGAAAAAGAGAATATCAAACCCGGTGACCAATGCATTGGTGGGATAAAAGGTTTTTAAAAGCTCTGTTTGGTCGGGCCATCCCATGGTGGAAAAAGGCCACAAGGCACTACTGAACCAAGTGTCCAGCACGTCGGTTTCCTGAAGAATTTCTGTGGAACCGCAGCCATCACAGGCCGTGGGATCAATCTCTTCCACCATTATTTTGCCACAGGTCTGGCAAGTCCACACCGGAATGCGATGTCCCCACCAGATTTGCCGGGAGATGCACCAATCCTGGATATTATCCATCCACTCAAAATAAGTTTTGGACCAGTTTTCAGGGATAATACGGGTTTTCCCTTCCCTGACGGCATCACTTGCCTCCTTGGCCAGGGGAGCCACCTTTACAAACCATTGTTTGGAAAGGGAGGGCTCCACCACGGTTTTGCAGCGGTAGCAATGGCCCACGGAATTTTTCAGGGGTTCTTTTTTCACCAGAAGCCCTTCAGCCTCCAGGGCAGCAAGGGCTTCTTTACGGCATTGGAATCGATCCTGACCCTCAAACCGCCCTGCCCCATCGGTCATGTTGCCATCATCGTCAATGACCTTGATACTTTCCAGGTTGTGGCGATTACCCAGATGAAAATCGTTGGGATCATGGGCCGGAGTTACTTTTAAGGCCCCGGTGCCAAATTCGGTGTCCACATAGTCATCCCGGATAATGGGAATTTTACGATCTGTGAGGGGCAGACACACCCGGGTTTCAGTGAGATCCTGATATCGTTGATCGTTGGGATTCAGGGCCACTGCCGTATCTCCGAACATGGTTTCCGGCCGGGTGGTGGCCACAACCAGTCCGCCCTTTCCATTTTCAAAGGGATAACGGATGTGATAAAGAAAGCTGTCCTGTTCCTCATGCTCCACTTCAAGGTCAGACAGGGCAGTTTTGCACCGGGGACACCAGTTGATGATATACAGTCCCTGGTAGATGAGCTCTTCTTTATAGAGCCTTACAAACACCTTTCTAACGGCATCGGACAAGCCCTCGTCCATGGTGAACCGCTCCCGATCCCAGTCACAGGAGGCCCCCAATCGTTTGAGCTGATTGATGATGGCCCCACCGGAGTGTTCCTTCCATTTCCAGACCTCTTCAATGAATTCTTCTCTTTTTAGCTGATCCCGGGTTAT
>CAYSSE010000781.1:0-1568 GCA_964433355.1 uncultured Desulfocicer sp.
TTCTCGTTAAACTGATTCAAGACCCGTTTTAAATAATTCTTTGGATAGTTGCTGTCCCCGTCCTTTTTTTTGCCCCAGACAAATTCCGGCTTGGAGGGTAATGGAGGGGTAACAGGTTCTTTGCCATAGCATTTTTTATATGCCTTCTCATCGGCCATAAGCCAACTTTCAATCATCTTTAATGCAACCATGGGGACAAAGATAATTCCGCCAGTTTTCGTCACAGGTGCCGCGCTTTCGGAAATAGTTTGGTATACTTTTTCAAAACGTTTTTTGGCTTCTCCAAGGGTGTTTTTTGTTCCCTGCTCTCTATCTGCATCGGAAAAAAGAATAACTTTATTGTATTTGTGCTTTTTTGCATACAGACAGAGTTTCAGGGCTGCAATCCCTGGTTTTTCTTTGATGTGGGGGCGTTTTCCTTGCAGTTTGATTTCTTTGAGATCGTTCTTTAATATGCACTCAAAGGATAATTTTTTATTGACGGATTTTCGGACCAATGGTTGTACAGGCCCCTCTTTCCATTCCTCCGAATATTTTCCGGGGATACCATAATCCGTTGATCCCTCTCCCAGTAGCAAAACTGTTTCAGTCATGATTTTTCCCGGCAAGCTTGTTGATAATATCCGTTGTATCCAGGTTGAGCCAGACTTCACCGGGGTGCATGTACTCCAGGTATTCACTGATGGCACTTTGGGCAAACATATCGCTGCATTTCACAGAGCCTTCTTCATCCCGCCACATAAAAATAATGCTATCCTCAGGGAAATAGTCCAAAAGGACAGAGTTGTGAGTGGTGAGAACCAACTGGCGCCGTCCCTTTTCCACAATGTCTTTGAGATCACGGCTTAAGGTCTCCACAATATGTGGGTTGATGCCGTTTTCTATCTCTTCCAGCAGAATCATTCCCGTTTGTCAGAAATTTCAGCAATGGAGGCAATCGCAATGATGCGGAGGATGCCATCACTCAATTGCTCTGATTTTATGTGGGTCTGGTGGTTAGTAAAATGTTCTAAAACGGATAAATTTACCCAGCCCAATTTCTTGTTTTTTTGCTGAGTTTGAACAGTGGATACAAATCCGGAATATCTTTTTAATCTGTCTTCCACTCGCTTCTTCTGGTTCTGGTTCAAGCCATGGATAAATGCAGCTATTTTCTCACCGTTGTAGCCGATGCTATTCACTTTGCCGCGGCTGCTCTGGGATAATTTTCCCGGTAACAGCAGGTCAAATGCGTCTGATTCAAGAAAAAATTTTTTGATTTGCACAAGGAATGGATAGGTTGATATATCCTTTGATTCATCAACGTTTTTGATAAATGATCCGGCAAGGTTCAGTGGAGGGATCAATTCCCGTTCTTTTTTTTTCGCATTATATCTCATAATGCCCTGGGAATTGACCCTGAGGAGCAACTCAGTGGTGGTGAGATTGATTACTTTTTCGCTCCGGATATAAATTTTTTCCTCTTTAATGACCGGATTGAACACAAATTCCCATTGGATTTCATTGGTTTGACCTTCCTGGGAATGAAATTCAAAGGTTGTTTTCAAGGTAATATTATTTTTGTTGCT
>CAYSSE010000782.1:0-1567 GCA_964433355.1 uncultured Desulfocicer sp.
AAATGAAAGTCTTTTAATTCCAGCGTGTTGGTGAGACTTTCTTATAAAAAAAACAAGCCAATCTGCCTACCTGCTAAATCGACTAACCCAATTGACTGATTTTCAGATCACATTTTCAGATCACATCTAATGATATACTGAAAAGAAGGTCAATGGTCAAATAATCTCTCTGGGGTAAGACGAATTCTGTTTTTAAATATAGAATCTTATGTCTTTTTATCCCTCTTCTTTAAAAAAATGAAGTCAAAAAATGGATGGATTGAAAATAAAGAACACACAACACACTTGATAAATTTTCGCCATTATGCCAAAAAATGGCTACAGCATCTACGAGTCACAAAATTCAAAGGAGTGATTATGTTCATCAACGGCCAATGGAAAAACGCAGAGACAGGAAACACATTTACCGTATTAAATCCCGCCACGGGAGAAACCATTGCCACGGTTCCAGATGGTGGAGAAAAAGAAGCGCGTCTGGCCGTGGCGGCTGCCCATGATGCCTTTGACAAATGGTCCACCCAGACAGCCTACCAGCGCTCGGATTTTCTTTACCAGGCCCATGGACTGATGATGGACAACCTGGAACACCTGGCCCAGACCATGACCCAGGAGCAGGGAAAACCCATTAAAGCTGCCCGGAACGAAGTAAAATACGGGGCCGATTTTCTGCTGTGGTTTGCCGAAGAGGCCAAACGAGTATATGGCAGAACCATCCCCTCTGCCCGATCAGATCAACGTTTCATGGTGTTAAAGCAACCCGTGGGCGTGGTGGGGGCCATTACTCCCTGGAACTATCCGGTTTCCATGATCACAAGAAAGGTGGCCCCTGCCCTGGCAGCAGGGTGTACCATTGTGCTCAAACCCGCCGAGGCCACCCCCCTTTGCGCCATTGAGGTGTTCAAACTGCTTGAAAAGGCGGGCCTTCCCCCGGGTGTGGCCAATCTGGTAACAGCCAAGGATCCCAGCCCTGTGGGAGAGGTGTTTATGACCGATGAAAGGGTCCGTAAATTGACCTTCACCGGCTCCACCAGGGTGGGGAAAATGCTGGCCCGGGGAGCAGCAGATCAGATGAAACGGGTCTCCCTGGAACTGGGAGGGCATGCCCCTTTTATTGTTTGCAAAGATGCTGATCCGATCCATGCGGCCAAGGGACTTTCTCTGTTAAAATTCTTAAACACCGGCCAGGCCTGCATCAGTCCCAACCGAATTTTTGTTCATGAAAGCATGAAAGCACCATTTTTAAAGGAGTTGTCAACCCGGGTATCAAAGATGAAAGCTGGCCCCGGAACTGAGGCAGGTGTCAGTATTGGTCCCCTGGTCAATGATATTGCCATTGAAAAGGTGGATAACCAGGTGAAGGATGCTGTGAAAAAAGGCGCTGATCTTGTCACAGGTGGTTTCAGACTCATGGAAGACAATCTTAACAAGGGGCACTTCTATGCTCCCACCATTCTGGATAATGTCACCCCTGAAATGTTGATTTACCGAGAAGAAACCTTTGGACCTGTGGCCCCCATCATCACCTACAAGGATGAAAAAGAGCTTTTAAAGATGGCCAATGATACCC
>CAYSSE010000783.1:0-1551 GCA_964433355.1 uncultured Desulfocicer sp.
TCAATCGCCAGCGCCTTAAAAAAGATCTCTATCTGTTTGCCAACCCCCGCAACGCGGCGGCTGGTTCGCTTAGGCAACTGGATTCCAGGATCACCGCTTCCCGGCCCCTTTCTATTTATGTCTATGGCACAGGGCTTTGTCAGGGGATTAAATTTGACTCCCATGGCGGGATGCTTGCCACCCTTAAAACCATGGGATTTCCCGTAAACCCCCTGGTAAAGCAGGGGCTGTCTATCCAAGAGGTGCTATCTTATTACCGGAAACTTGAAGCCATGCGCCACACCCTTGCCTATGAGATCGACGGCATGGTGATGAAGGTGGATGACATCAAATACCAGGAAGAGCTGGGGGTGAAGACCCGGAGCCCCCGGTGGGCCATTGCCTATAAATTTCCTGCGGAAGAAGCCACCACTGAGGTTAATGATATTATAGTCCAGGTGGGCCGCACCGGAACCCTTACCCCGGTGGCAATCCTTGAACCCGTTGCCATTGCCGGAGTCACCGTATCCCGGGCCACCTTGCACAATGCCGATGAAATCAGCCGCAAGGATGTCAGGGTGGGAGATCATGTGGTGGTGATCCGTGCCGGAGATGTGATTCCCAAGGTGGTAAAGGTACTGGCATCCCGCCGCACAGGGGATGAAACTCCCTTTATCATGCCAGACACCTGCCCGGTGTGCCATAGCCCTGTGTTACGGCTGGCAGATGAATCTGCCATTAAATGCATCAATGTCTCCTGTAGTGCCCAGATAAAAGAGCGCATGAAACATTTTGTCTCCAAAGGGGCCTTTGATGTGGATGGCCTGGGCAAAAAACTGGTGGAACAATTGGTGGAGCGCAAGGTTATCTCTTCCTTTGCCGATCTGTTTACCCTGGAAAAGCCTGAGCTGTCTGCCATGGATCGCATGGGTGACAAATCTGCCACCAACATTGTCAATGCCTTAGAATTGGCATCTACCATTGCCCTTCCCAAATTTGTGTTTGCCCTTGGCATTGATCACACCGGAGAAAATGCAGCCCTTCTCCTGGCCCGGCAATTTAAAACCCTTGAAGGGATCATGGCCGCATCAAAAGTGGATCTGGAATCCATTGACGGCATGGGACCCAAAACAGCTGCGGCAGTGCATGATTTTTTTAAAAATCCAGATAACCGGCAGGTCATTGAGCAACTTTTAGCCAATGGAGTGAGCATCATGGACACTCCAGAAGAAAGCGTACCCCAGGAGATGGGCACGGCTGCCCCAAGCCCATTCATGGGTAAAACCGTGGTGCTCACCGGCAGCTTGGAGGAGATGACCCGGAGCGATGCCAAAAAAATCCTGCAAGCCCTGGGTGCAAAGGTCACCTCCAGCATCAGTTCTAAAACCGATTTCCTTGTGGCAGGGGCATCTGCTGGAAGTAAGCTTACCAAGGCCCAGGCCCTGTGGGTTACCATTTTAGATGAGGCACAGTTCAGGAAAATGGCTGACATATGACAAAAGGATCAAAAAAGAACCGTAAACTACCGCTACCCTAAAGGGATAGCGGCTTTTTAAAAAGCCGTTATGTTTT
>CAYSSE010000784.1:0-1550 GCA_964433355.1 uncultured Desulfocicer sp.
CTCACCGTCTGGCTTTTAATGGTGATTCCCCGTTCCCGTTCGATGTCCATGGAATCCAACATCTGATCCTTGAAGTCTCGATCGGAGACAACCCCTGCCAGTTGAATCAGGCGATCGGACAGGGTGGATTTACCATGGTCAATGTGGGCAATAATACTGAAATTTCTAATATTTTCTATCTTTACAGACAAATTAACCTCAAACAAAACATTGATATTATTGGGGTTTGTGTCAATGAAAGTTTGACACTGGAACTTCAACAATAAAACAAAAAATTTTAACGAATTTTGGGCATCCTTCATATGACCTCAAAAGTACTTTACAGTTTTTTGAAAAAAGCCCCTGCAAATGGAAATGTTCAAAGAAAGTGTAAATTACTTTTGAAGGATGTCGAATTTTGAAATGCTAATTTTGCATCAAATTATATTTTTAACAGGTGCTTGAATTTGTGTCAAGGAGGATGCAAACCTCTGCTCTTTTTGCAAACTGATTTCAGGTCTGAACTTCGGCATCCTTCATTCCTGCTTTACACTTTCACAAGCTGAGTGGCCATTTTTAAGATGCTGATCCTTTAAAAAGTGTAAAGTACTTTTGGGATGATATGAAGGATGCCTGAACTTCAAACCAAAAAGGCGGACAGGGATAAACTGATATCCCTGTCCACCTCTTAAATTGCAATTCCAATGGCTAAAGTTAAAAGCCAAACCCCGTTTATCCGGCTATTTTATTGATTCGCTCCAGGTTTTCCTTGAGCTTATCATTTTTTTCTTCGAGACCACGTTGGATTGTTTTGACCTTTTCCACCACATCTTCCGGGGCTTTTTCAAGAAAACTCTCATTGTTCAGGCGTTTGGACACGGCAACCAGCTCTTTGGTTACCTTGGCAATTTCTTTGTCCAGACGGGCCGCCTCTTTGTCAAAATCAATGACCCCCATGAGGGAGACATAGATGGAGGTGCCATTCACCACAGCCGTGGCAGAGGAGGGGGGAGCTTCCCCGGGATCTGTCACCCCAAGGGAATCCAGCCTTGCCAAGTTTTCGATCATGGCATGGTTTTCTTCAATGATCCGCCGCTCATGGGCATCCATGGTCTGCATATTCACACCCAGCAGCATGGATGGGGGAATATTCATGGTACTTCGGATGTTCCGGATACCGGAAATCACACCAAATACATGGGCCATGTCCGCTTCCACCGTTTCGTCTCTGACCAAAAGGGCATTTTCATCAACCCCGGGAAACCGGGCAGACATGATGGAGCCTGATGTGGTGGGAAGTTTCTCCCAGATCTCCTCGGTGACAAAGGGCATAAAGGGGTGGAGCATGACCAATGTGTTTTTCAACACCTCGGTAATGACCGCCTTTACCACCTTGCATCGTTTTTCCCCTTCCTTACCATAGAGGGCTGGTTTGGCTGCCTCCACATACCAGTCACAAAACTCGTGCCAGGTAAACTGGTACGCAGCACTGGCCGCTTCATTGAACTTAAAGGTCTCAATGCCCTGGTGTACCGCCTCGGCCGTGGCCGTTAATCGTGACACTATCCATT
>CAYSSE010000785.1:0-1545 GCA_964433355.1 uncultured Desulfocicer sp.
TTTCATGTGGGTTATTGTCAAATAACCCAAAAAATGTCAAGCAAAAATACGCCTGAGCACCCGTCACCCTTTGCCCATAGATTCAGGAAGGGAATTTAAATGGAACTAACACATGATTCTTATCAAGTCAATGTCAAAAAAAATATGTGAATATTCGGCTTGGTACTGTAAATGTTTGGCCAGTGCCCCATATTCGCTTAGTTGGGACTGCGTAGCATACTATTGCTATGTGAGCAGGCCGAAATGAGTGAAGATGGGGTGCTGGCCGAATATTTACAAAAATATGGGCCGGGTTCCAAGGCCATATCTATGTCAAGGTCACCCTGCCGCAACTATGATCCCCGGTTACCTCTCCCACCAGGGCTGCGGGAATGCCCCGATCCTGCATGGCCAACAGACAATCCCGGGCGTCTTTTTTTTTCACACTGATAAGAAGCCCTCCGGATGTCTGGGGATCAAACATGAGATCCAGAACAATTTTATCCATTTGTTTGGGAATCACCATGCCCGGTTCAGAATACCTGCGGTTCCGAAAGGCACCAGCAGGTACCAACCCCATGGCTGCCCAGTCTGCGGCATTTTCAATGATCGGCACATCTGCGGTGAAAAGCGCAATGTCTTTTTTTCCACCCTGGGCCATTTCCAGCAGATGCCCTGCCAGGCCAAACCCGGTGACGTCCGTACACCCCCCCACATCAAATCCGGTCATGACTTCAGCTGCGTCTCGATTCAGAGTAGACATAATTTTTACCATCGTACGGATGGTGTCAGCATCGGCAAGCTTGCCCTTTAGTGCCGTGGCCACAATGCCGGTTCCCACAGGTTTGGTGAGAATGATCTGATCTCCGATGCGGATGCCATGGTTGGTGAGCACCCGATCCGGATGAACCACACCGGTGACGGAGAGCCCATATTTGAATTCAGGATCATCCACACTGTGGCCCCCCACCAGGGTGGCCCCGGATTCATGGATTTTATCCAATCCTCCCTGTAGGGTCTGCTGGAGAACCTCTTCAGCAAAATCTGCGGTGGGAAAACAGACAATGTTCATGGCTGTCAAGGGGGTGCCGCCCATGGCATAGACATCACTTAACGAATTGGCCGCTGCAATCTGTCCAAACTCGTAGGGATCATCTGTCACCGGAGTCAAAAAATCCAGGGTCTGGATTAAGGCAATGTCTTTGGTGATGCGGAATACCCCGGCATCATCACTGGTTTCCAGCCCTACAATAAGATCGGGATGGCCCTTTGCCACAAGCCCCCCCACAACGCGATCCAGTACCCCTGGATCAATTTTGGCCGCTCAACCGGCTGCCTTTACCTTTTCGGTTAATCGTATTATTTCTTTTGATGTCATTGATTGTTTCCTCTTATATAACTGCCACGGGCAGACCGTATTCTGGCCCCGGCCTACCCACAATGAAACATGAAAGAATGTTAGACGTATCTACTCTTTCATATAAAAACATACATGGCTGTAAGACCAGCCACAACGAAAAATGAAAGTCTTTTAATTCCAGCGTGTTGGTGAGACTTTCTTATAAA
>CAYSSE010000786.1:0-1544 GCA_964433355.1 uncultured Desulfocicer sp.
TGTTAAATCAACGGGTTGTAAAAAGCCCGCCCAAAGGGCGCTAAGTTCATAGTATAGGAATTTCCATTTTATGAACTGTTAAATCAGCGGGTTGTAAAAAGCCCGCCCAAAGGGCGCTAATTTAATAATGGTAAACCCCCGGCTATGCCGGGGAGACTCCCAAAGTTTGACATTTGCGGGAGTGTCATAATACTACAGCGACATTTAGGTGTTTGCATAAGAAAATGTCCCTTGACCTATGATTAATGCTGATCCAGTACATTAGAACCAATTATCATGAGGTTTTTAGAGATGCATGAAGCCAAAGCCAAATACTGCCATTGGCAAGAATAGTTAATTCCCAACAAACGAATTGTTTAAGATAGCCTTGCCACCTTTAGGTGGTTCACGCTTTTAAGACCGCTTTGAGCGGTTCACAATACAAGCCTCCGGCTCTGCCCGAGGTCGTTGACTGCCGGGAGGGGGGCGGGATTAAAAAAAGGGGGACAGCCCCCTATTTTTGATCCCTATTTTTAGGCTATCCAAAAATCAACCAAACCGTAACGGCAAATATCCCTTGTCCGGAGTGAGCAGAAAATCAGCAAAATGACGCACCTGGTTCCGCAGGGTCTGGCGGTAGTTCCTTTTGCCGCCCATGGTGGCCTCATAGGCAGCCAGAAACGCTTTCAAAAGATAGGGTTTCATCTCCACCGGTCGTTTCTGCTTCATTTCTGTTTCATCCACAAAAGACCCGGGGATGTTTTCTCGATAGCTAAAGTCATCTGGTTTGACCATCTTCTGGTTCAACAGCTTTAACACCAGGCGATCGGCAATGATACTTCTATATTCTTCCACCAGATCACATGCAAGGGAAGGCCTGCCATAACTAATTTCGTGGAGCGACCCCAGGATGGGTCCATACCCACGGTTTTGATGGCTGAAAGCACCTCATTGGTCAGAAGGGTATAAGCAAAGGAGAGCAATGCATTGACTGGGTCCAGGGGAGGGCGGCGATTGCGTCCCTTAAAATAAAAAGCCTCATTACGAATCATTCGGCTAAACACGGAAAAGTAGATACGGCTGCCAGCCCCTTCAATCCCCCTGATGGCATCCCGGGACAAATCAGATTGCATATTTCTGGCCAGGGCCTTCAATCCAATGGCCGCATTTCTCAAAGTATCATCCTGATAATCCGATGCCCGTCGTAGCATCAGGGCCGCCATGTTATCCAATTTTCCCCGAACCAGTACTTTCATGATTTTCCTGCCAAAGGCATCTTCCGATAATTTAAGGTACTGGGCCTTTCTCAAGGCCACATGTTTGTGCTCATCAATCATCAACCGTGCCCGGAACTTCCCCGTTGGAGTAACAAACACCGTTTCCACCCGATTGGAGATCAGAAAATTCATCACAGATCCGCTCATGGAAACATACCCGGCAAGGATCAATTTTTCCAGATCCTTTGCCGGAATGGCCTGGAGCAACTGTTTATCCTTCATGATGTTCAAGGCATTGCCGCTTTTCTGGAGATAGGCCCCGGGTTCAACCACATAGACTGTTTCCAT
>CAYSSE010000787.1:0-1541 GCA_964433355.1 uncultured Desulfocicer sp.
GAACAGCTTTCACATACACTGGGCATTCCCCCCCGGCTCTGCAGGCGGATCATTCATTTTCTTGTAAAAATCGGTTTTGTATCAGAACACTGCACCACCGGGAAGCGATGCACCTATCAACCAGCACGTTCCCCGGAAACGCTCACCCTGTCGGAAATATTTACAAAAATGCGTGATGTCGGTGAGGCTGGGTCTCATCTTCCTCCCCATTCCCACACCACCGTGGCAATGGACATCTGCCAACAAGTTGACACCTTTATGGCAGAAGGGTTAAAAGAGAGAACCCTTAAGGATCTGGTATTGCGTTGTCAGGAATCCGACGCAACTGTGTTACTTACCAATTGATAACTCCGGGCCTGAATACGATTTTAACCACATTGTCAGTGCCCAATGCCATGTAAATATTCGGCTTGGTACTGTAAATATTTGGCCAGTGCCATAAACTTATATTCAATGAAAGGAGCTACTTATGGATTATCCTATGATTCACATTTGTTATCGAGTTATGAACCTGGATGCATCGGAAAAATTTTATCAAGATGCATTTGGATTTGAGATATCACGGAAAAAAGATTATCCCGAGGGCAAGTTTACCCTGAGTTACTTGACCGCTGCCGGGTTGCCCTTTGAGCTGGAGCTGACTTACAACTATGACCAGAAGGAACCCTATGTCATCGGCAACGGATATTCCCATCTGGCGGTATCTGTGGATGATCTTGAAGGCTCACACCAGAGACACACCCAAATGGGGTTGGAATTGACGCCCTTGAAGGGTTTGACCCAGGGCCAGGCAAGCTTTTATTTTGTCACAGACCCCGATGGATTCCGCATTGAGGTGGTTCGAAAGAAATAATCGTAAAGTCCCAGATGCCCCTTTTTTAAGGGGCAAGAGCCACTTATAAGTACCCATGCATATGTTTTTTGGTATTTCATAGAGGTATACCATTGATATTTATGAGTTTTATTTTGAGGAATATATGCTCGGGTACTTAGAAACAGACATGGCAATAAACCGCTTTAACCGTTTGATTTTAATTCCTTAATTTCATTTGCCAGTGTGCTATATGACCACTTCTTTCCAGTTCTTGTTTTAAAATCACGTTTATTCAAAAGAGTTACAATACGTTTCCTGGAAAGGTCTTGATCTAAACAATCGCTTATCACAGTCAATGCTTTTTCAAATTGTTCCTTATAAATCTCTTTGATGGATGGTTTAGACTCAGGCAATTGGTTTTCTATCTCCGAATCAACCGCCCGTTCATAATAAGGAACATCCTCCGACATTTTTCTCGCCTCAATAACATGCGCCATTTCTTCGTATACCGGGCATTGGGAACTACAGTGGGCCTTAAAAGGATTTTCCTCACGTGTACACTCAAATTTAACCTCAGACTTGTAAATATATTTGATATTTCCTTTTGTACTATGCCGTATTCTGGATTTTGAACTTGAGGATAAGACAGAAAGAACATGGGTACAATATTCAATCATCCATTCCAGACATGTGTCTGAATCCATGCCAATATACCTGCACCAGGCGG
>CAYSSE010000788.1:0-1540 GCA_964433355.1 uncultured Desulfocicer sp.
AGCCTTTGGATTCCAGAAAATCGGTCATGTTTTCCACGATGGCCGGATTATCCTCGATGATGAGCAATCTAATATTTGGTGTCATGGTCATGGGCTCCTTCAGAGTATAGGTTATAGACTCAAGTATACTGGCCAACCGTTTCCAAGACAAGGCCAATAGACTTTATGAAACATACGGGAATCCAGTCGAGAGACACCTTCCCACGCCTCAGATACTTTTTCTTTTTGCTTAACATCCTTGGACATTAGACCGAGGCGTGTGAACCCGCCGTGAAGATAATGTGAAAAAAATGTGAAATGCCAAAAGTTATTGTTTTTTAAAAAAAGGTTGACAGCTAAAAACTATTCAGTCATAAAGCTGACTTCTCAGTCAATTAATGACTCAAGAGTCATTTTTATGACCAAAAAGTCAATGCATATAGATTTGGGAATACTCCGTCGGCCGGAGTACCCCACGGTATTTAAACGCAAGGAGTTTGCCCCATGTCTAAAATTTCCAGAAAAAAAGAGTTGCTGGACAATATGCTCAGACAGGAGATCGCGACAACGGTTCTGGATCTTATTTCCCAGGAACAGTCCGTTACCATGGATGTGATTGCAGCAAAGTGCGGGGTGGCAAAGGGCACCTTGTACAACTATTTCAAAAATAAAAAAGAGCTGATCGACTATGTTCACCAGAGCATTATTATTCCCAGAGTTGAACAAAATCTGACCATAGTTGAATCTGATAAATCGCCCACAACTAAACTGCATGACTTTGTTGAATCAATGTTTAATTTACAGGAGGTCTACCCGCTTTATTGTCAATTTATCCAAAGCCATAGGACTCAAGTTGAAGCCGATCAAGAGAAATTTGAAATTATCATCCATCCCCTGATCAGACTCTGCGAAGAAGGAATTCAAAAAGGAGTATTTGTCAATCTTGATGCGTTTGTGATGGCTTCAATGATTTTCGGCACGGTAATAGGCCCCATTCAGATGATTCAGTACAGGGAAGAGAGCACCCAAAATATGGAAAAAATAAAACAAAATATCATCCGTCTTTTGAACCGAATGATACTTACACCGCAGGAGACCGCATGAAACTAAAATTATTCTCAGGAGTTATTGGCATCGCCCTTATCGCCCTTGGCGGCCTTTGGTTCACAGGCCAGGACACAATGGCCCAGGCCCAAATCGAAAAACCAAAAGCCACCCCGCCCCCTCCGGTGGAGATAAACGTTTATACCGTAAAATCTGAACCGGTGGTGTTTACCCGTGACTTACCCGGCCGGACATCCGCCTTCCAGGTGGCCGAAATCCGGCCCCAAGTATCCGGGATCATCTTAAAGCGCCTCTTTACCGAGGGAAGCTACGTTGAAAAGGGACAGCAACTATATCAGATTGACCCGGCCACTTATCAAGCGGCATATGATTCTGCCGCAGCAAGCCTTGCCAAAGCCCGGGCAGATCTGAAAGCTGTGGCACCCAAATTAAAGCGGTATACCAAACTGGTTAAAATGGGCGGGGTCAGCCACCAGGAATATGATGACGCCGAGGC
>CAYSSE010000789.1:0-1537 GCA_964433355.1 uncultured Desulfocicer sp.
TTGATTGAAAAAATATTTTTCAGCGAGTATCAGCTCATGTGACCGGCACTATAGTTGACTTTCCGACCGGAAACATGAGAATGCCCCCCCCTTAATGGGATCTCCTGGTCACCTTTTATGTGGCTTATCTCTGATGCTGAAAACCGGTATGTGAGAATGTCTGAATACCTTTTCAGCCTGGGATCCAAACAATGTTCTTGCAAGGTTGCTTCTCCCCTTATTGCCCATGACAATGATATCAACCTTCTGTTCTTCTGCGGTGTGAAGGATCTCTTCAAAGGGGGTTCCCATTGTCATATGTATGATCATGGGCGGTTTAAAATCAGAAAATTTATCTGCAATGATTTTTTTAATCTCTTTTTCCCGTTTTTCTGTGATCTCTTTTACGAACTTTGGAACATCAATGACTCCCGTATAATAGGGGGGAATCATGGTGGCAGCACTGACATCCCTGCGGTTCAGGACGTTGATAATGTGAATTTGTGCACCCGTATTCCCAGAAATGGTAACAGCACCTTCCAAAGTGGCTTCAGAATAGTCAGACAGATCAAGGCAAACCAATATTTTGTCTATTTTTTTCATGTTACACTCCTCCAATTTTAATGTTTCTGTTTAGACAAACCTTAATTATTCACAAAGCAATTTACATGCCATTTTTGCCATCCCAGGAAATTTCATGTATAATCCAATTTGGAAAAAAGCTCGGATAGATACTCCCAAAAGTATGTTGCACTTTTGGGCGTCTGTTTTCTAAAAACAAACAATGCCAAAATCATGGAGAAAAACAAATGAAAATAGCACATTACAAAGACATCAAACCCACACAATTTGACAATGGCGTGGCCAAGGGAGTTGCGGGTCGAGTGGTCATCGGAAAAGCCGATGGAGCACAAAATTTTTGCATGCGGGTCTTTGAACTTGAAAAGGAAGGGTACACCCCCCGTCATGCCCACGAGTGGGAGCATGAAATTTTCTTCCATTCGGGTGAAGGTGAGGTTTTTCTTGGAGGTGAGTGGAACCACGTTTCCCCGGGTACGGCTGTTCTGATACCGGGAAACCAGGATCACCAGATCCGAACCGTGGGAGAGGATACCTTGGTTTTTGTGTGTCTGATTCCTGCCGGGGTGCCAGAACTATAAAAAAATGCCCTGAATTTGGGGTGTGTCCCACTTTCTGTACAAATTTAAAAATCAAAGGGTTTATAGGGTGCAATTCAATAATTTAGATTTTTGCAAAATAGTGCCCTCGAAATCATCAATGTATAATTTGGATAAGTATAACTTATTGATTTTATTGAGGGTGAGTTTTTGAAAAACCATTTTTATCATACAATTCTTCAAAATCTAAATTATGAGATTGCCCCCGGTTTATATGAAAGAGTAGATACGACTAACATTCTTTTATGCTTCGTTGTGGGTAGGCCGAGGCCAGAATACGGTCTGCCCGTGGCAGTTATATGATGGGCCGAGAAAATGGGAATGCGCCCATTGGGTTTGTTGTTGACATTTTGTCCAAGGTTGGCCATTTTATGTGTATG
>CAYSSE010000790.1:0-1534 GCA_964433355.1 uncultured Desulfocicer sp.
GCATGGCCGGGATGAGGCACCCCACCAGAAAGGCGTGGGGATTTAAAGACAGCTTGTCCCCTGTGGTATGGGGGGTTTTGATGAAAATTGTTTTTTCCGGTTGATTGCTCTCCTCAAATTGTACCCTGGCACTGATTTGGGTGAACGTCTCGTCTTTTGTCTGGCTTAATTGGGATATAATCATTGTTGACCTTTTGTTTCATATAAATGGGCATATCCTGACGAACATAACGAATATTGGGTCGTAGACGCGGAGCCAAATGGTATCATGCCGCCCCCCCCCGACGGGCAATGGGCCCGGCCGGAACCGTAGACGGCACAATTGGCCGGTTCCTATTACCCATCGGGGGGGGCTCTGCTGAGGTTGCCCGGAAGTTTTATTTTCTTATAAAAAAATGCTATTAATGATGCCGTGGAAATGGGAATGCATCCAAGCTGTTAAGAATTGACACACAAGAGTACATAATCAATAATTTTTTCGGCAACGTCAACCCCTGTAACTTCTTCAAGCCCCCTGAAGCAGGGGGAGTAATTCACCTCCATGATATAAGGTGTGCCGTTCTCTGCCACAATCAGATCCACACCGGCAATGTCTAAATGACATGCCCCGGCAGCTTTGATGGCCATTTCTTCCCATTCCCGGGGTAGCTCAATGGCCCGGGCTTTACCATCCAGGTGAAAATTACTTCTAAATTCGCCCTTTTTAGGGGTTAGGCTCATGGCCCCAACCACCTGTTGCCCTATCACAAAAATGCGAAGATCCCTCCGATTATCCGGTGGGATAAATCGCTGCACCACCGCTCCTTTTTTTCCTTCTAATAATTTGTCGCATAGAGGCGCTATTTCATGGTGTGTTCTGACCATGGCGACCCCGTCTCCCCCCATACCGTCCATGCGCTTGATAATCACTGGATAACCGCCCAAACTTTCAACGGCCCGGTGAAAGCCTTCTTCTGCCGTGATGAAAAAGGTGTCCGGCACCGGCAATCCTGCGGCGGTCAGGGTTTGAAGGGTTATGTACTGATTTCTGGCAATGGTGATGCCTTCAAGCCCATTTATCAGGGGGATGCCAAGGTGCATGAACTGCCGGAGCAGTGCCAGGCCATAATCCCCCATGGGCGATCCCTGGCGGGGCAACACCACATCCAGGGTCTGGGGAAGGTCTTTAATGGAATAGTGAAACTGGCCCCGTTGAATGCCGGACAACATCTGGTAAGGATTGATCACAGTGGTGTGACATCCCCTTTTTTTTGCCGCCTGGGTGAGCCGCATGGTGGGATGAAATGAAAAATCATTGACAGTTATAATACCGATGTTCATATGTTTGATTTTCTCCTCTATCCTTGAATCATGGATTCCGGCATCCAGATGCCTGCTGATTTCCCCATTTGTTCACTGTAATAGGTAACCACCTTACGAGTTTTGTTACGAATGGCAATTTTCTGGGTGGCGGTGTTGTCCTCGCTGATGATGGAAAAAATTTTGTGATCCTCAGCCCGGGCCGTCAATCCTTCCAGAAGTTTTGCTCCCACCC
>CAYSSE010000791.1:0-1528 GCA_964433355.1 uncultured Desulfocicer sp.
TTCTGGTTCGAATACTTGCACCAAAATCCGGTAATGAAACAAAAAGACCCCCATTAAATTTAGGGTTAGTTCTGGACAGATCCGGTTCCATGGGTGGCAGTAAAATCCAAAAAGCAAAAGAAGCCACTTCCTATTGCCTGGACCAAATGCTGGAAACAGACAGATTCAGTCTGACTATTTTTGATGATGAAATTGATGTGATTGTCCCCTCTGTTCATCCCAAAAACCGTTCAAAGATAAAATCAGTTATCAACACTATAGAGGCCAGAAGCACCACCGCGCTTCATCCGGCCTGGGTTCAGGGAGGGAAACAGGTTGCCAGCCATTTGGATGCTAAAATGTTGAATCGGGTGATCCTGATAACGGACGGCCTTGCCAATGAAGGAGAAACAAACACAGATGTTATCGTCACCCAGGCAAAAGGGCTGCATGAACATGGTATTTCCACCACAACCATTGGCGTTGGCAATGATTTCAATGAAGAACTGCTGGTTCCAATGGCCCAATCAGGTGGGGGGAACAATTGGTTTGTTGAATCGGCAAAGGATTTTCAAAGAATATTTGAAACAGAAATGGAAGGTCTGGTTCGGGAGCGTTTCAGCAATGTGATGATGGAAATTGAACCTGAAAATGGCGTTGAGATCCTGGAAGTAATGAATGATTTTGAAAGAGATTTTGAGAATAAATTTATTTTACCGAACCTGGTGGATGAAGAACCGCTTGATATAATTATCCGAACCCAACTACCTTCCAAAGAAGCGGGGATTCACAGGATATTTAAAATCAACCTTGAATGGAACCTCATTGGCAATGATACAAGGCAAAATATCAAAATGCCCGCTTCCATTGAATATGTTGAAAAAATTGAAGGCGAAAATGGGAAAGAGGATTTCCAGGTTCAAAAAGTGGTTAAATTATTAGAAGCCGCCAGGATTAAACGCCAGGCAATTGAGCAATTAGACAATGGAGATTATATGGGATCATCTCAAACCTTACAAGCCATAGCACCCATGATGCGGGATCTTGCAGAACAATATGATGATGAGGAGCTTGCCGCTGAAGCCAATTATCTGGATGAGTTCTCTGACAAGGTTCAGGTTAGAGAGGAACGTGCATATTCACGTAAATCCATGCGTTATTCCAGTATTAATGCCCAGCGGGGGAAAAAGGTCAGGTAAGGTTTTTAGTTTATAGAAAATCGGCAAAAAAACCCCTGAGTCTTTAGCTCAGGGGTTGTTGACTTACCCCTCCCACTCTACCCTCACTCACTCACTCACTCACTCATTAAAATATCTTGAATAAATCGTGATGAAAGCGTTTCACTATTTTTAACGATTGATTTAATTCTATTTTTCAATTCATCCGGTATGGGGCCAAAATGTTTTTTTACTGTGCAAGTGGTGCCAACGATGCATGTAATCGTGTCTGCTGCATTAATGAATGAATCATATTTTAAAAAAGGGAGTTCAGTGGGAGATACTTTCACCTGTGAATCCGGGTCAAATAATTTCCGGGGTTCTGTGTTGAT
>CAYSSE010000792.1:0-1524 GCA_964433355.1 uncultured Desulfocicer sp.
TGAAATTCTTCTATCTGCTGAAATTGAGTTCCCTTGTAGGTGACCCCGAACCAGCAGCTATTCCCGGTCAAATTCAGGATAACTATCTATAATTGTTAGATTTAACCTTTTTAAGCTCACGAAACCATCTTAGTAAATATCAAATAATATCAAGTAGTTAAATGGTGAGCGGGAATTGCTGCCTGTGGATGTTCTATCAACTTTTCGTACCAGCCACTCCGCATCTCGGATTACAACCCTTGCGCCCGGAGCAATTGTATCTATAGATTTCATTTTATATGTCTTTTCTTTTTACTATGGTTTTACCAACTGGCTTCACTGTCATCAAAGGTACAATATTGTTACTATTTGTTTACAATTTCAGATTAATGATTTTTAAGGCTGGGGAAAATACTGAGGACAAGAGGCAAAATAGGCATCTGCCGCCTGTTTGTATGCGTCTCTGTCCCGGGCCTTCAAGAGTTTTTTCAGCGGCTTTCGACTGTCTTTAAATGAGGAGCCGATATAGGCCCAGAATCCCTTCATGCGGCCTGTGACATGCACAGGACCGAAGAATTTTTCTGAGTAGGTGTAAAACAGTTCATCGTGGAAGGCCTTGATGATGTCAAGCTCCTGGGCGTGATCCCAGGAAAGACCCTTGATCCTGGCTGGCAAAAAAGGATCCGCCAGTACTCCCCGGCCGATCATGAATTTTTGTATCTTGGGAAATCTGTCTTGAATCATCTGAAATTTATCCGGGGAGGTGATATCACCATTATACACAAGGGCGTGCCCGGTGTGGTGGGTCACCCGTTCAAAGGCATCAATATCGGCATCCCCCTCGTACATCTGTATCCCGGTTCTGGGGTGAACAATGATCTCTTCCAGGGGATATTTTTCAAACACCGGCAGGAGCTTAAATATTTCCTCTTTATCCTTTCTACCAAGTCTCACCTTCACCGACAGTTTACACACCCCGGCAGAAAACACCTCATCCAGAAGGGCATCCACCATATCCGGCCAGGGCAGCATGCCGGATCCCCGTTTTTTCTTGGCAATCTTGGAATGGGGACAGCCCATGTTCCAGTTCATGGTATCGTATCCATATTGGGTGAGGTGCCGGGCCATAAAGATAAAATCTGCCCCCACGTTGCCCAAAATCTGGGGAACCACCGGAAGATTGGGATTGTTTTCAGGTAAAAGATCTTTGATTCGGGCGGGTTTAAGGCGCTGCTCCCCCATGGTGGATACAAAGGGGGCCAAGGCTTCGTCCAGGCCTGAAAAATGGTTGGTATAAATTTCTCTGAAAACGGCATCGGTATAGCCCTGTAACGGTGCCAGTATTAATTTTACGTCCATCTTCTTCCTTATATTTTTGTGATCTTTTTCCCGGTCTTTCAATGTGTCATGCATTTTCCACATGTTAAGCTGGAAGACGGACGAATCCTTTTGTCCCCTATTTCGCTTGCCAGTTTTTGACGGCTTCCATTGCATCGCCCAAGGACTTGACATTTGAATCTACAATATCGTTTCCAGGGCCTATAT
>CAYSSE010000793.1:0-1520 GCA_964433355.1 uncultured Desulfocicer sp.
CCCAAATTTATTGAGAACTTACAATATAGGCACTTACAGTAACAAAAAAGGGTCTGGATTGGGGGGGCTAAACAACCTGACCCTGGGCCAGGTTGTTCAGATATTTTTTGGGGAAGCCTGTTTTTATTTTATCACAGGCATAGCGCTGTTACTCCAGGCCGTCGTCCCACCCGCAAGGCTATGCACATGTTCATACCCCTGTCCCTGGAGAAAACTTGCAGCAATGTTACCCCTGTATCCCACCGCACACGTGACAATAATCTCTTCATCCTTGGGAAAATCTGGAAATTCTTTGAGCAGTCGATTCAATGGAAAATGTTCTGCCCCGGCAATATGACCCGTGGCCCATTCAGCCGGGGTGCGGACATCAAAGAAATGACTGTATTTTTTGTTGTCCAGTTTTTGTTTCAATTTTTGGGAAGAAATTTGCCATAGTTGTTCAATGGCATTTCCAGACTGCTGCCAGGCGGCAATTCCCCCATAAAGATATCCGATGATATTATCATACCCAATGCGATGTAGCTGCACACTCATGGCATCGTAGGCTTCTTCATCTGTCACAATCAGGATCAACTCATCCTTGGGGTCAATGACCATCCCGATCCAGTTGGCGGTTTGCAAAGCAAACCCAATGTTGATGGAACCGGGAATATGAACCCCACCAAAAGCGGCTGTGTCCCGGGTATCCAGAACAACTGCCCCTTTTTCCATCTCTTTTTTCACCTGCTGGGGGCTCAGGTCTCTTACAATATGGCAGCGCTCCAGTAAGGGGGCACCATTTTTGTTGGTATTAATAATATGGCTGAAACTTTTGGGCCTGTCCGGGAAGGTTTGCTGCATCTGAACGGTGAATTCATCCTGGCTTAAATTGAGTACCGGGTTGTTTTTGGTTTCAAATCCAATGGTGGAGCTGGGTTTGGCGCTCATTCCTTTGCCGCACAAAGACCCCTCTCCATGGGCGGGATAGACCTCCAACTCCACAGGGAGTTTCCCCAATTTTTCATAAAGAGAGTTGTACAGGTTTGCGGTTTGTGCTGCCAGCAGATCTTCCCCTGCCAGATCCGGACGGCCAATATCCCCCACAAACATGCAATCGCCGGTGAGTACCAGCCACGGATCTTCACTGCGGCTTAAATCCGTTACCAGAATTGACATGGAGTCTGGTGTGTGCCCCGGTGTTTTTAAAAACTCCAGGCGGGCATTTCCAAAATTCATTTTCTGGCCCTCTGTGACCGGGGTATGTTTAAAGGTAACTGGGGTGCCTTCCATGAAACAGATCTCAGCCCCGGTGCGGGAACGAAGCTCCATGTTTCCACTAACATGGTCGGCGTGGACATGGGTTTCAAAAATGTGTGTAATTTCCATGCCGTTTTGTCGGGCCAGATCCATATACACCTGAACATCCCGTTTAGGATCCACCACACAGGCAACCTTGGCCTGGGGACATCCGATAAGGTAAGAGAGACATCCCATGCCTTTAACTGTAATTTGTTTGAAATACATTCTTTTCTCCTTTGGGG
>CAYSSE010000794.1:0-1507 GCA_964433355.1 uncultured Desulfocicer sp.
GATTGGCTAAAATGGGAGCTCGGCCCTGGCGGGACTGTGATAACACCATCGGCCCACCAAATTATGATGACTGGCCGATGTTATGACCAATTTCTGGAATTTTTAAATTTAAAAATAATAAATACCCTTGACTTTTTAAATTGATATTTTCATAATACCACTATATCTTTTAGACAAGCACGCCTTCACTCACAAAAAAAGGCAAAACAATGAAAAGAATGCAGGAAACCGCCTTGCTCTCCTGGAAGGATGCCAAGCGCCGGAAGCCATTAATTATCAGGGGTGCACGGCAGGTGGGCAAAACATGGCTGGTTGAAAATGTGCTGGCCGGAGAATTTGAACATTTTGTCAAAATAGACCTGGAAAAAAGAAGGGATCTTCATGTTCATTTTTCAGGATCACTGGAACCTGACACACTCCTGGGTTACCTCGAACTTGCAGTGGGAAGGATAATTCCCGGTAAAACCCTTGTTTTCTTTGATGAAATCCAGGCATGTCCCCGGGCGATCATGGCACTTCGCTATTTTTACGAACAGATGCCTGAACTTCATGTGGTTGCGGCAGGCTCTCTGCTGGAATTTGCTTTTGGAGAAATTTCCATTCCCGTGGGACGTCTGCAATATCTCAACCTCTATCCCATGACCTTCCACGAATATCTCATTGCCATGGGCAAGGAACCCATGGCCGCCCATATCATGAAAAGTCAGGCCAATGTTTCTCCGCAGATCCAGCAGATGATCCTGGGGGAATTAAAAAATTATTTTTTTGTGGGGGGCATGCCTGAATGTGTTCAAACCTGGTGTGACACCGCCTCCATGCTTGAAGCATTTAAGGTGCAATCGGAAATTTTGGACTCATACCGGGACGATTTTGCCAAATACACCCCCCGGGTGGATACAACCTGCCTGGATGCGGTATTTTTAAACCTGGCCCAAGCCGTGGGAGAACAGATCAAATATACACGGTTGAACCAGGGCCACACAAGCCCAACCAACAAAAAAGCCTTTGAGTTGCTGATGAAAGCCCGGCTTGTACAGAAAATTCCGGCAGCCAACCCATCCGGCCTGCCCCTGGGAGCCACGGCCAATGCCAAAAAATTCAAAACCGCCATGGTGGATATCGGTTTACTCCAGCGATTGTGTCAGATCCCTGTGGAGATGGAATTTAAACAGGAAAATCTTCTTGCCATTTACCGGGGAAAGCTGGCAGAGCAGTTCGTGGCCCAGGAACTGCTGGCATTGAATGATACACAGATTTATTATTGGTCCAGGGAGGCGAAAAGCAGTAATGCTGAAGTGGATTTTCTTACGGTTTGTGATGGAAAAATCTATCCCGTTGAGGTTAAATCAGGTGCCGGTGGCAGTTTGAAAAGCCTTCATCTCATGTTGAAAACATTTCCAAATTGCCCCGAAGGAATCGTCTTTTACAGTGGTGCTTACAAAGAATTGCCTGATCAGCGCCTCAGATTTCTGCCCCTTTATAATGTATCTGCTCTCGGAAAATAGGG
>CAYSSE010000795.1:0-1505 GCA_964433355.1 uncultured Desulfocicer sp.
TATAAAAGGAGATTCTTATGGAAAACAGTGTATATAAAATTATCGAAGTTGTGGGAATGTCCGAAAAATCCTGGGAAGATGCTGCCAAAACCGCCATTAAGACAGTGGATAACAGTGTGCGCGATATCCGTGTCGCAGAAGTGGTCATGATGGATATGCGTCTGGAAGATAACAGAATCGTGGCCTATCGCGTAAAACTCAAGGTATCATTTAAACTTGAGGGTTAAGAATTTAACACCACTAAAACACAGTGAAATAATGAAAGTAACGTTTTAATATGAAAAACCCAGACTTGCCGGGGAACATCAAACACTAAATTTGATGTTCCCCTTTTATTTTCTTCCTTAACCCCATCTTATACTTTTTGATCCCCCCAAAATATAAATGACGCAAATTTGCGATATTGTGGTCAAACCCTGAATTTGGTATAGAAGATCTTGCACTCTATTACCCAAGCCCCACACAAGGAGTTATTTTTTATGCCGATACATACTGTTTACCCCCAAGGATTTAAACCCAATTGCCTTCCCCTTCTGGTGGGCAGTCTTCCCATGGAAGATCACCTTAAAGCCACCCGTCTCATGCTGGATCATACCCCTGATATACCTTTGTGGGTGCAACTGCCCCGCCATTTGGAAGAAGGAATGGTAATTCAATTTTCACCGGGGATGCCCGGGTTGACCCGGAAGGATAACAAAGATGTTTACATCAACACCGCAGGGGATGATTTTGATCAGGAGGTGTTATCATTTTATGAGGACTACCTTTCCATCATCGAAGATCCGGGCCTGATTGAGTCCTCCCGGTTTGCCCTGACAGCGGAAACCGCCCGGGGATTTTTAGTGTTCATGGAAACCATTGCAGGTCTTCCCCATGCCCCCTTGGCTGTAAAAGGCCAGGTCACCGGGCCCATCACCATGGGTATTGGTATGAAGGATCAGGCAGGCAAACTGCTTTTTTATGACGAGCAGATGCGGGATATTGTCACCAAACAGGTGGCCATGAAGGCCCTGTGGCAGGTATCGCAGCTCGCCCGACTTGGCTGTGCCAATCCCCCCATTATTTTTTTGGATGAACCCGGAGTGGTGGGATTTGGATCTTCCACCTATATCAGCATCACACGGGAGCAGATCATTGAATCCCTTGGGGCCTGTATTGATGCCATTCATCTGGGGGGCGGTGTTGCCGGCATTCATATCTGTGCCAATGGCGACTGGTCCCTGGCGTTGGAATCGGGTACAGACATCATTAACTTTGATGCTTTTTCCTATTTTGACCGCCTGATTCTCTACAAAGAAGAGTTAAAAACATTTATCAACACCGGCGGTATCCTGGCTTGGGGCATTGTTCCCACATCCAACCCGGAATATATTGACAGCGCTTCCACAGATTCCCTTTATACAATGTGGTTACAGCAACTTGAACAGCTGGAATCCATGGGGCTTGACCGGGCCAGAATATTGGAACAAACCCTGATTACCCCCAGCTGCGGCACCGGTTCCCTG
>CAYSSE010000796.1:0-1504 GCA_964433355.1 uncultured Desulfocicer sp.
TCATGCCGTTCAGGTCACAGTCTACCCCATGCTTTTCGCCATTCCCTTCTTTTTTCTGGCAGGATGGTTCTGGGACGCGCCCATGGTCGGCACTATAGATAGATCCATCTTTTTATCCATGCTCTACCAGTCACTTGTCACAGCAGCATATGGATTTATTTCCTGGAATCTGATGCTCCAAAAATTTGGAGCCACTGCCATGCACACCTTTATTTTTATCATGCCCATCTCCGGAGTTTTCTTTGGGGTTTGCCTTCTGGGAGAACCCCTCACCCCAGCGTTAATCATGTCCATCTTCCTCATTGTTACCGGTATAATGGTTGTACATTATCATCCCCGGCAAAAGAGGCAAAGGCTACCCATTGTAAATCAGTGATTTATGGGTATCCTTCAAAACCACTTTACACTTTTTTAAAACATTCCCCATGTGCAGGGACTTTTTCCCCAAAAACTGTAAATTATTTTGGGGGTAATATCAAGGATGCCGATTTAAGGGATCATAAGGGGAACACACCCAGGGTTCAACTGGATGGATACATGGGAATGCCATCCGTTAAAATCACCATCAAGCTCAACGGGTATGGGTGTTTTTGAATCAATGTCAACCGTTTTTCCCTTCAGGTATGTTACCCCTTTTAACCGGGTCACCCGGCTGAATTTTGAAAAAATACCGTATTTGAGTAAAGACAACAGATTAATGCGGGAAAACACAACAATATCAAGCTGTCCGGTATCCACACTGGCATCAAAGGCAATTTCGCAAATTCCCCCAAAATTGCGTACATTGCACACAAGCACCATGGCTCCCCGGGCACGTTTGGTACCATCCACCACCACATCAAACAGGGAATGGGCAGGATTTTTCAAGGCCCGAAAAATGGGCAGCACATAGGTTAAGTTGCTTAATTTCCCCTGCCTTATTTTTTTAACCTCTTCAGTCACCCGGGCATCAAACCCAGCACCGGCGACCATGATAAAGGCAGCAGTGTTCATCTTTGCCACATCTGCCATCACCACCTTGCCCTTTTCCAGGATATCTGCCACCTTGATGGCCGATTGGGGTAAATGAAGATCATGGGCCAAAAGATTTGCATTTCCCGTGGGCACCTGGAGGATAGGGGTGGAAAACCCATGGGGAATCCCATTGATGATTTCGTTGACTGTCCCATCCCCCCCCACGATCACCACCCTGTCCACCGTCGAAGTCACCTGGGATATACGCTTTCTCCCATCACCGGCATATTGTGTAAGATAGGATTCCACCACATGTCCCCGGTTCTCAAGAATGCATTGAAGCTCACGGATTCTCTTTTCACCGTCTCCTCCGCTGGCAATGGGATTCCCGATTATTAATATATTCATTTACGTTCATCTCTCTGTTTTTTTTTATATGAAACTCCGGTCAAGATTCTGGAATAATTGGAGTTTCATTTTTCTTTGTGGCTGGTGCTTACAGTCATGTATGTTTTATTAGAAAATAAAACTTCCGAGCACCCTCAGCAGA
>CAYSSE010000797.1:0-1500 GCA_964433355.1 uncultured Desulfocicer sp.
CAAGGATGTATCCGGTGATCCTGCGGCGGCCAAAGGGCACCAGTACCCGCATGCCCGGAACGGCTGCATAGTTTAAATGATCCGGCACTTTATACACATAGGTGTTGTTCACTGGCAGGGCCACTGCCACATTTATGTAGGGGGATGTATCCATGGGCCTGTTTGACCACAAAATAGGAAAAATTTCAATACATGGCTTATTTTTGATCATTTTACTTGACTAAAACAGTCATTTTTTTCTATCTTTAAAAGATTTATCCATTGATAAAAAAAGAAAGCCTGTGGGCTTTGAATTTCCATTAACCCATTAACCCACAAACCCCATTAACTCATTAACCGTTTTTTAATATAACTTACAAAATAAGCACAAGGAGGATCTCCATGGCAGTCCATGTTGCGAATCACCCCCTGATCAAGCACAAGTTGGGCCTGATGCGGGAAAAGGATGTTTCCACAAAAGATTTCAGAGATTTATCTTCAGAAGTGGCACGGCTTCTCACCTATGAAGCCACCAAAAGCCTTGAAACCGAAACCCAGACCATCCAGGGATGGGCCGGGGATGTTCAAGTGGAAAAAATCAAGGGTAAAAAAATAACCATTGTTCCCATTCTCCGGGCAGGTCTTGGCATGATGGACGGGGTGATTGATCTGATTCCTTCAGCAAAAGTGAGTGTCGTGGGATTTTACCGAAATGAGGAGACCCTGCAACCCGTTCAATATTATGTAAAAACAGCCAGTGCCATGGAGGAGAGAACGGCTCTGATTTTGGATCCCATGCTGGCCACCGGCGGAACACTCATTGCCACCATTGATCTGTTAAAGGAGGCTGGCTGTACTAAAATCATGGGCCTTTTTCTGGTGGCCGCACCGGAAGGGATTGCCAAGGTGGAAGCAAAGCATCCAGATGTGGATATTTATGTGGCTGCTGTTGACGAGCGTCTCAACGAGGTGGGGTATATTCTGCCGGGTCTTGGTGATGCCGGTGACAAAATATTTGGAACCAAATAGGAGGCGTGATGTCCCAGGACCATATTTCATCAACAACGTATGATTTCAGGCCCAAGGATTGTCTTCTGGGTGCCCAGATGCTTTTTGTGGCCTTTGGTGCCCTGGTATTGGTGCCGCTTTTAACAGGGCTCAATCCCAATGTGGCGCTTTTCACCGCCGGAGTCGGTACCCTGATTTTCCAGGTGGTGACCCGGGGGAAAATTCCCATTTTCCTGGCCTCGTCCTTTGCCTTTCTACCCCCCATCATGTATGGCGTAAAAACCTGGGGGATTCCCGGTACCATGTGTGGCTTGTGTGCCGCTGGTTTTGTTTATGTGCTTTTAAGCTTTCTCATCCGGTGGCAGGGAAGCGATATCATTAAAAAAGTGCTGCCGCCGGTGGTGACAGGGCCTGTTATCATGGTGATAGGGCTTATCCTTGCCCCTGTTGCCGTGAATATGGCCATGGGTAAAACAGGGGATGCGTCCTTTGTCCTCTTTCCCCAGAGAACCG